>CACWZK010000001.1 GCA_902765365.1 uncultured Lachnospiraceae bacterium
CAAATTTTCGGACTTGGATGAGAATATCTTTTGGAACACATAGACAACGGAAATCATGCGGCGGTAAGGACAGTATATGAGCTGTATCGCAGGGCAAAGGAAGGCAGCATTGATGCCGAAAATCTGTATGAAATTCTTAAAGCCGAAAAGGAAGAAGAGGAAAATATCAATACCAAAGCCGGTGAAGATTTTCCCAATATAGATAAAAACGTTAGTCTAAATAAAGAAAAAGAACTTAACAAAGGGAAAATAGAAAGAACAATTGACAGGTTGTTTGATTTAATGAAATCCAAATTGCCGGAAAAGAAACCGCCGGAAAAAGAGTTTGAATTTGATAAATATGAACCCGACTTAAGCGAAGAAGAGGATACATTGGAGGATACGGAATTCGGAACGGTACTCATTTCTCTTCCCGAGGGGAATTCAAGAAAATTGATCAGCAGGGATAATTCCGTTCCCGATGCAAAACTGGACTTTTTCCCCTGTGTTTTGGGATCAAGGCAGGATTGTGTGGACATTCTTCTTAATGACAGGAGTGTATCCAGGATGCATGCCCAGATTGACGAATCTCAGGGGAAATTATTTCTTTACGACTTAAATTCAACCAACGGAACCTTTGTCAACGGACAGCGCTTAAAATCCGAAGAGCGCGAAATAAAGGAAGGTGACGAAATTCAGATAGGAAACGTCAGGTTTGTTCTTGCATAAAGTGTTTATTTTAAAAACACCCACAGCCGTTTTAAATTTGCTTGCTTATAAAAATAGACGATATTATAATTGAATATGCCGAGTAGTAAAGTAATTAGGGCGTAGAAAAATACTTAATCAGGAGAAAACAAATGAAAGACGACTGCATTTTCTGCAAGCTTGCAAACGGTGTATTTCCCACCAATTCAATATATGAGGATGAGGATTTTAACGTTATTCTCGACGTAGGTCCCGCTACCAAGGGTCATGCTCTCATCTTACCGAAGGAGCATTATGCGAATCTTTACGAGCTTCCCGAAGAAAAGGCGGCCAAGGTTATGATTCTTGCGAAGAGACTTGCGACTAAGATGACCGACAGACTCGGAGCAGACGGATTTAACTTAGTTCAGAACAATGGTACCTGTGCCGGTCAGACTGTTTTTCATTTCCATTTTCATTTGATTCCCAGATATGAAAACGATGGTCAGAATATGCTTTGGAACCCGACCTCGCCTTCAGCTGAAGAACTCGCAAATATTAAAGATATCCTTACCAAATAATTGTTGACAAATATCGGAGGTCTTTATGGCTGAAAGTACCGAAAAAGTTACAGAGAGCGTTTCTCCCGAAGAGAGCGTGAACGCACTCAGAATTAAATATCTTCAGGCAGACATCATATGGAAACTTGTTTCCCTGCTTGTTTTCGTTGCTACCGGAGTATATGTTTTCCTTGTTTTCAAAAAGGTCATCAATCTTACTTTATGGGGCAATTCGTTAGTCGTGCTTTTACTTTTGGTGGCGATTTTTATATGTGTTTACATGCTTCCCCATTTCCTTAAGATGGGCTCGAAGCACAAAGCATATTCGTCCAAATACAAAGAGGCGTTTTTAAAGCCCACACTCGAGGAAGCATTTTCCAAGGGCGAATACAGCGAATTCGAAAAGATTTCAACGAGAGATTTAACCAGAAATTCGATGATTAAAAAGGCCAAGAGCGCGGTGGCAAACGACTGTATCAGCGGCGTTTACAAGAAGATTCCGTTCTTAAGATACGATCTTGCGCTTCGCTATGGCAAGAAAAAGGGCGGTTCCGACTGTGTAATGATAGTGGCGCAGTACAACAATCGCCTTAAATCCGAAGTTCAGATAATCGGAAACGATTTTAAAATCGGCGGAATGGATTACGAACAGCCTGAAACATACTGCAAGATTTTAAGTTCCCATGAGAAGTTCGATTCTAAGTTTTCCGTTTATGCAAAGGATCAGGACGACGGACAGAAATTCTTAAAGGAATCGCTTGCGGGCAAGATTTATAAATTCAAAGCCGGCGGACCTATAGCTCTTTTCTTTGACAAGGACGAAGTCAGTCTTATCATAAGAAGAAGCAAGGATGCCATGGAGGCACCTGTTTACAAAAAGGTCAAAAAGAGCGTGGCCGTAAAAGAAGCCAGCGAAGAAGTTAATATAATCAAAGAGTGGATTGATATTCTCGAAGATTTATAAATTATCATAAAAAAACACGACTCAAAGCCGTGTTTTTTTATCTCATAATTCGTTTTAAGGACGGTTTATAACCGCATCTTCAATGAGTGCAATGATTTTGTCGATTGCATTTATCTGGTTGCTTGCTTCCATGGCAGCAACATATTTTTCCTTGTTCTCGTCGAGTTCTTTTACCTTTTGTACCAGTGTTATTTCATCCAGGTCTTCTTCCTGCAAAACCAGCGAAAATCCCTGAGACTCGAATGAGTTTGCGTTTAATATCTGGTCTCCTCTGCTGGCCGCTTTTGAAAGAGGTATCAGAAGATTGGGTTTTCTTAAGGATAAGAGTTCGCAGATTGCATTTGCACCGGCTCTGGAGATAACCAAATCACTCATCGCCATTACATCTTTTAATTCACCCTTTAAATATTCATACTGTTTGTAGCCTTCGGTGGTTAAAAGCAGATTGTCTATACGTCCGTTGCCACATAAGTGAACTACCTGATAATCTTTTAAGAGTTCGGGAAGTGCTTTTCTGACTGCTTTGTTGATGGCAACAGAACCTGTGCTTCCTCCGATGACCATAATGACGGGTTTTTCTTTGTTAAAACCGCACATTTCTCTGGCAGCTTCCGCATTTCCTTCGAATAGTTCGGCTCTGACCGGTGAACCTGTGAGTTCTGCCTTGTTTTTAGGTAATTTTTCCACTGTCTCGGGGAAATTACAGCAGACCTTGAGGGCCTTGGGAATGCAAAGCTTGTTGGCAAGACCGGGAGTTAAATCCGATTCGTGAATAATGCAGGGAATTTTTAAACTTGCAGCCGCACGGACTATCGGAACAGCCACATATCCGCCCTTTGAAAAAACCACGTCGGGTTTTACTTCTTTTAGGTATTTTTTGGCCTCATGGTAACCCTTTATAACCTTAAAAGGATCTGTAAGATTCTTGGGGTCAAGGTATCTTCTTAATTTTCCGACGGGGACGCCATAGTAAGGAATATCAAAATCCGCGATAAGCTTCTTTTCGATTCCGTCGAGGGAACCCATATATGTTACTTCGTATCCGAGTTCTTTTAGTTTGGGAAGCAGTGCAAGATTGGGAGTAACATGACCGGCTGTACCGCCGCCGGTAAGTACTATTTTTTTCATAATAAAACCTCTGAAATAGATTTGATGAAAATGATCATCATCGAAAAGTTATTATAGCAAAAAAACAAAGGTATTTCCATTATTTTAAAACATCCGCGTATACTCTGTTGAATAACACATAAAGACAGGTTATAATGTGTGTACAAGGTGTATGTACATAAGGAGGTGTTTTATGACGACTACCAAAGTATTTCAAAACGGAAACAGCCAGGCGCTTCGTATTCCGCAAAACATGAGAACAGAAATTAAAGATTATTATATAGGTAAAATCGGAGAAATATATATAGCATATCCCGCAGACGATCCGTGGGCATGTACACGTCAGGTAATCGGAGATTTTCCGGATGATTTTATGAATGATCGTGAACAGCCTTCATGGAATGAAGTATCACCAAGGGAGGATTTGTAGTGTTTCTTCTTGACACAAATATCTGCATATACCTTATGAAAAACACCTACCCAAAGCTTACGGAGAGGCTTTTTTCGTATTCGCCCTCTCAGATGGCTGTTTCTTCAATCACGGTTTTCGAACTTGAATACGGTGCAGCCAAAAGCAAATGGAGTGAAAAAACCAGACTTAATCTGGAGTTGTTTTTAGCTCCTTTTACGATTATCCCTTTTGACGGCAAAGATGCTGTGATTGCGGGACAGGTTCGAAGATATCTCGAAAAGGAGGGAACTCCGATAGGCCCTTACGACCTTCAGATAGCCGCTCAGGCGCTCTCAAGAGATATGACTGTCATTACTCACAATGTGAATGAATTCTGCAGGGTTCCCGGGATAAAAACGGAGGACTGGGCCCTTTGATGCTTACGCTCACTCTTGAATTAAGTCGAGTGATAAAGTATAATCCGTTAAGACGAGATAAGTTTTGCAATTCGAAAAAGAATTTAAAAGATATAATCTACGGAGGATAAAAATATGGCAGAGTGGAAAAACCTCGACACACTTGAGGCATTTAAAGAGCTTCAAACAAAAGAAAAGGTCAGTGTAAAAGAAGTCATGAGCGGCGAAAACGGCGCCAAGAGAGTTAAGACTTACAGTGTGCCCATGGCAGCAGGCCTTTCATATAACTATGCCGCCAAGGCAGTTAACGATGATATTCTCGCAGGTTTCGAAAAACTTGCGGCTGAGGCTGAGCTTACGGAAAAATTCGAAGAACTTTTCAACGGCGCAGTTATCAATACAGGTGAAAAGAGACTCGTGCTTCATCATCTTACACGTTCCCAGCTCGGTAACGATGTTGTTAAAGACGGTGTAAACAAGAGAGATTTTTATGTAGGTGAGCAGAAAAAAATCGCTGATTTCGCCAACGATGTTCATGCAGGAAAGATCGTAAACGGCGCAGGCGAGAAATTCACCACTGTAGTTCAGATAGGTATCGGCGGCTCCGATTTGGGACCCCGTGCAATTTATATCGCCCTTGAAAACTGGGCTAAGAAAACCGGCAATTTCAACATGGAAGCAAAGTTCATAAGCAATGTCGATCCCGACGATGCTGCAGGAGTTCTTGCGGGAATCGATGTGGCTCATTCGCTCTTTGTACTTGTTTCCAAATCCGGTACAACACTTGAGACATTAACCAACGAATCATTCGTAAAAGATGCGCTTGCAAAGGCAGGTCTCGATGCTTCCAAGCATATGGTTGCAGTTACCAGCGAGACTTCGCCCCTTGCATCCAACAGCGGATATCTTAAGGCATTCTTTATGGATGACTTTATCGGCGGACGTTTCTCATCATGTTCTGCTGTAGGCGGCGCAGTATTGTCACTTGCTTTTACTCCCGAAGTTTTTGCACGTTTCTTAAACGGTGCGGCTGAGGAAGACAAGCTTGCCACAAACAAGAGCATTAAGGAAAACCCTGCAATGCTTGATGCTTTAATCGGTGTATACGAGAGAAATGTTTTAGGATTCCCTTCAACCGCACTTCTTCCTTATTCGCAGGCGTTGAGCCGTTTCCCCGCACATCTTCAGCAGGCTGACATGGAAAGTAACGGCAAGTCGGTCAACAGATTCGGCGAGTTCGTAAATTATCCTACAGGACCCGTTCTCTTCGGCGAGCCCGGTACCAACGGACAGCATTCGTTCTATCAGCTCTTACATCAGGGCACTGATATCATTCCTTTGCAGTTCATCGGATTCAACGACAGTCAGTTAGGTGTTGATGTAAACATTCAGGGCTCTACCAGCCAGAAGAAACTCTGCGCCAATGTTGCTGCTCAGATTATCGCATTTGCCTGCGGCAAAGATGACGAAAACAACAACAAGAAGTTCGCGGGCAACCGTCCTTCGAGTATCATCATCGGCAAGCAGTTAACCCCCGAGTCAATGGGTGCGCTCCTTTCACACTTTGAAAACAAGATTATGTTCCAGGGCTTCCTTTGGAATGTAAACAGCTTCGATCAGGAAGGCGTTCAGCTCGGCAAAGTTCTTGCAAAGAAGGTTCTTGCACATGATACAGACGGAGCTTTAAAAGAATTCAGCGACCTTTTCGAAATCTAAACTTATATATCTTTTATGATTTTTTTGCCGGATACCCGCGGGTGTCCGGCATATTTTTTTATCCGTATAATGTTTTCTTTTTACGTGCCGATATATAAATATAGGGTTTAGAAATATAAGGAGTTTAGCATTGATCGATCCGTTATCAATACAAAAAACATTTCTTCTTTTTGAAGCAAGCTTCTGCGTATTTGTTTCACTTTTTACGGTACTGCTTGTGATAAACGACAAAAAGAATTACAAAAACCAGTTGATTATGTTTGGCAATTTCTTTGCCGGCTTACTTCTTTTCTCCGATTTTTTTACATATGTCTATGACGGTGTAGAAGGCAGAACGGCGTTTGTAATGATCAGAGTGGCGAATTTTGTTCTCTTTTTCACCACGTTTTTAATTGTAATAACTATCACCATGTATGTCGCCGTGCAGCTCTTCGGAACAGCGGGAGTAAAGGTGAAAATTCCCGGGCAGAAAAGATTCCGCACGGTTTACTGGATTGCGGTTTTCTGTATGATAGTGTTGATTGTATCGCAGTTTACCGACATTTTATATTACTTCGACGAAAGCAATGCGTATCATCGAAATCCCTTCTTCTTTGTGACTATGGGATTAATCGGAATATGCCTTCTTATAAACATTTCCGTTCTGATTGAAAATCGTAAAAAAACAGATCCGGTGACATTTTTGTCGATGCTCGCATACATCATAATTCCGGGAATTGCAACAATTATTCAGAGTATCTTTTACGGTTATTCCTTCGTAAATATCTCGATAGGTTTTGTGCTTATCATTATGTTCATTCAAAACAGTTACTCGCAGAGCCAGGAGGTTTTGCGAATCTCCAAACTCGAGGTCAGAACCGGACTTTTAAACGAGCACGGCTGTATCGGAGAAATCGAAACGCTTCGAAGCAAAGGCAAAGTCTGCAATTACTGCGCCGTTTATTTCGACATTTCGAAGTTTTCGTATTTTAACAGAAAATACGGAATGATTGCGGGAGACATGCTCCTAAAAAAATACTCCGAAAACCTCTGCGATATTTTAAAATCGGACGAGTTTCTCGCAAGAGAGGGAAGCGACCATTTTATAGCCGTTGTCAAAAAAGAAAATCTCGAAAAAATACTTGATTTCCTAAAAGAAACGGAAGTGGAAATCACCTACGGACCGGGAGAGGGAAAAAGCAAAGTCGTAAAAGTGTCTTCGGTTGCGGGCGTCTATGAGATAAACGAAGAATACATGAAGGCGGAGGATATTTTATCCAACGCATACACGGCTCTTTTATATGCCAAAACGGTCAGCAAAAAGAGCGTGGATTATATGAGCGAGGAGCTTAAGGAAAAGCTCGAAAACGAAAGAAAATTAAAAGGAATTCTTTTCGAAGGGCTCGAAAAGGAAGAATTTCAGGTTTATTACCAGCCCAAGATCGACATGCAGAGCAATACACTCTGCGGCGGAGAAGCACTTGTCAGATGGATGCATGATGACAATGTCATTCCGCCCGAGGAATTTATTCCCATCATGGAAAAGAACGATTCCGTCTGCACGCTGGATTTTTATGTTTTGAGAAAAGTCTGCGAAGACATAAAAGAGTGGCAGAAAGAGGGACTTGACATACCGACGATATCGGTTAATCTTTCCCGAAGAAACCTCTCGAACACCCATCTGGCAAAAGATATCGACAATGTGGTAAAAGCCTACGGAATTTCGAAAAAACTGATTGAAATCGAAATAACGGAAACAAGCGATGAATTTCCGGCGAGCGTCTTAAAAGAATTTGTAAGTTCGCTGCACGAACTCGGCTACAAAGTGGCAGTGGATGATTTCGGGTGCGGCGCAGCATCGCTTTCGCTCCTAAGAGAGACGGATTTTGATACGTTAAAGATTGACAAGGGATTTATCCACAGTGCGTTTGACAAAAATCTCACCATCCTGACGCATATAGTTAATCTTGCCAAAGCAATCGACATGAAAATCGTTGCGGAAGGCGTGGAGACGCAGAAGCAGAAAGAAATTCTGCTCGGCCTCGGCGTAAATGTCGTTCAGGGATATTTTTACGACAGACCTCTGCCTAAAGAGGAAATGTCAAGCCGAATAACTGGCAAAGTTTATAACGCCTGAAGAATCAGTATTTAACGACGCTGACTTCTTTTCCTGTGAGCGCTGCGGTTTTTTTATCATCATAAGTAACCAAAAGACGGCATTCGTCATCAATTCCGGTGACGAGTGCGTATTCTTTTTTTGAGGGCTTTTTATCGTTATGTATACGAACGTATCTGCCGATTAAATTCGAGTGCCTGCGGTAGCCGTCAAGAAAAGTTTTTCGGTCGATTTCGGATAGAAATGCGTAAAAATGTTTTATGAAATTAATGCAGAGCAGGTTTTTGAGATTGTCGGTATTATCAGTTTTTTTGATTAAAAAACCGGCTCTTTTTTTAATGTCCGAAGGAAGCTCTTCGCCGAAAGGGTAGATATTTATTCCGACTCCGACCACGACATATTCGGGAAATTCCTCTTCGAGAGAACCGAAGGTTTCGGTCAGAATACCCGCGATTTTTTTCTCTTTTAAAAAGATGTCGTTTACCCATTTGATCGAAGTCTCGATGCCGAGAGAATCCTGTATCGACAAAACCAGTGATTCGGCAGCAATGCACGTAATATATGTGGCTTTTGAAAATGGAATCTCGGGATGTATTAAAAGGCTGAAATACAAGCCGGTGTCTTTCGGAGAAAAGAAAATCCTGCCCTTACGGCCGCGCCCGTTGGTCTGGGAATCTGCGGCAATCAGTATGTCGCTTTTTTCGTTTGCATGCTCTCTTGCGATATCGTTCGTCGAAGTGACTTCTTCGTACGAATAGTATTTAAGGGGAAGATTTTCGGGCAGGCTTTTTTTGATAAAATCCATGTTGATTCCGTCGTAATCGCATACGAGACGATAACCTTTGTTTGTTACGGACTCTATCGTAAAACCGCTTTCGCGCAGGCTTTTTATCGCTTTCCAGATACCCGCTCTGGTTAAAAAAAGCGTATCGGCGATTTCCTGACCGGAAACAAATGCATTAGGGTTTTGCTTTAATATATTCAGTACTTTTTCCCTGGTTGAGAACTCTTTTTCCATATTTTCTTAAATTCCTTTTTTACAGTTTTTGCCCGATTGTAAACTTTTTTGATAATCAGGTTGACGATAGGTTAATTGTATTGTAAACTCCCATCTTGAAATTGTAAACCAAAAGGAAGAATAAATATGAAAAGTAAAACAAGAATAACGACAATAACCATCACAAAAGTAGCGCTTTCGACGGCAATAATATGTATTTTGGGACCTCTTTCTTTTTCAATCCCCATCAGTCCCGTTCCGATTTCCTTAGGAATTCTGGGAATATTCTTTGCGGTATATGTTAACGGATGGCTCTGGGGAACGGTCAGCTGCGTTCTTTATCTTTTACTTGGATTTGTAGGAGTCCCCGTATTTACCGGCTTTACCGGCGGAATCACCAAACTTCTCGGTCCCACGGGCGGATATATGATCGGATATATTTTCCTTTCTTTAATTGCGGGATTTTTCATCTCAAAGTTTGAGAATAAAATACCGCTTCATATCCTCGGAATGGTTTTGGGAACAATCTGCTGTTACGCACTCGGTACAGTGTGGCTTGCGATATCGCTTAAAATGAGCTTTGGCGCCGCTCTTGTGGCAGGGGTGATTCCGTTTATCCCTGCGGATGCGGTCAAAATGGCGATAGCGGTAGCGATAGGAATACCGGTTCGAAAGGCGATAAAAAAGATGAGCACAGGTTCGGAATCGGAACATTAAAAGGTCTTTAAACTCATAAAAGATATCCCGAAAGGGGTATCTTTTTTTATGCAGGCATTTTACCCCTTTTTAAGTGACATTTAAGCGTGAATCGTGGTATAATAAGAAGTCGGATTTTGCCGACGGAACAGAAAACGAAAAAATATTCGGAGGGGTTATATGACACCGTTTGAAAAATACGGCAAACTGCATGTTGAGGGGAAAAACCTTGTTGATGCAAACGGCAATACTATTCAGTTAAAAGGCATCAGCACGCATAATTTAAACGAATACCCTCAGTATGTCAACGAGGAAGCTTTTAAACAGTTTCGCGATGATTACAAAGTGAGCATCATGCGTCTGGCCATGTATTCGGGATTTGCCGACAACCACGAGGGTTATGCGGATTCGAACGATGAACACAGAGCGGAACTTGAAAAGATAATTCTTGACGGCGCGGACCTTTGCAGAAAACTCGGTCTCTACTGTATGATCGACTGGCATATTCTTTTAGACTACGACCCGAATATGCACACGGATATGGCCATCAGATTTTTCAAAAACATTTGTCCGAAACTTACCGGTTACGACAATGTCATTTATGAAATCTGCAACGAGCCCAACATGAACCTTGAGACCAAGGAAGAAGTCACCTGGGACGACATTAAACGTTATGCGAATCAGGTAATTCCGATCATAAAAGAAATAGACGAATCCAAGATAATCATAGTCGGAACCACCATCTGGTCACAGGGCGTGGACGAGGCTGCGGATGCTCCTCTTGACTATGAAAATATAATGTATACCCTGCATTTTTATGCGGACACCCATCGCGATAAACTGCGCGATAAATTTAAATACGCCAGAAGCAAGGATCTTCCGGTATTTGTTACAGAGTTTGGCGTCGGAAGAGCCGACGGAGACGGAGATATCAATGAGGAACAGTCCGAAATCTGGATTAACCTTCTTAACGAAGAAAAGATCAGTCATATTATTTGGAATTTGTCCAACAAAGACGAAACGTCTTCCATCATTTCCGCCAAGTGCGATAAAACTTCAGGTTTTACAGACGAAGATTTATCCCCATGCGGACTTATGATGAAGAGTATTATGAGAAGATAAAACATATTGAACTGAAACAGAGGATTTGGCATGTCATATCTGGCATTGTATCGTAAGTTCAGACCGCAGACTTTTGATGAAGTCAGAGGTCAGGACGCGATAGTAACCACCCTGAAAAATCAAATAATTCAAAACCGAATCGGACATGCGTATCTTTTCTGCGGTACCAGAGGAACGGGTAAAACCACACTTGCCAAGATTATGGCAAAAGCGGTTAACTGCGAACATCCCGTAAACGGAAATCCCTGCATGGAATGCGAGACCTGCAAGGCAATTGCAAACGGTACGTCGCTTAACATGATCGAGATGGATGCGGCGTCCAACAGAGGTATCGAAAAAATCCGCGAACTTATCAATGAAGTGGATTACAGACCGGTCAGCGGTAAATATAAGGTTTATATTATCGATGAAGCGCACAATCTTACGAACGAGGCTTTTAACGCTCTTTTAAAAACGATAGAAGAACCGCCCGAGCATGTGATTTTCATCCTGGCAACGACCGAAGCACATCAGATAATTCCCACAATCATGTCCCGTTGTCAGAGATATGATTTTAGGAGAATTCCCCTTGAAACTATCGCAGGCAGAATGCGTGAACTGACAGATAAGGAAAACGTATCCGCTACGGATGAAGCGTTAAGATATGTGGCCAAGGCGGCAGACGGTTCGATGCGTGACGGTTTGTCTCTTTTAGACCAGTGCATTGCCTTTTATCCGAAGGAAGAGCTGACACTCGACAAAGTTTTGGTGGCACTCGGAGCGGTAAAGACAGATATTTACTCAAAGGTTTTCAATGACTGTATGTCTCAAAATGTGACGGCGGTTATAAGAGACCTTGAGGAAGTGGTGACTGCAGGTACGGAAATAAACAGATTTGTTGCGGATTTCACCTGGTACCTGAGAAATCTGATGATCATAAAAAGTTCCGATGCGCCCGAAAAGATACTGGACGTAACGAGCGAGAGTTTCGCCGAAATGAAGGCGGACAGCGAAAAGTGCGAACTGCAGACCATAATGCGTTTTATCAGAATTCTCTCGGAACTGACGGGTGCGCTTAAGACGACCACTCAGGCAAGAGTTCTGACGGAGATGACGTTAATTAAACTCTGCATACCCCAGATGGACCGAAAGCCCGATGCCTTAATGGACAGAATCAGAAGCATCGAAAAGAAACTTGAAACAGGAGCATTTGTGGTTGCGGATTCACAGGCAGGGGGAGCAAATACACCTTCAGCCCCTCAGGAAAAAAAGATTGAACTTCCCGCTGCGATTCCTGCCGATATTCAGCAGATAGCGGACGAATGGAGTTCGATGGCGGATAATGCGGAGGCTCTTTTAAAGGGTTTTATGATAAAAGTAAAATGCTCGATGGATGTCGCAAAGCCGAATGTGCTTATTCTGGCCTGCCCTTCGAAAATGACTTACGAAGGTCTGAAAGATCCGGAGAGAGCGAAAGTTTTACAGGGAATATTAAACGAACGCGTCAGAAAAGAAGTTGTCTATGAACTGGTGCTGGATGAGAACGGATCGAAGTACGATACGATTTCGAATTCCAAGAAGCCGAACATGGAGATAGACGAGTCGGACGATGATTTTCCCAAGGAAGTTTTTTAAAAGATTATAATTTCAGGAGGAATAAAGAAATGGCAAAAAGAGGCGGATACCCCGGAGGAATGATGCCCGGCAATATGAACAATCTGATGAAGCAGGCTCAGAGAATGCAGCGTCAGATGGAAGAAAACCAGAAGGCAATGGAAACCAGGGAATTCACTGCTACAGCAGGCGGTAATGCCATAAGCATCACCATGACCGGCAAAAGAGAAGTGAAAAATGTAACCATTAATCCCGAGGTTGTGGATCCCGAAGATGTGGAAGATCTTCAGGATTTAATCATGGCCTGCATGAACGATATTTTAACTCAGATTGAAGAAGCCAATAACGAAGCGGTTAATTCAATGACCGGCGGTATGAATTTCGGCGGACTCAACTTCTAAAAAATGGAAATAAACAGCGGATACATAAACAGATTAATAGAAGAACTCGAGAGGCTTCCGGGAATCGGAAACAAATCGGCTCAGCGAATGGCTTATTACATTGTCAGCCTTCCGAACGAACGTGTTGAGAAACTGACGTCGGCCATAGACAATGCAAAAAAGCATACGCATTACTGCAAAGAATGTCTTACGATGACCGATTCCGAGCTTTGCCCGGTCTGCGCCGACAAGCAGAGGGATCATAAAACCATTATGGTTGTCGAAAATCCCAGAGACCTGGCAGCATACGAGAAAACAGGCAAGTACAGAGGTGTTTACCATGTGCTTCACGGAGCCATTTCTCCGATGCTTGGCATAGGACCTGCGGATATCAGATTAAAAGAACTGATTTCCAGGCTTGAAGGCGATATCGATGAAGTAATCATCGCAACAAACGCTTCGCTTGAGGGCGAAACCACCGCGATGTATATCAGCAAACTCATCAAGCCCACCGGCATCAAAGTCACGAGAATTGCCTCGGGAGTACCTGTCGGCGGTGATATCGAGTATATTGACGAAGTCACTCTTCTTCGTGCGCTCGAAGGAAGAGTAGAATTATAAAAATATCTTTTAGGAGGGTAAAAATGGGCGTTACAGTTAAAGAATTCGGAAAAGGACCTAACGGTGAGGATTTATTTAAATATACCATGAAAAACGAAAACGGAACCGAGCTTTCCGTTATCAATTTCGGATGTATTATCACGGATTTTCTTTTTGCGGGCAAGGACGGAAAAGTCAGAGACGTAATCCTCGGGTATGAAGACGTAAAGGATTATTTTACGGACGACAAGTGCTTCGGAGCCATCGTAGGACCCGTTGCCAACAGAACTGCGGATGCAAGTTTTGAGATTGACGGAACCGAGTACAAACTCGAGGTAAACGACAACGGAAGAAACAATCTTCATACCGCAAGACTCGGCTCTCTGCAGAAGAGAGTATGGGCCGCAGAAGTCGGAGAAACAAGCGTTACATTCACAATCGACAAAGCCGATATGGATCTGGGCCTTCCCGGAAACCTTAAGGCAAAGGTTGTTTATACACTTACCGAAGAAGATGAAATCAAGATTGATTATGATGTAACCACGGACAAAAAGACCATCATCAACATGACCAATCATACATATTTCAACTTAAACGGACATGATTCGGGAAGCATTTTGGGCGAATCCATCGTTTTCAATGCTGACTGCTTCCTTCCCGTTGATGACGAAAGCATCCCTACCGGCGAAATCAAAAAAGTCGCAGGAACTCCCATGGATTTCACCGTTGCAAAGAAGATCGGCGATCAGCTTGATATGAACTATGAGCAGCTTGCCTTTACAAACGGATTTGACCATAACTACTGCATTAACGACTGGGACGGAAGCTTAAAGGTTGCGGCTACCGTATTTGACGATGAGTCCGGAATCGTAATGGAAACACTTACGGATTTACCCGGCGTTCAGTTCTACATCGGCAACTATGTCGGCGGAGAAAAGGGCAAAAACGGCGCGATATATGCAAAACGTCAGGGACTCTGCCTTGAGAGCCAGTACTTCCCCAACAGTGCCAAGGATCCCAACTTTGCAAGACCTTTGTTTGACGAGAACAAGGGCTTTAAGTCAACCACAATTTACAGATTCAGCACAATCGCAGATTAACTCATAAAAGAAATAAACCGGAGAAAAGTGAATTCTTTCAGGGATTCACGCATCAATCAGTAACCGATGAAAAAAGAGAACGGAAACATTAAACAATTTAAAAAGAGCGATACGAAAAAGAACGCGCCCCAAAAAGGTACGGCCAAAAAAGACAATCTCTTCGCGGATTTTAACAAAAAACGTGCCGGCCATGAAGTAAGCAAAATGATGTGGGTATTTATAATCGTTTTGGCTTTGTTCTTAATTGCCGCGGTTGGCTTCGTGGCAGCAAGGGTATTTTTTATAAACAAGGAATACACGAGCGTAAGCGAGGTTTCTTCGACGGAGTTCTTTATATCCACGGGTTCGAAGGTCGAAAGATTCGGCAATAATTTCATCGTTTACAATTCGGACGGTATAAAATGTGTCAATTACAAGGGCGAGCAGATCTGGAACGAAGCTTTCCAGATGCAGAAGCCTCTGGTCGATATATCAAACGGTATTGTTGCGGTGGCCGATTACAACGGCGGCAGCATTTTCTTAATGGATGAAAAAAATGTCCTCGGAAAAATCGACACAGGTATGCCCATTCGTAAGTTCAAGGCCGCCGGAAACGGCTATGTTATGGCGGTTTTGGACGGAGACGACAATACGCCCATCTACATTTACGACACTGCCGGCGAGGAAAAGATTTTCTTTAACACGACGATGAAAGGATACGGATATCCGCTTGAGATAGCCATTTCCGACAACGGTATACTCGGTGCGGTATCGTATCTTAATGTCGACAAGGGTTCGTTCTATACTTCTGTCGGATTCTATAATTTCGGTCAGGTCGGACAGAATTCACAGGACAGCTTGATGTCGAGCTATATATATGAGAGTGCGCTGGTTCCGGAAATCAAATTCGCAGGAAACAACAAAGCCGTGGCCGTAGCCGACAACAGACTTATGTTTTATAACGGAGATCAGAAGCCTCAGAGTTCCGGCGAAATCCTCATCTCGGAGAAAATACTTTCGGTACACGAGGACGACAAATATGTGGTTCTTTTCTTTGCGAGCGATGACGGCGAGCACAAGTACAAAGCCGAGATTTATGATTATGATGCGAAATTAAAAGACAAGATGTATTTCGACGTCGATTTTTCGGATGTTTTCATTGATGATAACAGAATCGTTTTATATAACGGCGAAGAAGTTTTAATTCATATGATAGGCGGCAAAGACAAGTTTGTCGGAAACTTTGAAGATGCGATACTGGCACTTATACCCACATCTTCACCCAAGAGATTTATTCAGGTTACACCTGACGATATAAAAACCATCGAGTTCAATTAATTATGGAAAACAAAGAAAGCGGTTTCCTTCCTCCCAAGGGGGTGGACGGGCGTTACAAAGACATAATGCTTCTTCATATCCAGGGCCTTGTTCTGGTTCTGGTTTTAATTGTTGCGCTTGCGGCTTCGTTTTCCATTATCGGCAGGTCAATCATTTCCATGGTTATGGATTCGTACGGCAGTTCGGTAAATCCCGATGATATCGGAATGGTGCTGGATGTTTACGGACTGGGCGGAATGGCTCAGACCGGATTAAAAATTTTCTCGGCCGTAACGGGAGCGCTCGGAGTATTGAGCTATATAGCGGCTTTCGCATCTCTTGTGGCTGCAATTTTTATTATCTTTCGCATGAAACAGAGAATCTCTGAGATTGTCGATGATTCCGCGCCGTATGAAAATCCCGTCCGCGTTAAAAAAGCGGCGTTCGTATGGCTCGGCTTTCTGCTCGGAGCGTACGGCGGACATCTTTTTGCATTAAAAAAGAAGAAGGCCTGGGTTTTCCTTCTTCTCGGTATTCTCGGAATGCAGATAGTTCCGTTGTTTATTTATACTTCGGGCATCAGCTTTGCGGATGCTTTTATGGCCTGCTTTATCGAAAAAGATGAAGAGGGCTTTATCGAAATGGAAGATTATCCTTACTGGATTTGATCTTTCTTTTCTTCTTTATCTTCTTTCTTTTCCCCTGCGATAAAACGAATAATAGAATCACTCATCAGATAAATTCCTTCGAAGTTCGGGTGAACTTCGTCTAAAAGATACGTTTCGTAATTATCCTCATTTATTTCAATTATATTAAGAGAATCAATCCACTCCGTGCCAAGCTTTTCGGATATAAATTTACCCATATCGCGGTAACTCTGAAGAGGTGCACCCACATCCGACATTATGCGTTCTCCGGCCTCGAAGTAATTGGTGTAAATAGGAGACAGAATGAAAATCTTGGCGTCGGGATATGTGGATTTAAGTTTTATGATACCGTCGGTCATTGATGCTTCGTACGAGTCGTAGGCATAATCCATGTAAGGAGTACCGGTATTGACATGAACGGGAACTCCCATAAAATAATCATTCACTCCGTAGTTGACTACAAAATAAAGTTCTTTGTTTTCATCGTGTTCATCTTCAAAACGGCTTAGTTCTTTTATGAAATCTTCATCTTCTATATCTGATAAAGAAGCACTTCCGAGAAATGCGTCGACCAGTCTGTTAAAATCGGCTATGGCACTCGTTCCGCCGATGCCGAGATTCAAAGTATCGGCACCCGAAAGACTTTCTGACTCGCCAGGAATCGTGAGAGGGCCGTGATAATTGCCCATAATACTGTCTCCGAAGAATACGATTTCTTTTCCGGACAAATCGGGATATTTTATGTCTTCTTTGACAATATCCAAAAGAACTTCTTTGTCGTCGGCAAAGGAAGTTTTATCCACGGGGTATTTAAGATTGCATGTTGTCAGTACAAGAAGGTTTAAAGCCACATCGGAAACCGGAACACCGTCTGCGTAATTGTCCGGACTCTCAATCAGCCATTTGTTGTTTCCGGGCCAGTACATGCGAAGGTTATCGTTGTGAGTCAGCGTTTTGATGCAGGACTCGTAGTCATCGAGGGCCTGATTTCTTGCGTCCTCGCTTAAACCTTTCCAGTAAGATATCTCGGGATAGGAAAGAATCGCATAAAAGAAAACATCGGGATACTTTTCTATCATTTTATTAAAATATTCAAACTCCGCTTTGCCGTCACCTTTTATGAACGTTACGGGATCGATTTCAAAGAATGCATATTTAAGACCGTCTTTTGCCACTGCCTTATCAAGCAGCACGTTTGTGTCTTCGTATTCGATATCCGAGGGCGTTATAAAGATGGGCGTGGTTCCGAAGAAATCAGGAAATTTGCCGGCATCTTCAATCGATGAGCCAAGAAAACTGTAGTAAAAACTGTCGTATTTTTCGGATGCCAGGCGCACCATATTGTTCTGGAAAATACGGTCGTCAAAATAATCAAAGTTTTTATAGGAATAAACGGTATATTTTGCATCGGAGTAAGCGACTTCACCGAATTTCAAAGCAAGAGAAGAAGAGTATTTTTGTACGGTTCCGTTATCATAGATCATGTAAAAAGGCTTTGACTCTCTTGATACTCTTTCATAGGGGGTGGGAAGCGTATCTTCTTTTATTTCGACACTCGTCAAATCTTCGGGAGATACAACCGGCGCGATTTCAACCTTTTCGTTTCCGACTACGGCGATTTCGTTGATAATCGTATCCGTACAGTAAGCAAGCCTGATTCCGTTTGCATTAAGATAATCGATTAACGGTTTATAATCGTTTGTGATGTCAATCGCCTCTTCTTTTGCCGACAGATTGACTGATAAAAGATCCGAATTGTCAAACGAATACTTCCCTTTCATATCGTGCATATAAACGCCGATAACGATAACCGGAACAACCGCGAGAAGAGATATAATTATTTTAAAAGGAACGGGCACTTTAAACCTGATGCCGTGAATTATAAGGCCTAAGCATATAAGCACGGGAATAAAAATCGTTAATATGTAATTAACGTCATAAACCGCCTTAAGACCGATGATTGCAAGAGGGATTGCGGGAATTGATGCTATTATATATGTATAGAATTTCTTTGCGTGAAGGGAAGTGACAAAGAAAATATAAGCGGCACAAAAGATTGCATACACAGCAGTTACGGATTTTAAAAGAGCATCCTGCCAGGTCGCAAAATCGCTTAGATAATATGTAAGAAAATATCTGGTGGAAAAAGGTATAAAAGGCTTTGTGGAAATAAAGCCTTCGGCAAAGTCATGAGAATTGTGTTCAACAAGATATTTAACGAATGCGAGTTCGTCCACAAAATCCTTTGTGAGAACCGGGGAAAAATTGCTTCGAAAAACCAGATAGGGAATTGCCAAAGCTGCAATCGGAAACAAATAAAAAAGAAGAATAAAAAGGATATTAAGAACCTTTTTTTCATCTTTTTCACCGTGCCTTTTTTTGGAAGGCGAGGACTTTCTTCTTATATTAACTGCATCTTTTCTTTTTTCCATATGTATATAATATCTTTTTTCGAAGTGTATTTCAACAACGCATATTGCAATTAGCACTTTAACTGTGCTAAACTTGATAGTGCATTAATATATAATGATTATTTACCTAAAACAATTATGAAAGGGGAAAATAAAAATGAAATGTAGTAGTTGTGGATTTGAATTTGAAGGCGGTAAGTTCTGTCCTCAGTGCGGCGCTAAGGTTGAAGAAGCTGTAGCTGAAGCGGTAGCGGCAGCAGAACCCGTAGTAGAAGCAACAGCAGAACCCGTTGCAGAAGCAGTAGAAGCAGCAGCAGAACCTGTAGTTGAGGCAGCAGAGCCTGTAGTTGAGGCAACAACAACAGCAGCAGGTGCGGAAGCAGGCACAATGCCCGTTTACACAGATTACAGTTCTTATGACAATGCAGAAGAGAAGAAAGGAATCAATGCTCTCGGTTTGGTAGCTATGATTCTCGGTATTGTATCAATCGTTCTTCTTCTTTGCGGATGTTGCTTAGGTGGAACAACAGTTGGTGCGGTTGTTAAGTTCATTTTAATCGGAATCAGACTGATTATGTCTCTCGTTGCTATTATCTTAGGTATTGTAGGAATGAAGAAGAGACCCGATCAGAAGGGTATGGCAATCGCAGGCCTGGTTCTCGGTATTTTAGGATTACTCCTTGGCGGATTAAGCCTTATTCTTACGATAGCAGGTCTTGTCGGCAAGGCAGCTCTCAGCGGAATTACAAGCACACCCGATTTCCAGAATTATCTTGAAGAATTACAGGATTCACTTGAATCAACATATTAATATAAGAAAAAAGATATAAAAACTTTAAGCGGAAATTCTTCATTTATATATAATGAAGAATTTCTGTTTATAAAGGAGATAAAATGGATAACAACAATCAGAATTACAACAATTATTATTACGGAGAGGCAAATACTTACGAGGTTGTTACAAAAAAGAAAAACGTATGCGGTATTCTTTCGTTTGTTTTCGGCCTTGTTGCTTTGGGAATCGTTTTAATTTCCTGCTGTGGCATTTCACTCGCTGTAATTCCGTATATCGGATGGTTTTTCGGAATTATCATGCAATTCGGTAATTTCCTAATTATACCGTCAGCTCTGGCAGGTGTTATTTTAGGTATCATCGGAGTAACCAGAAAGAACTGCTCAAAAGGCCTGGCAGTTGCGGGACTTATAATCAGCGCCCTCGTGCTGCTGTTCTATATAATAATGCTTGTACTTGTTATAGTAACCATAATTCTTGCGGGCCTCGGTGTGGCAACAACGGGTGTATTTGCGGTTATTATGGAATATATAAACCAGATGCAGAATTATACGTACTAAAATCTTTTATACAAAATGATACAGGGGGACGGGGGTGTTGTGTCATTTTTGGTTTGCCCAAAAATGACACAACACCCCCGTCCCCTTATGTCACTCAGTTTACTCATAAATACAGCACACTATATATAGAAGCTTTACAACTAAAACTTGTGGAATGCTTTCGTGTGTAGAAATTTCTTGAAAATTTTTGTAAAAAATGCTTGAAATTGAATAAGTTATTTGATAATATAGCATTTGCTGTGACATTGATAGCAATGAAGTGTAAGGTTGCTGCGGACACCGCAGGTTTTTACACGGAGCGAATGTCAAGTCGAGATACTGACGACAAGTCACTGTACAAACATTATAGTCTGCTTAATGCAGAAACGACGTGTGGTCGTTTATTTTTTAGAAAAAGGCACGACACACACGGGAGAGTGTACAGTCGCCGCTTGTTGTACTTGAATCTTAAAGTACAAAATATGAGAGGAGACTTTTTTTATGGCAAATCAAGTAATGAGAATCACACTTAAGGCTTACGAGCATCAGACAGTTGATGCATCAGCAGCCAAGATTATCGACACTTGCAAGAAAAATGGAGCAAAGGTAAGCGGACCCGTTCCCCTTCCTACTAAAAAGGAAATCGTAACAATCATCCGTGCCGTACACAAGTACAAAGACTCCAGAGAGCAGTTTGAACAGAGAACTCACAAGAGACTTATCGATGTTCATGAGCCCAACCAGAAAGTTATAGACGCTATGCAGAAGCTCGAAATGCCCGCAGGCGTTTATATCAATATTAAAATGATCTAATCGGTTAAAACCCAAGCCGCAGATCAAATCGTTACATTATTAATAAGGAAAAACAAATGACTTCCACAACTAGTATGCATCCTTTACGGATACCGCTGTAGTGGAATCAAAAGGAGGTCAAAAAATGAAAAAGGCTATTTTAGCTACCAAAGTCGGAATGACTCAGATCTTCGCTGAAGACGGCACACTCATTCCGGTAACAGTTCTCCAGGCAGGTCCTTGCGTAGTTACTCAGGTAAAGACCGTTGAGAACGACGGATACGAAGCAGTTCAGGTAGGTTTCGTAGACAAGAAAGACAAAATCATCAACAAAGACGCTAAGGGCAAAAAGGAAATCATCCATGCTAACGGCACAACAAAGGCTATGCAGGGACATTTCAAGAAAGCCGGAACAACAAGCAAGCGTTTTGTCAGAGAGTTTAAGTTCGAGAATGCTTCCGAATACGCTCTTGCTCAGGAAATCAAAGCAGACATCTTCGCTGAAGGCGACAAGATCGATGCAACAGCTATTACCAAGGGTAAAGGCTTCCAGGGCGCTATCAAGAGACTCGGCCAGCACAGAGGACCCATGAAGCACGGTTCAAAGTTCCATCGTCATCAGGGTTCAAACGGCGCATGTTCTTCACCCAGCCGTGTATTTAAGGGCAAAGGTATGCCCGGTCAGATGGGTGGCAAGAAGGCTACAGTAAGAAATCTTGAAGTTGTCAGAGTTGACGCTGATAAGAACTTACTTTTAATCAAGGGCGCTGTACCCGGACCCAAGAAAGCCATGGTTACTATTAAAGAAACAACCAAGGCTGAAGCTTAATCGGACGAAAGGAGGAAACACAGATGGCTCAGGTATCTGTTTACAATATGGAAGGCAAGGAAGTCGGAAAGATGGATTTGCTCGATGATATTTTCGGTATCGAAGTAAATGAACATTTAGTACACATGGCTGTTGTTCAGCACCTTGCAAATTTGAGACAGGGCACACAGAAAGCTAAAACACGTTCGGAGGTATCCGGCGGCGGTGCAAAGCCCTGGAGACAGAAAGGAACCGGTCACGCAAGACAGGGTTCGACAAGATCTCCTCAGTGGAGACACGGCGGCGTGGTATTCGCACCCGTACCCAGAGATTACTCATTCAAACTTAATAAGAAGGAAAAGAGAATTGCTCTTAAGTCCGCTCTTACAAACAAGGTAACCGAAGGAAAGCTTATGGTTATCGACGAAATCAAGTTTGATGAAATCAAGACAAAGAAGTTCGCAGAGTTCTTAAACAACATCAAGGCTGAGAAGGCTTTGGTTGTTATCAAAGAGAACGATGCCAATACGATTTTATCCGCAAGAAACATCGCAAACGCAAATACAACAGTAGCAGAAAACATCAATGTTTATGACATTATGAACGCTAAGACACTTGTACTTGCCAAGGATGCGGTAGAAAAGATTCAGGAGGTATACGCATAATGGCAGATCTTAAATATTATGACGTTATTTTAAAGCCGGTTGTTACTGAAAAGAGTATGTCCGGTATGGGCGACAAGAAGTATACCTTCTTAGTAAATCCCGATGCTACCAAGAATCAGATTAAAGACGCTGTTGAGAAAATGTTTCCCGGCACAGAGGTAGCAAGTGTAAACACAATGAATTGCAACGGCAAAAACAAGAGACGTGGCAATGTATATGGCAAGACTGCCGAGACAAAGAAAGCTATCGTTAAGCTTACCGAAGGCAGCAAGGATATCGAGATCTTCTCAGGTATCTAATACGCCAATCTATATGCAATGAAGCATGATAATAAATAACAGTAAAGGAGAACAAAGAAATGGGAATTAAGACATACAATCCCTATACACCCTCCAGAAGAAACATGACTGGCTCTGACTTCTCTGAAATTACCAAGAAGACACCCGAGAAATCACTCTGTGTCGCAATGGAGAAGACAGCAGGACGTAACAATCAGGGTAAGATAACAGTTAGACACCATGGCGGCGGAGCCAAGAAGAAATACAGAATCGTAGACTTCAAGAGAAATAAAGACGGTATTCCCGCAAAGGTAATCGGAATCGAATACGATCCCAACAGAACAGCAAACATCGCACTTATCTGCTACGCAGACGGCGAGAAAGCTTATATAATCGCACCCGAAGGCTTAAAGGACGGAATGAAAGTCATGAACGGACCCGATGCCGAAGTTAGAATCGGCAACTGCTTACCGCTTGACAAGATTCCCGTAGGTACTCAGGTACACAACATTGAGCTTTTACCCGGCAAGGGCGGCCAGATGGTTCGTTCAGCCGGCAACAGTGCACAGCTCATGGCTAAGGAAGGTAAGTACGCAACACTTCGTCTTCCTTCAGGCGAAATGAGAATGGTACCTATCATGTGCAGAGCAACAGTAGGTATCGTAGGTAACGTTGATCACAACCTTATCAATATCGGTAAGGCAGGACGTAAGCGTCACATGGGCATCCGCCCTACAGTACGTGGTTCTGTAATGAACCCCAACGACCATCCTCATGGTGGTGGTGAAGGTAAGTGTAGTATCGGTCGTCCCGGTCCTTGCACACCTTGGGGCAAACCGGCTTTGGGCTTGAAGACAAGAAAGAAAAACAAGCAGTCTAACAAGCTCATCGTAAGAAGAAGAGACGGACGCGCATTAAAGTAAGCGCAGATTGATAAGGAGGAAAATAATGGCAAGATCATTAAAAAAAGGACCCTTTGCTGATGCAAGCCTTTTAAAGAAGGTTGATGCAATGAATGCAGCGGGTAATAAATCAGTAATCAAGACCTGGTCACGTCGTTCTACAATCTTTCCCGCATTCGTCGGACATACATTTGCAGTTCATGACGGCAGAAAGCATGTTCCCGTATATGTAACGGAAGATATGGTTGGCCACAAGCTCGGTGAGTTCGTAGCAACAAGAACATACAGAGGCCACGGTAAAGACGAAAAGAAATCTAAATCTAAGTAAGGAAGGAGGTTTTAATCCATGGAAGAAACAAAAAGCAGATCACAATACAAGAGAGAGCGTAATAAAGAGAACAGGGAGACAAGACCTTCGGCAAAGTTATCTTACGCAAGAGTATCGGTACAGAAGGCTTGCTTCGTACTTGACGCCATCAGAGGCAAAGATGTTAATACGGCTTTGGCTATTCTGGAGTACAATCCCAGATATGCATCAAGCATTATCAAAAAGCTTTTACTTAGTGCTATCGCCAATGCCGAAAACAACAACGGCATGAATCCCGAGAAGCTTTACATCGAAGAATGTTATGCAAATAAGGGACCCACAATGAAGAGAATCAGACCCAGAGCACAGGGCAGAGCTTACAGAATCGAAAAGAGAATGAGCCACATTACCATCGTGCTCAATGAAAGATAGGAGGAACAGTATGGGACAGAAAGTTAATCCTCATGGTATAAGAGTAGGCGTTATCAAGGACTGGGGTTCCATGTGGTACGCAGATGCTGATTTCGCTGATTGCCTTGTTGAAGATTACAACATCAGAAAATATTTAAAGAAGAAACTCTATACATCCGGTGTCAGCAAGATTGATATCGAAAGAGCTTCCAATAAAGTTAAAGTTACCGTTTATACTTCCAAGCCCGGTCTTGTTATCGGTAAAGGCGGCGCTGATATCGAAAACACAAAGAAAGAGTTAAAGAAACTCACAGGCAAGAATGTAAACGTTGACATCAAAGAGATTAAGAGACCCGAGAAGGAGTCACAGCTTGTTGCAGAAAACATCGCTAAGCAGCTCGAAGACCGTGTTGCTTACAGAAGAGCAATGAAGCAGGCTATGACAAGAACCATGAAGTCGGGAGTTTACGGTATCAAAGTTCAGCTTTCCGGCCGTTTGGGCGGTGCTGATATGGCTCGTACTGAGACAATTAGTGACGGTACTATTCCTCTTCAGACATTACGTGCCGATATCGATTACGGTTTCGCTGAGGCAGACACAACCTACGGCAAAGTTGGCGTAAAGGTTTGGATCTACAAGGGCGAAGTTCTCCCCGTAAAAGAAAATAAAGAAGGGAGTGCAAAATAATGTTATTACCTAAGAGAGTTAAACATCGTAAGCAGTTCCGTGGAAGTATGAAGGGTAAAGCTCTTTCGGGCAACCAGATTACTTACGGTGAGTATGGTATAGTAGCAACAGAACCCTGCTGGATTAAGTCAAACCAGATCGAAGCAGCCCGTGTTGCAATGACCCGTTACATTAAGCGTGGTGGTCAGGTATGGATTAAGATTTTCCCTGACAAGCCTGTTACAACAAAGCCTTTAGGTACCCGTATGGGATCCGGTAAAGGTTCTGTAGAATATTGGGTAGCAGTAGTTAAGCCCGGCAGAGTAATGTTCGAAATTGCCGGTGTTTCGGAAGAGGTAGCAAAAGAAGCACTTCGTCTTGCTACACATAAACTTCCTTGCAAGTGCAAGATTGTTTCTAAGGCAGAATTGGAAGGAGGAGACAATTAATGAAAAGTAATACATATGTTAATGATTTAATGAAGAAGTCCTCCGCTGATTTAGAGAAGGCTTTGGTAGATGCGAAGAAAGAACTTTTCAATTTGAGATTCCAGAATGCAACCAACCAGCTTGACAACACTGCAAGAATCAGAGAGGTTCGTAAGAACATCGCTAGAATTCAGACAGTACTTACAGTTAAGAAGAACGAAGTTAACGCATAAGGAAGACGATTGAGAAAGGAGAAATCGCTGTGGAAAGAAATTTAAGAAAAGTGCGTATAGGTAAAGTAATCAGCAATAAGATGGATAAGACTATCGTTGTAGCTGTGGAAAACCATGTAAAGCACCCTCTCTACGGAAAAATCGTAAAGAGAACATATAAGCTTAAAGCACATGACGAAAACAATGTTTGCCAGATCGGCGACAAAGTTAAGGTTGCAGAGACAAGACCCCTGTCAAAGGATAAAAGATGGAGACTTGTTGAGGTTGTAGAAAAGGTTAAATAAGGAGATAAGAGCATGGTTCAACAGGAAACTAGGTTGAAAGTTGCCGACAATACAGGTGCCAAGGAACTCCTTTGCATCCGCGTAGTAGGCGGCTCAACAAGAAGATATGCCAACATTGGCGACGTCATCATTGCCAGCGTTAAGGATGCTACTCCCGGCGGCGTTGTAAAGAAAGGTGATGTAGTTAAGGCCGTTGTTGTTCGTACCGTAAAAGGTGCAAGACGTAAAGACGGTTCTTACATTAGATTTGACGAAAATGCTGCAGTTATCATTAAAGACGACAAGACTCCCAGAGGAACTCGTATTTTTGGACCTGTAGCCAGAGAGCTTCGTGAGAAACAGTACATGAAGATTGTTTCCCTTGCTCCCGAAGTATTATAAGGAGGTGCCCGACTATGATGAAGATTAAGAAGGGTGATACAGTTAAGGTTATCGCCGGTAGCTCAAAGGGCAAAGAAGCTAAGGTTATAAGCGTAGATACCGACAAGAAGAAAGTAGTTGTTGAAGGCGTTAATGTTGTTACAAAGCATTCAAAACCCTCAGCAGGCAACCCCAACGGCGGTATCATCACAAAGGAAGCCCCCATTGACATCTCAAACGTAATGCTTGTAGAAGGCGGCAAGGCAACCAGAGTCGGCTTCAAAGTTACAAAAGATGAAAACGGCAAAGTGGTTAAGAAGGAACGTTTCGCGAAGAAGACCGGAAACGTAATTAAATAATTATTTATGAAAGGAGGTCTAGATTCGTGAGTAGACTGAAAGATCAATATAAGAATGAAATTATAGATGCAATGCAGAAGAAATTCGGCTACAAGAACATCATGGAAGTTCCCAAGCTTGACAAGATCGTAATCAACATGGGTGTCGGCGAAGCTAAAGAAAACGCTAAGGCACTTGAGTCTGCTGTCAGAGATTTGGAAATCATTTCCGGACAGAAGGCAGTTCTTACAAAGGCTAAGAATTCAATCGCTAACTTTAAGATCAGAGAAGGTCAGAACATCGGTTGCAAGGTTACCCTTCGTGGTGACAAGATGTATGAGTTCCTTGATCGTCTCGTAAATCTTGCATTGCCCCGTGTACGTGACTTCAGAGGTGTAAATCCCAATGCTTTTGACGGCAGAGGTAATTATGCTCTTGGTATTAAAGAGCAGCTTATCTTCCCTGAAATCGAGTACGATAAGGTTGATAAGGTAAGAGGTATGGATGTTATCTTCGTAACAACAGCTAAAACTGACGAAGAAGCAAGAGAGTTATTAAGACTCTTCAACATGCCCTTCGCTAAATAGTATCGTTGTCTTTTATTTAAGGAGGTATATTTCATGGCTAAAACAGCAATGAAGATTAAGCAATCACGCCAGCAGAAATTCGGTGTAAGAGAATACAACCGTTGCAGAATCTGCGGACGTCCTCATGCATACTTGAGAAAATACGGTATCTGCCGTATCTGCTTCAGAGAGTTGGCATACAAGGGCGAAATTCCCGGCGTTAAGAAAGCAAGCTGGTAAGATAAAAATATATAAGGAGGCACAACAATGACAATGAGCGATCCTATTGCAGATATGCTTACAAGAATCCGTAATGCAAACTCTGCAAAACATGATACGGTAGAAGTTTCCTCTTCAAAGATGAAATTGGCGATTGCTAAGATTTTATTAGATGAAGGATACATCAGATCCTACGAATTAGTTGATGATGGCAATTTCAAGAATATAAAGATTACTTTAAAATACGGTGCAGACAAAAACGACAAAGTTATCTCCGGTATTAAAAGAATCTCCAAACCCGGTCTTCGCGTTTACGCAAGCAAGGATGAGTTACCCAGAGTACTCGGTGGTTTGGGCGTTGCTATCATTTCAACAAACCAGGGCGTTATCACAGATAAGGAAGCCAGAAAATTACAGGTTGGCGGCGAAGTATTAGCATTTGTATGGTAGTCGTTAGAATAATTAAGGAGGTACGGGCATGTCACGTATAGGAAGAATGCCAATCGCAATTCCCGCAGGTGTTACTGTGGATGTTGCAGAAAATAATAAAGTGACTGTAAAAGGTCCCAAGGGTGAATTAACAAGAGTTTTACCCTCTGAGATGGAAATCAAGGTTGAAGGTGCTGAAGTTTTGGTATCAAGACCTAACGATTTAAAGAAAATGAAATCCCTTCACGGATTAACAAGAACACTTATCAACAACATGGTTGTAGGTGTTACTGAAGGTTATGTAAAGAAACTTGAAGTAAACGGTGTAGGTTACAAGGCTCAGAAGGCCGGCAAGAAACTTACATTGTCTCTCGGATATTCACATCCGGTTGAAATGGAAGATCCCGAAGGTATCGAGACAAGCGTTGAGCAGGCAGGTAGTGCTACTGTAATCCTTGTTAAAGGTATCGATAAAGAAAAAGTCGGACAATTCGCCGCAGAGATCAGGGATAAGAGAAGACCTGAGCCTTACAAGGGCAAGGGAATCAAGTATGCTGACGAAGTAATCAGACGTAAAGTCGGTAAGACCGGTAAGAAATAAGAGATAAGGAGAGTATAAAAATGGTTAGTAAGACATCCAGACAGGAAGTACGTGCTGAGAAGCACAGAAGAATTCGTAGCCGTTTAAGCGGAACTGCTGACAGACCCCGTTTGGCAGTATTCAGAAGCAATGATCATATGTATGCTCAAATTATCGACGATACGGTTGGAAACACAATTGTGGCAGCTTCTACTCTTGACAAAGACGTAAAAGCAGAGCTTACAAAGACCAACAACGTTGAAGCAGCAGCATATTTAGGAACAGTAATTGCTAAGAAAGCATTAGACAAAGGTATTAAAGAAGTTGTCTTTGATCGTGGCGGTTATATATATCAAGGTAAAGTCGCAGCTCTCGCTGAAGCAGCTAGAGAAGCCGGCTTGGAATTTTAGGAAGGGGAGGATTTGCAATGGTACGCAATATTATTAACCCTGCTGAGTTAGGTGAATTATTTAGTGATACAATCGCTATTAAAAGAGTCAGCAAGACTACAAAGGGTGGTCGTGTAATGAGCATCGCAGCACTCGTAGTTGTTGGTGATAAGAACGGTCATGTTGGTGTCGGCACAGGTAAGGCCAAAGAAAACGGCGAAGCAATCCGTAAGGCAACTGATGATGCTAAGAAGCATCTCGTATCCATTTGTCTTGATGAGAACGCATCCGTAACACATGATTATATCGGCAAATACTCTTCGGCAAGCATTCTTTTAAAGAGAGCTCCCGAAGGTACTGGTATCATTGCCGGAGGTCCCGCACGTAAGGTGTGTGAACTCGCAGGCATCAGAAACATCCGTACAAAGTCATTGGGTTCAAACAATAAAACAAATGTAGCACTTGCAACAATCGAAGGATTAAGCAAACTTAAGAGTCCCGAAGATGTTGCCAGAAATCGTGGTAAGTCGGTAGAAGGCATTCGTGCTTAAACCGCGGTTAGGAAAGGAGACCAAAATGGCAGACAAAATGTTAAAAATCACATTGGTTAAGTCCCCTATAGGTGCTGTTCCCAAACACAGAAAGACCGTAGAAGCAATGGGTTTAAGAAAGCTTAACAAGACTGTTCTTTTACCTGACAATGCAGCAACTAGAGGACAGATTCAGCAGATCGGATACCTTCTTAAGGTTGAAGAGGCATAGAAAGGAGAGTCGCAATGGAATTATCTAATTTAAGACCTGCGGAAGGCTCAAAGCACAGTGATAATTTTAGAAGAGGACGCGGCCACGGTTCAGGAAACGGCAAGACTGCCGGCAAGGGACACAAGGGACAGAAAGCTCGTTCCGGAGCACCCAGAATCGGTTTCGAAGGTGGTCAGATGCCTTTATACAGACGTATTCCCAAGAGAGGATTTACGAACAGAAATACAAAGGAGATCATTTCAATCAATGTATCGGCACTTGAGAGATTCGAAGACGGTACTGTTGTAACAGTTGAAAAGCTTCTTGAAGAAGGTGTAATCAGCAAAGCAGCAGACGGTGTAAAGATTCTCGGAAACGGTGAAATTTCCAAGAAATTAACGGTACAGGTTAACGCTTTCAGCGAGACAGCTAAAGCAAAGATTGAAGCAGCAGGCGGCAGCGCAGAGGTGATCTAGTGTTTAAAACATTTATCAACGCTTTTAAGGTAAAAGATATCAGAAAAAAACTGTTATTTACCCTTTTAATGCTCGTTATAGTGCGTCTCGGATGCCAGATAGCTTCTCCGGGTATCAACCAGGAGTTCGTCAAGCAGATGATGGAAAGCCTCTTCGGCTCAGACGGAAACGGCGGTCTTGGAATCCTCGGTGCATTTACCGGCGGTTCGTTCGAGAGAATGTCTATTTTCGCACTTAACATTACTCCGTACATCACTTCATCCATTATTATGCAGCTTATGACGATAGCTATTCCAAAGCTTGAGGAAATGCAGAATGAAGGCGAAGACGGACGTAAGAAGATCGCTGCCATCACAAGATATGTGACGGTTGGACTTGCATTAATCGAATCAGGTGCCATGGCAATCGGATTCGGTTCACAGGGGTTACTTACAGAGTACAACGCATTAAACGTAATTACCGTAATTGCAGCTATGACAGCAGGTTCCGCATTCCTTATGTGGGCAGGTGAAAGAATTACAGAACACGGTGTAGGAAACGGTATTTCCATTATCCTTATCATCAACATTATTTCATCCTTCCCTTCGGATGCAAAGACACTGTTCGAACAGTTCATAAAGAACAAATCGATTGCAATCGGTGTTCTTAATGCAGTAATTATACTTGCCGTAATAATTGTACTTATCTTAATGGTTATTTTCTTAAGTGACGGTACAAGAAAGATTCCTCTTCAGTATGCGAAGAAGATTCAGGGCAATAAGATGATGGGTGGCAACACAAGTTCGATTCCCATCAAAATCAATACGGCCGGAGTTATCCCCGTAATCTTTGCTTCATCGATTTTGCAGACCCCGATTATCATTTCCAATATGGTCGGATTCAACGGATCCGCCAAAGCCGAGACAGGCTTCTGGGGATGGGGCTACATCTGGGGCGAGCTCTTAAAGTTCATGAATGCGAGATACTGGTTTAACAAGAACGACATGATCTATACAATCGGAATAATCGTTTATGTATTCCTGGTAATATTCTTTGCCTACTTCTATACATCGATTACTTTCAATCCTATGGAGATTGCCAACAACTTAAAGAAAGCCGGCGGATTCGTACCGGGCATCAGACCCGGCAAACCTACAAGCGATTATCTTAACACGGTACTCAACTATGTTATTTTCATCGGTGCCGTAGGACTTACAATCGTAGCGGTATATCCCTACGTATTCTCGGGACTCTTCGGAGCCAGCGTAAGTTTCGGCGGAACGAGTATCATCATCGTTGTCGGTGTTATCATCGAAACGGTTAAGCAGGTTGAGTCTCAGATGCTTGTTCGTAATTACAAAGGATTTTTAAATGACTAAATAAAAGGACGAGGACACTCCGTTTAGGGGTGTCTTATCGTGCCTTGAGCGAAAAGGAAAAATCAGAATGAAAATTGTTATGCTTGGCGCACCCGGTGCGGGCAAAGGAACTCAGGCAAAAATGATTGCCGAGAAATATACCATCCCCCATATTTCCACAGGAGATATCTTCAGGGCTAACATTAAGGAAGGAACACCGCTCGGACTTGAAGCTAAGTCTTATATGGATCAGGGTAAACTCGTTCCCGATGAACTCACGGTTAAGATTCTTCTTGACAGAGTAGCAAAGGACGACTGCAAGAACGGATACGTTCTCGACGGATTCCCCAGAACGATTCCTCAGGCGAATGTTTTAAAAGAAGCGCTTGCAAAGCAGAACGATAAGATTGATTTTGCAATAAACGTCGACGTTCCCGATGAAAACATCGTAAGAAGAATGTCGGGAAGAAGAGCCTGTGTAACTTGCGGAGCAACATATCACATCGAGCATGTGCCTCCCAAGAAAGAGGGCATTTGCGATAAGTGCGGAAGCGCTCTTATTTTAAGAGATGACGATAAGCCCGATACCGTATTAAACAGATTAAAAGTTTATCACGACCAGACACAGCCTTTGATTGACTTCTATAATAACGAAGGAATCTTAAAAGAAGTTGACGGAACAATTGATGTAAAAGACGTCTTCGAAAGTATTGTAAAAATCCTCGGATAATTACAAATCGAAGAAAAGCATAAGTTTTCCGCCTCGGACAGATTCCAAAAGCGGAAAAAGAAGAGAGGTTAAAATGGCAGTTTCAGTAAAATCTGAGAGAGAAATTGAATTGATGCGAGAGTCCTGCAGGATTTTAGGAGAGGTTCATGACAAGCTAAAAGAGATTATACGCCCGGGGATATCCACACTTGAGATAGATATCGAGGCCGAAAAGCTTATCAGAAGTTACGACTGCATACCGAACTTCCTTCATTACAACGGTTTCCCCGGATCGATATGCGTATCAATCAATGAGGAAGTCGTACACGGAATTCCCAAGAAAGGCCGCAAGTTAAAAGAAGGCGACATCGTCAGCCTCGACTGCGGATGTATTTACAAAGGGTATCATTCGGACGCTGCCAGAACATATCCGGTCGGCGAAGTTGATCCCGAACTTTTAAAACTCATAAAAGAAACAGAAAACTGCTTTTTCGAAGGCATTAAGTTCGCGAAGGAAGGCAATCATTTACATGATATATCAAACGCCATCGCGGATTACGCCGAAAAGTGCGGATACGGAATAGTTACCGCGCTCGTAGGACACGGAATCGGAACTTCACTTCATGAAGATCCGTCAATTCCGAATTATCACATGAACAACCGGGGCATCAAACTTGTGGCAGGCATGACACTTGCCATCGAGCCCATGATAAACCTCGGAAGAGGTGATGTGGATTTCCTGGATGACGGCTGGACATGCGTCACAAGCGACAGACTTCCGTCGTCACACTATGAGAACACAATTCTCATTACAAAGGGTGAACCTGAAATACTCACATTACCCAAACGATAAATTATGAAAGGATAGTAGCGATTAGTCGCCGGGTACAAGAATTGTCAAAATTAGATGTTATTGAAATCGAAGGTGTTGTTACGGAGAAACTTCCCGGAACCCAGTTCAGGGTTGAACTCGAAAACGGCCACGAGGTTATTGCTCACATCAGCGGTAAGCTCAGACAGAATTACATAAGAATTTATCCCGGGGATAAAGTTACTTTAGAAATGTCTCCCTATGATTTGTCCAAGGGACGTATTATATGGAGAGAAAAATAAATCCTTAGCGGAAAAAATATTTCTTGCATACTTAATTTCCGCGTGTTACAATGGTAAACGGACTTTTTTGAGAGGAGGGCTTTATCGTGAAAGTAAGATCATCGGTGAAACCAATTTGCGAAAAATGCAAAGTTATCAAAAGAAAAGGGAGAATCATGATAATCTGTGAGAATCCCAAGCACAAACAGAGACAAGGATAATTCATATTCTTGTTCTATTTGTCGTTAAGCGGCTGCGGTCGATATTATTCCGTCAAATAATGTCGGCTAAAAATAAATGTGAGGAAGGCTATAGCCTGTCCGTGCATTTACTTTTTGATACCGAGAAGCAAGATCAAAGTATCGGAAAACCGGTTTATGCCGGTCGGGTAGAAATACCCCTATCATTTAGTAACTGTTAATCCGAATTCGCTATTTACCGCCGGATAGTCCGGGGCGCGAATTCAAAAGAAAATGGAGGAAAAAGAAACATGGCTCGTATTGCTGGTGTTGACCTTCCGAGAGATAAGCGTGTTGAGATCGGTCTCACATATATCTACGGAATCGGCAGAGTAAGTTCAAACAAAATTCTTGAGGCAGCAAAGGTGGATCCCAACACTCGTGTAAGAGATCTTACCGATGATGAAGTTAAGGCAATCAGTGAAATCATCGCTGACTCTTACATGGTAGAAGGTGATTTAAAGAGAGAAGTTGCCCTTAACATTAAGAGACTTCAGGAAATCGGATGCTACAGAGGTATCCGTCACAGAAAAGGACTTCCTGTTCGTGGACAGAAGACGAAAACAAACGCTAGAACAAGAAATTAGTCACTTTCATATTATATGGAAGAAAAACGATTTATAAGAAAGTAGGTTAGTTTTTATGGCAAACAAAGCAGTAGCTAAAAAAGGCGCTAAAAAGCGTGTCAAGAAAAACGTTGAACATGGACAGGCACATATCCAGGCATCTTTCAATAATACAATCGTTACCATCACAGACGCTGAAGGTAATGCATTAAGCTGGGCAAGTGCAGGTGGTCTTGGTTTTAGAGGTTCAAAGAAATCTACTCCGTATGCAGCTCAGATGGCTTCAGAGACAGCTACAAAGGCAGCTCTCGTTCACGGATTAAAAACAGTAGATGTATTTGTAAAAGGACCCGGAACAGGAAGAGAAGCAGCTATCAGAGCATTAGCAGCTTGTGGCTTACAGGTTACAACAATCACAGACGTTACACCCGTTCCCCATAACGGATGCCGTCCTCCCAAGCGCAGAAGAGTTTGATGGACAGTTCGTTGTGATTATTGGATTGGTATAATTTAGGAGGAAACAAAAAAATGGCAGTAGATAGAACGCCTGTGTTAAAAAGATGCAGACATCTTGGTATCGAGCCCATGGTTTTGGGTTATGACAAGAAGTCTAACAGAAAGTTTTTACATGAAGGAAGAGGTAAAAAATCTGAGTACGCCAACCAGTTAAGAGAAAAGCAGAAAGCTAAATTCATCTACGGTGTACTTGAGAAACCTTTCAGAAATTACTATGAAAAGGCTGACCGTATGAAGGGTATGACAGGTGAAAACCTTATGATCCTTCTTGAGTCAAGACTTGATAATGTTGTATTCCGTGCAGGATTTGCAAGAACACGTCGTGAAGCACGTCAGATGGTAGATCACAAATTTTTCCTTGTAAACGGAAAAACAGTTAATATACCTTCATATCTTATCAAAGCCGGCGACGTAATCGAAGTTAAAGAAAAGAGTCGTTCAACACAGAGAATTAAAGATGTATTCGAAGTAACGGACGGAAGACTTACTCCCAACTGGATGGAAGCAGATCATGAAGCTTTCAAGGTAGAGGTTAAGTCACTTCCCACCAGAGAGGAAATTGACGTTCCCGTAGACGAGATGCTTATCGTCGAATTGTATTCGAAATAATAGCATAGCATGATAAGGAGGGTAGTAAATGTTAGCATTTGATTTTGACAACCCCAACATCGAGGTAGTTGAGATTTCAGAGGATAATAAGTACGGAAGATTCGTTGTAGAGCCCCTTGAGAGAGGCTACGGAATTACACTTGGCAACTCGCTTAGACGTATCATGCTTGCTTCATTACCCGGAGCAGCTGTAAGCAAGGTTAAAATCGACGGTGTACAGCATGAATTTTCATCCATCAAGGGTGTTAAGGAAGATGTAACCGAGATTATCATGAACATTAAGAATCTTGCAATCAAGGACAGCTCCGATAATGACGAGCCCAAGAAAGCATACATTGATTTCACGGGCGAAGGCGTAGTTCGCGCATCAGATATTCATTTCGGTGATGATGTTCAGGTAATGAATCCTGACCAGGTAATTGCCACCATCAGCGGCAAGAACAACGGTTTATACATCGACCTTACAATTACCAAGGGCAGAGGCTACGTAAGTTCTGACAAGAACAAAGACGAAAGCACACCCATCGGAACAATTGCAATCGACTCAATCTACACACCCGTAGAGAGAGTAAACGTAACAGTTGAAAACACACGTGTAGGCCAGATGACAGATTATGACAAGCTTACACTTGATGTTTACACAAACGGAACACTCGGTCCCGACGATGCAGTAAGTCTTGCAGCAAAGGTTCTTTCCGAGCACCTTAAGTTGTTCATCAACTTATCGGAGAATGCAAGAAACGCAGAAGTTATGGTTGAGAAAGAGGAAGACGACAAGGGCAAAGTGCTTGAAATGAGCATCGAAGAACTTGAACTCTCTGTTCGTTCATTCAACTGCTTGAAGAGAGCCAACATCAATACCGTTGAGGAACTTGTAAACAAGACATCCGACGAAATGATGAAGGTTCGTAACTTGGGACGTAAGTCACTTGACGAAGTTCTTCAGAAATTAAAAGACCTTGATCTTCACTTAAAAGACAGCGAAGACTGAGATAAAAAAATGCGGTAAGACTGAAAAGCACGCAGGTAACTCTGAAATGGAAATGGTTCAGGGCAAGTAAGACCAAAGGCGTTGACCGGGACCCCAGGTTTGGAAAAGGAGAAAAAAATGGCAAAGTACAGAAAATTAAGCAGAACAAGTGCACAGAGAAAAGCACTTCTTCGTAACCAGGTAACAGCACTTTTATACTATGGCAGAATCGAAACAACCGAAGCTAAGGCTAAGGAAATTCGTAAGATTGCCGAAAGCCTCATCGCTTTGGGTGTAAAAGAAAAAGACAACTATGAACTCGTTAAGGTTCAGGGTAAAGTTGCTCGTAAAGACAAAGACGGCAAGAGAGTAAAAGAAGTTGTAGACGGTAAGAAAGTTACAGTTTATGACGAAGTTGAAAAGGAAATCAAGAAGGACAACCCTTCAAGATTACATGCTCGTCGTCAGATGTTAAAGGTTCTTCAGCCTGTTGTAAGCGTTCCCAAGGATAACGCAGGCAAGAAGAAAGCAACAAAGAAAGTTGACATGGTTGCAAAGATTTTCGATGAACTCGGACCTAAGTATGCTGACCGTAAAGGCGGTTATACAAGAATTATCAAAGTTGGTCCCCGTAAGGGCGATGCAGCTATGATGGTTATCATCGAATTAGTATAATTTTTACAATATTTTAAGAACTTTAGGACTTCCTATTCACGATAAAATAAGTTATAATCGTGAATAGGGAGTTTTTTTCTTCTTAAAATTTTATTTCATATCATATATTGAAAAGGGGAGGATTAATTAGTATGAATTTTGAAGAACTCGTGGAATATGCGAAACAGAATAAATGTTCCGATATTCATATCACAGTAGGAACAAACCTTGCAATTCGTAGATACGGAACGCTTGAGATTTTGGAGCCTTCACCCACTGCAGAAGAATCGAGAAACATGATTTTCTCATTCCTTGATCAGGAGCAGGTTGAAAGAGTATCCAGAGGCGAAGATCTCGATGTTGGTTGTATGCTTTGGGACGGCACACGTATCAGAGCGAACATCTATCATCAGAGAAATAACCTTGCAGCAAGTATCCGTCTTTTAAATCAGTATATACCTACATTTGAGGAACTCGGACTTCCTCCTGTAGTTAGAGATCTTGCAGAAATGCCCAGAGGTCTTGTTCTTGTTACAGGGCCTACAGGTTCAGGTAAATCAACCACACTTGCTTCGATGGTTGACTATATCAACAAAACAACATCAAGACATATCATGACAATCGAGGATCCTATCGAATATGTATATCCTCATAACAAGGCTATGATTCACCAGAGAGAGGTAGGTAAGGACGTTAAATCCTTCGCAACAGCTCTTCGTTCGGCTCTTCGTGAAGACCCCGATATCATCCTCGTAGGTGAAATGCGTGACTTCGAAACAATTTCCGCTGCTATTACAGCTGCAGAAACCGGTCACCTCGTATTGTCAACACTTCATACAACTTCAGCTGCTCAGACAGTAGAACGTGTTATCGATGCTACTCCTCTTGAAGGACAGGATCAGATCAGAACCCAGTTCTCCAACGTTATCCGTGGTGTCATCACACAGTGTCTCCTTCCTGCAGCAGATGGAAACGGACGTCATGTTGCTACAGAAATCATGGTTGCTAACGCAGCTATCGGTAACCTCATTCGTGAGAAGAAGACAATTCAGATTCCTTCTTCAATCCAGGGTGGCCGTGCACAGGGCATGCATCTTCTTAACGATGATCTTGCTTCACTCGTACATCGTGAGAAGATTACCAAGGAAGAAGCTATGAAGGTTTCCAACGATCCTGCTTCACTTGACAAGATGTGCTAATTTTAAAAGGCAGAATATCAGTATTTAATGAATGAATCACTTAAAAATTCAAAATACGGTTTAAACAGGGGCAATCTTAAAATGATTGCCCTGTTTTGTATGGCTTTGGACCATATCGCCGCAATAGTCTTAACCGCATGGCAGAATACGTTAATTAAGGACACTCCCTTATATATTTTCGATAATTTCCTGATAATATTTTTAAGACTTATCGGCAGACTGGCATTCCCGATTTTCTGCTTTTTTATAGTGGAAGGCCTGATACATACAAGAAATGTATATAAATACGCGTTCAGACTTCTCCTGCTTGCTTTGCTTTCCGAAATACCTTTTGATTTGGCTCACACGGCGAAGCTTATTGATTTTAACGATCAGAATGTATTCTGGACATTGTTTCTGGGGCTTGTAGCCATATACTGCATTGAAGGATTATACAGGAAATTCAAATTAAAAAAACCGGCTTTATATCTTTTGATTTTTATAATCGCTCTGCTTGCGGATACAGTGGCTTACACCATAAACTGCGACTACGGGGCTTTTGGCGTTTCGACCATAATCATCATTTACCTGGTCGGAAGAAAAGAATACTTCATGCCTTTTGTAATAAACGGACTGGCATTGATAAATTTTTACTTTGTATTAATAAACCTTAAGGGAATCGACTATGGAGAGAATGCGGATCTCGCACCGATTGCGTTTGCCGTGTATATTACTTTTGTACTGACGGTTTCCTCGGTTGCACTTTTTTTCACCAAATTCATAAAAAACAAAAACTCACGCAAAATGTACGCAGCCTGCGTTACGCTAAGCGCAATGTCTTTTGATGAAGCGGCAGCGCTTGTAAATGTTTTGCTGATGAAATATTATAACGGTGAAAAAGGCAGAAAAATCGGCTGGATCTTTTACCTTTTTTATCCGCTTCACTTTTTGATTCTCGCAGGCATATGCAAATTGCTGGGGTTTTATTGAGCTGAAATTAAATGCCGCGTTTGTATCCTAACGGGGGAATCGGACCCGCACGATACACCGCGGGCACGCTCCCGCTAACGCTTCGCACGTAACCCCACTAAACTCGCCTTCGCACGTATGTGCTCGGCTCGTTAAGTGGCGACGGCGAATCATTACCCGCTTGTGCATCATACGGGTCCGATTCCCACACTATGTGCGACCCGCGGGAAAGTTTTACTTCAGGAGAAATAATTGGATATTATTAAGGCTGAGAATTTAATATTTGAATATAAAAGACGCGATGAGGACGGTAACATCGAGAGCGTAGAGCGTGCCTTGGATAATGTCTCCCTGGATGTAAAAGAGGGGGATTTTATATCCATCCTTGGTGCGAACGGGTCCGGTAAATCGACCTTTGCGAAGCATCTTAATGCGATTCTTTTACCCACCGAAGGGACTGTATGGGTTGACGGAATGGACTCGAAGGATGAGGATAAACTTTTTACCATCAGACAGACCGCGGGAATGGTTTTCCAGAATCCCGACAATCAGATAATCGGTCAGGTCGTTGAGGAAGATGTTGCTTTCGGACCCGAGAATATGGGTATTCCGACAGAGCAGCTTCGAGAGAGAGTCGATGAAGCTTTAAAGACCCTGGGAATGATGGAGTTTTCAAAAAAGTCTCCGAACAGACTCTCGGGCGGTCAGAAGCAGAGAGTATCGATTGCGGGCGTGCTTGCGATGCACCCTAAATGTATAGTGCTTGACGAACCGACGGCGATGCTCGATCCCGCGGGCAGAAAAGAAGTAATAAGAGCGCTTCGTGCTTTAAACGAAGTGGAAAAAATCACGATTATTCTTATCACCCACTACATGGAAGAGACCATATATTCGGATAAAATATTCGTGATGAACAAAGGCAAGATTGCCATGGAAGGTACACCGCGTGAGGTATTTAAACGCGTGGAGGAACTTGAAGAATACAAGCTCGAGGTACCGAAGATAACTTTACTTGCACATGAACTTTGGAAAAAAGGAATAGATATTCCCGAGTGTATTTTGTCGGATAAGGAACTTGCGGAAGCACTTAAAAAACTGGTTTAACCGGGGAATTTCACGATATATCTTTTAGGAAAAATAAAATGCCAATTACTGCAGACCACCTTACATACGTTTACGGTGGAAACAAAAATTTAAAAACAACGGCGGTCGATGATATTTCGGTATCAATCGATGACGGGCAGTTCATAGGGCTTATAGGTCATACGGGTTCGGGCAAAACCACGTTTTTACAGCTCCTTTCGGGACTTATTAAACCCGAATCGGGAACGGTTTTAATTGACGGCGAGGATATCTTTGCGAAGAACTTCGACCTTCATTCAATCCGAAGCAAAGTCGGAATAGTTTTCCAGTATCCCGAGCATCAGCTCTTCGAAGAGACGGTATTTACGGATGTCTGCTTCGGACCTAAAAACCTGGGATTACCCAAAGAAGAAATCGAAAGCCGTGCAATCGAGGCTTTAAGACTGGTAGGACTTGACGAAGGAATTTATTCGCAGTCTCCGTTTGAATTATCCGGCGGACAGAAAAGAAGAGTTGCAATAGCCGGCGTAATATCGATGAAACCGAAGTTTCTCATCCTCGATGAGCCGACGGCAGGTCTTGATCCCGCAGGGCGAAAAGAGATTTTAGGCCTCGTATCGAAGCTCTGCAGAGAGCAGAATATGACGATAATACTGGTTTCCCACAGCATGGATGATGTGGCGGAATATGCCGACAGAATCCTCGTTATAAACGACGGGAAACTTGCGATAGATGCGCCTCCGAGAGAAGTATTCAATCACAAGGACGAACTCGAAAGCTACGGCCTTTCTCTCCCGCAGGTAACCAAAGCGATGTTCAGGCTCAAAGAAAGCGGCATACCGGTTAATACGGATGCAATCACGGTGAATGAAGCACTCAGTGATATACTTAAAGTCTTAAAGTAAGGCAGAAAAATGTTTAAAGATGTAACCCTGGGACAATACTATCAGGCGGATTCCGTTATACACAGACTTGATCCGAGAGTCAAGCTGGCCGGAACCTTCCTGTATATGATTTCCCTCTTTGTTTTCAACAACATAATATGCTATCTGGTATCGGCGATTCTTTTAGCTGTTGTTATTATCCTTTGCAGGGTTCCTGTGGGATATATGCTAAAAGGACTGCGCGCCGTGCTTTTTATCATGATATTTGCTGTAGTGTTCAACGTCCTTTTTACGGAAGGCGATATCATATGGGAATTCTGGATTTTCCATGTGTCCGCAAAAGGCATTAAAATGGCGATACTGATGGTGATAAGACTCTTCCTTCTTATCGTTTCGGCCTCGATAATGACGCTTACAACCACTCCGAACCGCTTAACCGACGGCCTGGAAATGATATTCAGACCGTTAAAGATTTTTAAGGTTCCGGTGCATGAGTTTGCGATGATGATGTCCATAGCTTTAAGATTCATTCCGATTCTCTCGGAGGAGGCGGATAAAATCGTAAAAGCGCAGACAGCCAGAGGTGCAAAATTTGATTCAAAGAAACTGACGGACAGGGTAAAAAGCCTTATCCCCTTAATCGTTCCGCTTTTTATCTCCGCATTCCGACGCGCGTCCGATTTAGCCCTCGCCATGGAAGCGAGAGGTTATCACGGCGGAGACGGCAGAACCAAACTCTACCCCTTAAAATACGCTGCCAGAGATTATATCTCGTATGCGGTACTGCTTCTGTACATCGGAGCAATAGTATCTTTGGGAATAACATTCTCGCGCCTTACGGCATTTCTTTTACAGTTCTTCGCCGGCAGCCATTTGGGGACGGTTCTGTTTTGGCTTTTTTGACCATTTGGGGACGGATCTTTTATGAGATGGAGAAATAAATGAAAAGAATTTTTCTTCGTGTGGCATATGACGGTACGGATTTTGTCGGCTGGCAGGTTCAGAAAGAAGGCCGCACGGTCGAGGGAGAATTAAATAAAGCAATTAACGCCCTGACAGGCGAAAACATAGAAGTAATCGGTGCGAGCAGAACCGATTCGGGCGTGCATGCCAAAGGCAATGTGGCTGTTTTTGACACCGAATCCACGATTCCGGGCGACAGGTTTATGTATGCAATCAACACGCTTCTTCCTGAAGATGTGGCGGTTGTGGAATCAAAGGAAGTCGATGCGGATTTTCACCCGAGACACTGCGTGAGCATTAAAACCTACGAATACCGGATTTTCATATCCGACATCAACGACCCTCTTAAAAGAAGATACGCATTAAGATGCCCGTATAACCTTGATGTCAAAAAAATGGATGATGCGGCCAAGTACTTAATCGGAGAACATGATTTTAAGAGCTTCTGTTCGGTCAAAACCCAGGCGGAAACGACAGTCAGAAAGATTTACACCGCAGACGTATTTCATGACGGTGACGACATTGTAATCAGAGTAAGCGGCGCGGGATTTTTATACAACATGGTCAGAATTATCGCAGGAAGCCTCATGGAAGTGGGCGGCGGCAAACACGAACCCGAACACATAAAAGAAGTGCTCGACAACACCGACAGGACTCTCGCCGGCCCGACAGCCGAGCCTCAGGGACTCACACTCATAAATATAGCGTTTGCGGACGAGCAGTAAATAATGTTTGTTTGCTTACCCGAAAAATGATAAAATAGCATTATAAAATTTATTGGAGGGATTTTTTATGGGATTATTTGATTCAATCAAGCGTCAGGCAGGCAGTGCCATAGGCAATGCGGCAGCAGGTGCGGTAACAGGCGCTATCAACGAAGCAGCCAGAAAGAGAGAAACATTTACGTTTACAACCATTCCCAGAAGTGTTGCAGACCTTAAGGCACTTCCCGAGAGCGATTTGTCGACACCTTTCAAAACATGTGCACTCACAATGCTGGTTCTTTTAAACTACGGCGATGATGTTAACGCAACAATCGAAATGCTTAACTACCTTAAGGGACCCGAACCCATGAATGCATATCAGATTCAGTTCCTAAAAGACAGACTCGCAGGCAAGGAATATGTTGCACGTTCGTTCTTCGAAGGTTCATCACCTCAGAACAATTACATTCCTACAGAGCCTTTAAAGATTACCGTTTACGACAATCCTTACAGCTATCCCGAAGCAGGATGGGCTACACTTCACATGGATTCAACGGGTGCCGATTCACCCAGACAGATTAAGTGCAGACTTAAACCCAGCACAAACCAGTGGTTTTTGGTTGAAAACCTTGCTCTTTCGGATATTAGAACTCCGGTTGCGGCAGATCCCTGGGCATAAAACATCATAAAAGATTCAGACCGGACATCGAAAGGTGTCCGGTTTTTTTATGAGCATAATTTGGTAAAAATGCACAAAAAAATAAAAATGTCCGATTCATGTCCACAAATTTTAAATTTGGTATAAAGAAAAATATAAATAGGTCGATAAAGAATACAAAGGTTAAAATTCGGAAGGAGGGATTGGCAGTGACGCGGGCTGAAAGTTACCAACAGTATCCGCCAAAGAATACGTTGAAAAACAATGAAAAAACCGTTTCAAACTTTTCGGACAAGCTGCTGATTTCATCTATGGGTAAAGATTATAATATAGCCAGAACGGCTTTATCGTCTGCACCGGATATCAGGGAAGATTTAATATATTCCATCAAGGAAAGGATAAAAAACGGAACATATGAAGTAAGCGGCGAGGCGTTTGCGGAAAAGATCTTAGAGAATTTCTTCAGACGGCCGCTAAATCCAAATATATTTATTTGAAAAGTAGGAGCGTTTGCCGAATGCGGCGGGCGCTCCGCTTTTTTGCGCGTTTCTGTAAGCGGTGCGCAGTTGCGCCGAATTGCCTGCGGGGAGTTAACTCACCGGCAGGCATATTTGGTGCAACTGCATAGCGCGTCAGCGCGACATGAGCATGCAGCGAAGCGGAATGCGAATGGCACCCCTTATTATTTGTAATGCCTTAAAAGTAACTTATATGATATAATAAGTTCTGTATGAAAGAACTGATAAAATTCTTAAAACCATATACAAAAGAAAGCATACTCGGCCCTCTTTTTAAACTGACCGAGGCGACTTTTGAATTGTTTGTGCCCCTCGTGGTTGCGGCCATTGTCACTAACGGTATCGAAAAGAATGACAATGCCTATATTTTAAAGATGGGCGCACTGATGGTTCTGCTCGCGCTCATCGGACTTATATGCGCACTCACGGCACAGTTCTTTGCGGCCAAGGCGGCCACGGGATTTGCCGCGAGCCTTAGAGAAGCCATTTTCAAAAATATTCAGTCGAGGACTTACTCGGAACTTGAAGAACAGGGAACGGGTGCGCTCATTACACGCATCACTTCCGATGTCAATCAGCTTCAGACCGGAGTAAATCTTTTCCTAAGACTTTTCCTTCGTTCTCCCTTTATAGTATTCGGCGCCGTTATTATGGCGTTTACGGTAAATGTAAAAGGCGCGCTCATCTTCACAATCTGCGTTCCGATTCTTTTCCTCGTGGTTTTTGCGGTTCTTTTAAAAAGCATTCCCCTTTATAAAAAAGTTCAGAGTTCACTAGATACGGTTACCGTCAAAACCAGGGAAAACATCACGGGTGTGCGCGTAATCAGGGCTTTCAACTGCGACGACGAGGAGAGCGAAGCATTTGACAAAGAGATTGACACATTAAAATCCTTACAGCTTCTCGCAGGCAGGGTTACCGCGATAATGAACCCCGCCACGTTTTTAATCGTAAATGTCGCAACGCTCGCCGTTCTCTACGTCGGAGCCACGCAGGTTGACGCGGGAATCATCGAGCGAGGCGCCCTCATCGCCCTTTTAAACTATATGGCGCAGATTCTCGTTGAGCTCATAAAACTCGCCAACTTAATCATCACGATGACAAAATCCGTTGCTTGCGGCGACAGAATAGCAAACCTCCTAAAAGAGAAAAAAGAAGATTCTGCCGAAGAAAATACCCTCACCGAAAAAGAAAACAGATTCGAAAAAATCGATTCAATCGAATTCGAATCGGTCTCATTCAAATATCCGAAGGCCTTAAAAGAATCGCTTAAGGACATTTCTTTTAGCGCCGGAAAGGGCGAGATAATCGGTATCATCGGCGGTACCGGCTCGGGCAAAACCACCCTTGTCAATCTTATCTGTGGTTACTACGGAGATTATTCCGGAGATATAAAAATAAACAGAGAGAATTTAAAGACGTATGCCGCTAAAATAAACGGCGAAAACAAAGATTCTTTGACAGCCGAAAAAACCGCCACCATTCTTACGAGGGCTTTAAGGGACGCCATAGGCATCGTTCCCCAGACCGCGGTGCTTTTTGCGGGAACGGTCGAAGACAACCTAAGATGGGGCAAAAACGACGCCACAAAGGAAGATATGGACTTAAGCCTTAAAAGAGCCGAGGCCTATGATTTTGTATACGGCAAAAAGGGCGAACTTAAGGCAGAGGTAACCGAGGGCGGCAAAAACTTCTCGGGTGGCCAGAGACAGCGTCTTTCGATAGCCAGAGCATTCATAAAAGAACCGGAGATTTTAATTCTCGACGATTCGACCAGCGCACTTGATTTTGTCACGGAGAAAAAAGTCAGGGCCGGAATACGCGAAATAGCCGCGGATTCCATATGCTTCGTTGTTTCGCAGAGAGCGGCCGGCATAATGGATGCGGATAAAATCCTCGTACTCGACGACGGATGTCTTGCAGGATGCGGAAGACACGAAGAACTCATCAAATCCTGCGAAGTTTACAGGGAAATTTACAAATCGCAGTTCCCCGAAGAAGAGATTTAAAAGGAGAAACGGATTGAAAAATCAATCGACATTTTCTTTTATAATTAAATACGTTTTCAAAAAGTGGTATCTGCTTCTGTTCAGTATCGTTACCGCACTTTTCACCGTTCTCGGAACGCTTTACATTCCCATCCTAATCGGTAACGGCGTGGATATGGTAACAGGCAGAAACAACGTGGATTTCGAAGGCATTAAAGCGCTTATAGTCAAAACGTTAATCGTTATTGCGATTACGATTGTATCGCAGCTTTTCCTAAGCCTTTCAAACAACCGCCTGACCGCGTCTCTTTTAGCCGTTATAAGAAAAGATGTGATGGAAAAGATCCACAAACTGCCGGTTTCCTATGTCGACAACAATCCCGCGGGTGATCTGGTTGCCAGAATGACGGCCGATGCGGAAACACTTTCGGACGGCCTTTTGATGGGCTTTACACAGGTTTTCACGGGCGTTCTGACCATACTCGGAACACTCACGATGATGGTTGTTTTAAACTGGAAGATTACACTCGTCGTTGTATTTATAACACCCTTATCGTTCTTTGTCGCAGGATTCATTTCCAAAAGAACCTTCAATCTTTTTAAAAAGCAGACCAATGCGCGAAGCACGCAGGTTTCTTTTATAAACGAAATGGTTTCGAACCAGAAGATTGTCAGAGCCTTCGGCAAAGAAGACGAAAACATGGATAAATTTAAAAAGATGAACGAAGAGTTCAGGGACGCATCCTTAAAAGCCACGTTTTTCTCGTCATTAACCAACCCTTCGACCAGATTTGTCAACGCGCTGGTGTATGCGGGCGTTGCGATTTTCGGAGCACTTTCCATCGTAAAAAACGGCAGCCTCACGGTCGGAGCACTGACCATTTTCCTTTCGTATGCAAATCAGTACACCAAGCCGTTTAACGAAATTTCCGGCGTTTTAACCGAGTTTTCGAATGCGCTGTCATGCGCCGAGAGAATAAAAGATCTTTTAAACGAACAGGAAATAACCGAAAAAGAAGATGCCAAGACCGAACCCAAAACCGATTTCGAACACATAGAATTTAACGACATCAGTTTTTCATATACCGACAAACAGAAGCTCATAGAAAACTTTTCGCTTAAGACCGAGAGGGGTAAGAGAATCGCAATCGTCGGACCGACGGGCTGTGGCAAGACCACGCTTATCAACCTCTTAATGCGCTTTTATGATGTTAAATCGGGCGAAATTTTAATTGACGACGAAAATATCAAAGACTACACGAGAGTGGCTTACAGAGACAATTTCGGAATGGTTCTGCAGGAAACCTGGCTTCGAAAAGGCACGATTAGAGACAATGTTACCCTCGGTCGTGATTTTACCGATGAGGAAGTCATCGAGGCCTGCAAAAAATGCCATGCGCACAGCTTCATCGAGAGAATGCCGAACGGCTATGATACACTTATCACCGAAGACGGCGGCAATCTTTCGAACGGCCAGAAACAGCTTCTCTGCATAGCGAGAGTCATGCTTGTGAATCCTCCGATTTTAATTCTCGACGAGGCGACAAGTTCAATCGATACACGTACGGAATTAAAGGTACAGGATGCGTTTGCGAATCTGATGAAGGGCAAGACGAGTTTTATCGTCGCACACAGACTCTCGACCATAAAAAATGCTGACGTCATTTTAGTCATGAAAGACGGCAATATAATCGAGCAGGGAAGCCATGACGAACTGATAAGAAAAGGCGGCTTCTACAAAGAACTTTACATGAGTCAGTGGGCGGATAAAGAAGTTGCAGAAAGCGTTTAATTAATCGCGAAAACAGAATTAAATGCCGGTATTTTACGAAAAGAATAATATACCCTAAAATAATCGGATTATATAATTGGAGATATAAAAGACATGGTTGTTATCGAAGAAAACGTCGAATTTAAAACGGATTTTGACAAAGCAAAAATCGCCGAAGATGTGGTGGGAGAAATCCTAAAAAAAGAAGGCTGTCCCTTCGAATGCGAGGTGGATATACTTATCACCGATTCGGAAGAGGTAAAAGAGTACAACAGGGAATACCGCGACATCGACAAAACAACGGATGTGCTTTCTTTTCCGAATCTGGAGTGGGAAGCGCCTTCGGACTTTGAAAATCTCAATGTCGAAGATTTGGAAATGTCGGTTAATCCCGAAACCGAACTTACGATTCTCGGGGAGATTTGTTTAAACAAAGACAGAATCGTTTCGCAGGCAGAGGAATACGGTCATTCGGTTAAAAGAGAATATGCTTTTTTAATCGCACACAGCATGCTCCATCTTTTAGGGTATGATCACATGGAAGAAGACGAAGCCAAAGTGATGGAAGAAAAGCAGGCCGCTTATCTTGAAAACCTGGGCATCAAAAGATAGTGATTAGCAAGATTTTGACGGTATTTTCGACAAGAAAATCCTGTTTAAAAAAAGACGTAATTATGTTACAATTTATGAAGTGTTTGACATTTGAAGATAATCGATAACAAATATCGGTCTGAATCAATTGTTAAGGAGGAGAGGCAATGGCTATAGGCTTAGGCAAAGGACATTCACGCGGTGGCAGACCAAGCATGGGAGGCGGTGGTTTCAGAGGCGCGTCAAGCGGCATAAGATCCGCTGCAAGAACTACATCAACGGGATTCAGAGGCACAAGCGGTTTTGGCGGTTTCGGCGGTATGGCCGCAGGTACGGGATTTTCCTCACCGAGTTTTAACAGACCCGCAAGTCCCGTGGGAGGATTCGCTTCTTCGCCGATTAATATAAATGTTAACAAACCCAAGGTTCACTACGGTGGCGGCGGCGGTATGGTAAGTTCGCTCCTCGGCAGCGCGGTAAGCGCCGGAGTCGGAGTCGCTTCTGCTGCAATCGTCAATAAAATTCATGAAAATTCGCAGATTAAACTGCAGCAGCAACAGGCTGAACATCAGGCTGAACTGCAGAGACAGTTAGCCGAACAGCAGGCAGAATATGCTGCGCAGCAGGCTGAGTATCAGCTTGAACTTGAAAAGCTGAAAACAGAGCAGGAAGAGATTAAGCGGGATGTTAAGCAGGAGAAAAAATATTACGCAAACTGTCCTTACTGCTTAGGCGTTAACAACGGCGATAAATTCTGTCGTTATTGCGGCAGCTCGCTCGCATATTATGACGATGACGAAGAGCCTGAAGAAAATAATAAAAGACCTAACGATAATCAATAAACATTCTGTGTAAGGTAACCTTTTTCAGGGTTACCTTATTGCAGTTTTTAAAGAAAGCAAAAAATTATTAAAACGGAGGGAATTTTATGCAGTATGTTTTATACAACGAATTGTCCAACAACGGAAAGGGAAAAGAAATCCTTGAGGTTGTAAAGGGTAAAGTAAACGGTGAATACGAAACCGTAAATGTAGTCGGTCTCGACCCCAAAGAATTCGTGCAAAAACTTACGGCTGACGATTTGATCATACTTTGCGGAGGAGACGGCACACTCAACAAATTTGCCAACTACACCGCGGATTTGGAGATTCCCTGCGACGTACTTCTTTTCCCCGCAGGAACAGGCAACGATTTTTACAGAGACATCAAAGAGAATTACGACGATTCCGAGATGCCTTCAATCAAGAAGTACTTAAAAGACCTTCCAGTCGTAACCATTAACGGCAACGAATACAGGTTTATAAACGGTATCGGATTCGGCGTTGACGGTGTATGCTGTGAAATGGCAGACGATATGAAAGCCGCAGGCAAGAAGGATATCAACTACACATCGCTTTCGATTAAAATCGTGCTTTTCAAATTCAAATGCCCTCATGCATGGATTCCCGTGGACGGCAAAACCGTTGAATACAAAAAAGCCTGGATTGCTTCCGCCATGAACGGCAGATACTACGGCGGCGGAATGAAAGCCGCACCCGATCAGGACAGACTTTCCGATACACTGACATGCATGGTATTTAAGGATAAAGGCAGAATCGGAACCCTCATGGGATTTCCCGCCATCTTTAAGGGCGAGCATGTAAACAACAAAAAGCTTGTTGCAATCAGCACGGGCAAAGAAATCACGGTTAAGTTTGACAGACCCACTGCGCTTCAGATTGACGGCGAAACCGTAAGAGGCGTTACAGAGTACACAGCCAGAAAGTAAATGACGGTGCCTGACTCCCGAAGGGTGTCTGGCACCAAACTAAAACAGAAATCAGGATTTAAAGATGAGAATCATTATAGTCGGCTGCGGCAAAATCGGTTTATCGATCATCAAGCAGCTTGTTATAGAAAAACATGACATTACGGTAATTGACAAAAATGCGGAAGTTATCAACGACATCACCAACAATTACGACGTAATGGGCTTAGTCGGAAACGGTGCTTCCTACTCGGTTCAAAAAGAAGCGGGCGTGGACAGAACCAACCTTTTAATAGCGGTAACGGGTTCCGACGAAATCAACCTTCTTTGCTGTCTTTTCGCCAAGAAAGCCGGTAACTGTAATACCATCGCGAGAGTCCGCGATCCTTTGTACAGCAAGGAAATTCAGTACATAAAAGACGAACTCGGACTTTCGATGATTATCAATCCCGAGTATGCGGCAGCAGTCGAAATTTCGAGACTTTTAAGATTCCCTTCCGCAGATAAAATCGATACATTTGCCAAGGGCAGAGTAGAACTTTTAAACCTCGTCATTACCGAGGATTCGCCTTTTGTCAACAAAACACTTATCGACGTCGCAAAGAGAGTTCTTTCCGACATCCTTATCTGTACGGTTGAGCGAGGCGACGATATCTTTATCCCCAACGGTGCTTTTATACTCCGTGCAAACGATAAAATCACCATCGTTGCATCGGCAGTCAATTCGAGAGAATTCTTCACCAAAATCGGATATGACACACATCAGGTAAAAGACACCATGATTATCGGCGGCGGTACGATGACATATTATCTCGCCGAACTTCTTTTAAAGATGGGCATCAAGGTAAAAATCGTCGAGGTAAACAGAGACAAATGCGAGACCTTAAGCGAGAACCTTCCGAGAGCCACCATCATAAACGGTGATGCGACCAACCAGGAAATCCTTATAGAGGAAGGCATCAACGGCTGCGATTCGTTTGTTTCCTTAACGGGTATCGACGAAACAAATATTATCCTTTCGCTTTTTGCAAAAACCCGTACTTCGGGCAAAATCGTAACCAAAATCGACAGAATTTCTTTCGATGACATCATAAATACATTCAACGTGGGAAGTCTGATTTATCCCGATAAGATTGCTGCGGACTACATAGTATCCTATGTCAGGGCAATGCAGAACTCCATCGGAAGCAACGTGGAGACTCTTATCAAGTTAAACGGAGGCAGAGTCGAGGCACTCGAGTTTAAAATCCTAAAAGGCTCGCCCGTCATCGGAATTCCCCTTATGCAGTTGAATTTAAAGAGAGATATCCTTATCGGCTGTATCAACCGCAGGGGAACGATTATCATTCCTAAAGGCCAGAATACCATCGAAGAGGGCGACACGGTTATCGTTGTTACCACCAAGAGCGGCCTAAGCGATATCAAAGACATTCTCGAATAATAGGGAGAGTCCGGATGTTAGTCCGGAAGCAGAGTTATGAATATATCTATAATCCTGTATACGCTCGGAAGAGTATTGGCCATTGAATCGGCATTTATGGTTCTTCCGGGAATAGTGGCGATTATCTACCGGGAAAATAACTGGTGGACTTATTTTGTTGTCGCTTTAATCGGTATGCTCGCAGGACTTCTCATCTCCTTAAAAAAACCTAAAAACACTCAGTTTTTCGCCAAAGAAGGCTTTGCAAGCGTAGGTCTTGCATGGTTTTTAATTAGTCTTACGGGAGCACTTCCTCCTTTTATTTCCAGAGAAATTCCCAATTACATAGATGCTGTTTTTGAAATGAGTTCGGGCTTTACCACTACCGGAGCCACAATACTGACCGATGTGGAAGCAATGAGCCACGCGACTCTTTTCTGGAGAAGCTTTTCCCACTGGATCGGCGGGATGGGAATCTTTGTATTTCTTTTAGCCGTAATGCCCATGGTCGGCGGCGTAAACATGCACCTTCTTCGTGCGGAAAGCCCGGGACCTGTAGTAGGCAAGCTCGTTCCGAAGATGAAGGATTCCTCGCAGATTCTTTATTTTATTTACATCCTGCTTACTCTCGTTCAGATAATATCCCTCTGGATCATGGGAATGAGTTTCTTTGAAGCCGTATGTACTTCGTTTGCAACGGCCGGCACCGGCGGATTCGGTGTTTACAATTCGAGCATTGCCAATTTCAGCACACTTATCAAGTGGGACGTAACAATATTCATGATTCTCTACGGAATCAACTTTAACGTATATTTCCTTATCCTGGCTCGTAAATTCAAGAACATCTTTAAGATTGAGGAAGTCAGAACATACTTAATAGTGATTGTCGTATCGGTGGCAGTCATTACCTTAAACATTTTTAAAACCTACGATACGTTTGGAGGCGCCCTTACGGATGCGGCTTTCCAGGTAGCTTCGATTATCACCACGACCGGTTTTGCAACCTGCGATTTTAACCTCTGGCCGGCACTTTCCAAAACGATACTTGTTCTGCTTATGATAACAGGTGCCTGCGCCGGTTCAACGGGCGGCGGACTTAAGTTTTCGAGAGTCCTAATCTTAATTAAAGCCGTCAGACAGGAAATCAATTCGTTCATTCATCCAAGAAGTGTAAAGGCGGTCGGTATGGATGACAGAACGGTGGATAAAACGGTAGTTAAGAGCGTCTGCGTATATGCGGTTCTTTTCGCACTTATATATTTCGGATCCGTATTTATCGTGTCTATCGACAAATACGATATGGTCACCAATTTCACCGCCGTACTTGCGACGATGAACAATGTCGGCCCCGGATTCGAAGTGGTAGGCGCCACGGGCAATTATGCGGGATTTAATTATCTTTCGAAGATAGTATTCATTTTTGATATGCTTGCGGGAAGACTCGAGCTTTATCCGATTCTTCTTCTCTTTGTTCCTATGATGTGGAAAAAGCATTAGTTTTAAATTTTGGCAAAAAGCTGTATGGGTAAGTTATTTGATTTAATCAACAAAGACACAAAACACAAAAACGAAAGCAAGCGCATGACTGTAATCATCAGACAGCTGATTATTACTTTTATGGGGCTTTCCGTTTTTCATCTTATAATCGACGCATTCTTCGTAAAATCATTTAAAGGCGTGATTTTATGGATGGTAATGCTCGCTATGGATGCGCTGACGATGTACGTCTCCTATCAGGCATCAAAGTCCGTTATCCTTGCTTTGTTTACACTTCAGAAAGTGCTCTGGATAATGGTGGCGGTGCTATTGTTTGGCTGGGAAGGCGGATTCCTTCTGGTCGTCGCCCAGGTGCAGCTTGAATCGGATAGCCTTCGTTTTGGCAATTTCCTCGAAGTCCTCGGTATGAATCGGCACGGTTACTACGTTCGTCACAGGCTCAATCTCCGTCAGGCTCTTCATGTCGGCACTAACGATCTTGATATCCTTCAGTACATCAAAGTCCAGTTTGTTTTTCTCTCCGTCCAGGAATTCGGCGTCCATCACCAGATTGACGGGTATCTCGTTGTAGATACTTAAGTACAGTGTCAACTCGGCGCTGTCAATCTTTGTAACAATACCGTTGGTCATTGCTGCCAGCGAATCAAGCTGAGCGCGCTCCAGATTGATGTCTTTGATTGTATCTGCGTACGTGGCGTTTAAGCCTTTCTTGAACTCAAACGGCATCTTGAACGCAAAGTCCAACTCGAACTTGGTGTCTTTGGTCAGACGGAACTGCTTGATGTTCTTGGCATATACATCCGCCTCGTTGATTAGCAACTCGTAGTCGTATGCCAGAGCCTGCACTTCTTTCTCAAAGAACTTGTCGATCGAACCGCCGTCGATAGGATCTTTGTCCAGTCGAATTGTACTCTGTACGCTCGCATCGTAGGGCGCATCCATCGGTACGATGTTACGCAGTACTTTTGTTGTCGATGTGTTGCCGTCCCATACGGCCGGTGTCTCCTCGCCGTTGGGGTGAATAGCTTTCAGCGAACGGAAATATACCTGCAACGGCATTGACATACCGTAGGTGAATGTCAGATCTATCTGCGGATCCTTGGCTGGCAGGCAGAAAGGCTCGTCACCGGGAATCTTCAGCGGTACATCCACCGAGCTGTCGTCGCTTGTCTCCTTACCGGGCTTGAAGTAGCCGTACAGTGCCTTGTAGTCCAACATCTCAACCTGGAACTGGAACTTGAATCCCGAGTTGGCGGCTACCGTCACATTCTCGCCGGTCTTCAGCAATACGTCGAATCGGATATCTGCCTTGTTCACCACATTGGTCTTTGCCGGTTCGGCACTCTCGTCTTTCATCATTACCAGTGTGAAATCGTCTATCTCGATGGGCACATCTTGGTCCAGATGGAAGTCCGGAAGCTCGATGCTCTTGCCTTTGGCGCGGCGGAACTGGTCGCCCAGCACCATGGTCACCTTCTGTATATCGTTGTCGGTGACGGTCAGGTTGCTTGAACTGATTTTCGTGGTGAAGCGT
>CACWZK010000002.1 GCA_902765365.1 uncultured Lachnospiraceae bacterium
GTGGGTATAGCACTTTGTATGGCTACGATTATTATCGGAGTAATAATCACCGTTATCCGTTACCCTTCTAAGAAAGAAGCGGCATTAAGCCTTGACTCCAGGGGATATAACGAGAGAGTTATCACCTCGATGGAATTAAAAGGCAAACACGATGTTTTTTCAAATATGCAAAAGACGGATACGCTTGTTAAAACTTCGGGCATTTCAATGAGAAAAGTATTTCCGATGAAGTTTACGGCACTTCCTTTTATCCTTTTCTTCTTAAGTGTGATGTTTGTACTCACGACAGGTCTGATACCCGCGAAATCCAAAGACATTGCTATTGAAAATCACATTCTTCAGGAAGAGAAAAAACAGGCAGAGGAAGAACTCGAAGACCTTGTGGCAGAGATTAAAGAAACACATGCTCTGAGCGTTGAAGATGTAAAAAAACTTGACGAAATGTTAAAGGAAGCCAAGGAAGAACTTGCGGAGAGCGAAAACTCAACCGAAGTCGACAAGGTAAAAGAACGTTTCGAAAACAAGATTTATGATTATGTAGGCGAAGAAAAACCGGATGAGAACAAGAGAGAAGCGGAAGCGATACAGAATGCTCTCGATTCGGTGATGAAAGATGAAGTAAAGCCCAAAGATCAGGCCGAAATAGCCAAAGAACTTGAAGAACTGGCCAAGAAAAACCAGGACGAAGAACTTGAGAAAATTGCCGAACAGATGCAGAAGGAACTCGAGGAGAACGGAGAGATATCCGATTCGACAGCTTCCCAGGCCCAGCAGCAGTTAGAGCCGTATGTAAACGGTGATCAGGGCAGTCAGGGTCAGAACGGTCAGGACGGACAGAACGGCCAGAGCGGACAGCAGGGAGGCCAGGACGGACAGCAGGGTCAGAACGGCCAGAGCGGCCAGCAGGGCGGACAGGACGGACAACAGGGTCAGAGCGGTCAGAATGGCCAGAGTGGCCAGAACGGCGTACCCGATCCCACGAGTCCCGAACAGAATCCTAACGGAAATAACGGACAGAATCCAAACGGCGGCCAGCAGAATCCAAACGGCGGCCAGCAGAATCCCGGTGGCGGTCAGCAAAATCCTAACGGTGGATTGCAAAACCCCGGAGGAATACCGAATCCTAACGGCGGTATGCAAAATCCCGGCGGAGGACAGCAGAATCCAAACGGTGGTCAGCAGAACCCTAACGGCGGTCAGCAGCCCGGACAAGGACAACAGCCGGGCCAGCAGGGCGGACAGGACGGCCAAGGAGGTCAGGATGGCCAGGGACAACAACCCGGTCAGCAGGGGGGCCAGGACGGTCAGGGAGGTCAGGACGGACAGGGACAGCAGCCCGGTCAGGGCCAGCAACCGGGCCAGGGTGGTCAAGGAGGTCAGGATGGCCAGGGACAGCAACCCGGTCAGGGCCAGCAACCGGGCCAGGGAGGTCAAGGAGGTCAGGACGGCCAGGGACAGCAACCCGGTCAGGGCCAGCAGCCCGGACAAGGCGGTCAGCAGGGTGGACAGCAAGGAGGTCAGGACGGCCAAGGAGGCCAGGATGGACAGGGCGGTCAGCAAGGTGGCCAACAGGGCGGTCAGCAAGGCGGAGGCGGATGGTATAACGGCTCCAAGGTCGGCAACGAACAGGATCTTGTGCTGGATCCCAACGAATCGCTGATGATTCCCGATAACTGGGATCCCAACGAAAAACTCACGGGATATGCAAACCAGGACGGATCATCCAACATGACACCTTCGGATTATTCATATGTATGGTCGGGTAACAAACAGACCCATGGAGAAGTAATCGGCAATTATACCAAAGATGCTTATCAAAACATGGAACACAGTAAAATCCCCGACAGTATGAAGGATGTTGTAAAAGATTATTTTGAAAGTATGAACTAATAAATCATTTTTGAAAGGAAAACAAAATGAACGCAAGCGAACAGGAATTAAAGGAAATGATTGCCAAAATGAATGCTGCCGAAGCGGAAATAGGCAAGGCAATCATCGGTCAGAAAGATGTTGTAAGACAGGTTCTTCTGTCTTTGATAGCAGGCGGTAACGTACTTCTTGAAGGCGTTCCGGGCCTGGGAAAAACACAGCTTGTAAAAGCTCTTGCTCAGGTATGCGACCTCGAGTTTTCACGTATTCAGTTTACACCCGACTTAATGCCTGCAGACGTTACGGGTACTGATATTATCGTTAAAAAAGAAGGAAGAAACGAATTTGAATTCCAGCCCGGCCCCGTATTTGCAAACCTTTTGCTTGCGGACGAAATAAACCGTGCGACACCGAAGACTCAGTCGGCTTTGCTTGAGGCCATGCAGGAGCATACGGTTACCGTCGGTAACAATACGTATCCTCTGTCCGAGCCTTTTATGGTACTTGCTACACAGAACCCTATCGAGAACGAGGGTACATATCCTCTTCCCGAAGCTCAGCTTGACCGTTTCTTATTCAAGATTCAGGTTGATTTTCCTACGTTTGCGGAACTTAAAAAGATTATGGACATAACCGTTACCAACAAAGAAACGGTACTTAACCCCGTTCTGTCGGGTGATGACATTATGAATATCAGACAGTATGTGAACGAAATTCCCATGGCTGAAGAAGTTGAGGCGTTTGCTCTTCGTCTGGTAATCGGTACACATCCCGAGGTTCCCGGAGCAAACGAGCTTGCAAAGAAATATATTTCTGTCGGCGCTTCACCCAGAGCTGCACAGGCTATCTTTAAGACAGCCAGAGCAAAAGCAATGCTCGAAGGCAGATACAATGTTTCGTTTGCCGATGTTGAAAGCGTTGCGCTTCCTTCGCTTCGTCACAGAGTAACACTTTCGTTCGAAGCACTTGCGGAAGGCATTACCACAGATCAGATAGTAAAGAAGATAATATCAAGTATTCCCAAGGAATAATAAATGGAACAGATATTTAACAGCGAATTTTATGAAAAACTGCATACGCTTCGCATGAGTATCGCTCTGACAATCGCCAGCGGACAGGCCGGAGGAAGAAAGAGTAATTCCAAAGGTAACAGTGTTGAGTTTTCCGATTTCAGGGAATACATGCTCGGAGACGACATCAGACGAATAGACTGGAACGCATATGCGCGTTTTGACAAACTGTTCGTAAAACTTTTCATGGAAGAAAAGGAAGGTGTGTTTCAGATTTTCCTGGACTGCAGCGAGTCCATGAAATACGGCGAGCATTCAAAGGAAGTCTGCGCTAAAAGAATCGCGGGCGCGCTTAGTTACATCGTGCTTGAAAACGGCGACAGACTCTATATAAACACGCTTAAGGACGATCATGTAATCACTGCCGGAAGTTATTCGGGAATGCAGGCATTTATCCGATGCATCAAGTTTATCGAAGAAGCTCCCATGGGCGGCGCCAACGATCTTTTTAAGAGCGTAAAAGAAAAGGAATTCAAAAACAGAGGTCTTTCTTTTCTGATTACAGACGGTTATACAGATGAACTCGACGAAACGATAAAGTATTTAAAATACAAGAAACAGGACGTGGTTTTAATACATGTTTTATCCGATGAGGAACTGGATCCGAGATACGAAGGAACACTCAATCTTAAGGATTCGGAATTCCTTGGAGAACTCAGAGTTTCTTTTAACGCATCGGCAATTAAGACATACAAGGAATCACTCAGCACATTCTTAACCGATACGGAAAATATGTGCAAAAAATACGGCGTAACATATATCAGAGTATGTTCGTCGGAAAGCTTTGACAGCCTTTTCTTCTCATCGCTTGCAAAGCTTGCGAAGAAAGTATAAAACGCAATAAAGCAGGAAATATAAATGAAATTTACTCATTTATGGCCGTTGTTTTTTATTCTTCTCGTTCCGGTCATTATCATCATGTACATGATGAAACAGAAGGCCAAGGAACAGAAGGTTGCCTCTCTCTATCTTTGGAGGGAAATGGTTAAAAACGACAGAGCCAATACACCGTGGGAAAAATTAAAAAAGAACTGGCTTATGATCTTGCAGATTATAACGCTCCTTGTGTTAATAGCAGCACTTACGAGCCCTTATTTTCTGTCAGGTCTTGTTTCTTCGGGCAAAGCATGTGTGGTAATCGATACTTCGGCCAGCATGGGATTTATGTACGATGAGAATCAGACGAGATTTGACAAGGCAAAGGAAGAAGCGGTTTCTTATGTCAAAAAATTAAGAAACGGTACGGAAATATCGCTTATCACATCGGATCGAAACTCGATTCTTTTATCAAGCAAATCTCAGAACAAGAACGATATCATAGAGCAGATTAAAAATCTTGAGTTAAGCAATTATTCCGGAGATGCCAATGAGGGCGTACAGATGGCCAAATCGCTTGCGATGGACTCCAAAGGCCTTCAGACACTTATTATTACCGACAGCACGGTTGACGTTGAAAACCTCGATGCGATTGTCGTTGATGTTTTTTCGGAAATGGATAATGTGTCCATTGATTACGTGAGCCACGGTTTTAAGGACAATCAGCTGGATGTGCTTGTTAAGGTTACGAATTACTGTAAAAATCCCGTTAAAAGAGACGTTTCGATATATCAGGGCGAAAACCTGGTGGCAACCAAAGAAGTTGAGATAGAAGAGTCTTCTTCGTCGGTAGTATATTTTGAAGATATTAATCTTGAAGACAATGTATTCTTTGCTCAGGTTTCGGGCAAGGATGCGTGTGATTCGGATAATATCTGCTATGATGTTCTGAGCGAAGAAAAAGATAGCACGGTTCTTTTAATGACCAAAAGAAATATGTACCTCGAAAATGCTCTTAAGATTATTCCCGGCATTTCGGTTATTAAATCCGAGGATATAAACAGTTTCGATGATTTTGCGGCTCAGGGATTTGATTTGTATGTATTCGACGGAATGGTTCCGAACAAACTTCCCGAGACCGGAAACATCATTGTTATCGGATGTGAATGTGACGAAATAGCTCCGATAGATGATATTCTCGATGACGGCTGTATAGTAAACGGACTGGATTCAAAGGTAACAAAGTATCTGGACGGCCTTTCGTTTGCGGTATCAAAATCATATACATATAACGTTCCTGATTATGCCACACCCTTTTTGGAGGCTCAGGGAAACGACAAAGAAAAAGCACATGATATTGCTTTTATAGGAGAAAACCAGGGAAGAACTTTTGCAATGCTCGGATTTGACATACACAATTCCGATTTCCCTCTTTATATGGAATTCCCGCTTCTTATGTACAATCTGGTAAATGAGTGCGTACAGGGCGGAATGGTAACAAACTATGTATATAACAGCGGTGATTCGGTATCCGTTAACACCAATGTGGACGGAGAACTTCCGATAATCACAAAACCTGACAGTGAGCAGGTAACTCTTTCCGATTACCGCTTCAATTATAACGATACAAAGGAAATGGGTATTTACTCAATCTCTCAGACTGTAAGGGGAGAAGAAAAAACAGAACTGTTTGCGGTTAACTTCCCTGTTTCGGAGAGTAAGATAGATACTCATCCTTCCATGATTTCTTCGCTCGACGAGAAGGTCGTTACCGAGGTAAAAGGTATTTTTAACTTAAGAAACTTTATTATTTTACTTTCACTTTTTCTTCTGGCGCTTGAATGGATATTCAGCCTTAGGAAATAGTTTAGGGGAAAGATATGTCGATATCATTTGATAACCCGTGGTATTTGCTTTTAATACCCGTGGCGGCGCTGTTTTTAGCTATAACGCAGCGTTTCATGTTTACAAGAGAAAAAGGTTCCAAGGTAGGACAGATTGTAATCAGATCAATTCTGTTCCTTACTTTGATATTCGCTCTTTCGGGCTTTTCGCTTAAATTCACCGGCAGGAGCACGACTACTGTTTACCTTCTTGACGTTTCCGATTCGGTCAGAGACAGCAGGCAGGATATTATTAATTTTGTCAACGAATCGGTCAAGAATAAGAAAAAGAGCGATAATGTCGGTGTCATTGCTTTCGGCGAAGATACCAGAGTGGAGCAGTTCGTATCGGAAAATCTCGCGTTCTCCAAATTCCAGACGGATGTAAATACAGGCGCCACCAATCTTGAAGATGCGGTTAAAATAGCACTCTCACAGCTTCCCGAGGACTCTGCGGGAAGAATTGTGCTGATTACCGACGGTAACGAAAACGAAGGCTCGCTTAAAAGCGTTGCGCCCGATATTATTTCAAGCGGCTGCGCTTTCGAAATCAAAAAGATAGAAGAAAACATTTCCGATGAGGTTTATGTTTCGGATCTTTCAATCCCTACACAAGCCGGAATAGGAGAAAAATTCAACATCGAGGTAGAAGTTGAAAGCAATGTTGCTTGCAACGCCAAGGTTAAGCTTTATGCGGGACGTACTCTTAAAGGTGAGCAGGAAATTCATCTTCAGAAAGGTACCAACCAGCTTATTTTCTCCGATACACAGTCAGACGAAGGTCTTAAGACTTACAAGGTTGTAGTCGAATCAGAAAAAGATACAATCACCGTTAACAACGAGTTTGCATCATATACGAATATCGAGACCACGCTTCCTTTGCTTGTAGTAGAGGGACAGGAAGGCAATGCCAAAAACTACAAGAAAATCCTTGAATCCATCGATGTCGGATACGATACGGTTTCACCCGGTACCGTGCCCGTGGATATGCCTTCACTCATGCAGTATTCGGCTGTTGTTTTAGTGGATGTATACGAAGCGGATTTACGTGAAGGATTTCTTGATATTTTAAACGAATATGTAAAAAACAACGGCGGCGGCTTAATTATTACAGGCGGTTCGTCTTCGTATGCCGTAGGCGGATACAGGGATACACTGCTTGAAGAGATGGCTCCCGTATATATGGATATTAACGGTGAAAACGAAATCCCCACGATGGCTATGGCAATGGTTATCGACCATTCCGGTTCAATGGATGCATCGGACGGTATCGAAACATACCTCGATCTGGCCAAGAAATCTGCAGCTGCGGCAGTAGATTATTTAAGACCCGAAGATTATGTCGAAGTAATTGCTTTCGATGATGCGTATTCAAGAGTTGTTCCCCTTCAGAATGTAGAGAAACCCGAGGAAATTGAACAGATGATTTTCTCGATTCCTTCAGGTGGCGGTACGAGTATTTATCCCGCACTTGAGGCGGCCGTAAAAGATATTAACGGCTGTGACGCAATGATTAAGCATATTATTCTGCTTACTGACGGACAGGATTACAATTCGGGTTATGACGGACTCATTAAAATCATCAACAATGCAGGCATTACACTTTCGTGCGTGGCAGTCGGAAGCGGATGTAACGACCAACTTTTAAATGACCTGGCAACACAGGGCGGCGGAAGAATTTTCTACTCCGACAACACTACGGACCTTCCGAGAATTTTCGCACAGGAAGTATTTTTAGCATCCAACACATATCTTGTAAACGAGGTATTCACACCCGAAGTTACAAGTAACGACAAGATTATAAGAGATGTCGTAAAAGACGGTATGCCACAACTCTACGGTTATGTGGCAACAATGAAAAAGGAGAGGTCCATCGATCTTCTGGAATCTTTCCAGCACGACCCGATACTTTCCTACTGGCAGTACGGTCTCGGCAAAACAGTTGCCTGGACATCGGACGTTAACGGTGAGTGGTCTTCGGAATACTCGTCATGGGACAATACGCCTCTTTTATGGCATAACATCATAAAACTCGTATCCGAAGACAACGGTATGGAGGGTACTTATGCCAACGTGGAACAAAACGGCAACAAGGCTACCATTACCTATACTACAGAGGAATATTCCGCGGATACCAAAGTAATCGCCATAGTTTACGACGAGGAAGGTAACCCCAAGGAAGTCGAACTCGATCCTAAAAAACCCGGTGTATATGAGGCACAGGTGGATACCAAGGATACAGGCATTTATACCATCAATGTTCAGCAGAAAGACAAGGGCGAGATAGTAAGTTCCATCAATACGGCTGCAATCATGCAGTATTCGCTTGAGTACAGATTCTATCCCGAAAATACACTGCTTGACGAATTTGCAGCAAGTACCGGCGGTATCTTTATCGAAAATCCGGACGAAGTATTTAAATACAGTCCCGAGTTCGTAAAAGCAAGATTCAATCTCTGGATTCCTCTGCTTATTATTGCGGCTCTTTTATTCCTCTATGATATTGCGGTAAGAAGATTCCATCTTTCATTTGCGTTTGTGGATAAATTTGCTGCCAACAGGGCAAAGAACAAGCTTAAGAAAGAAGAGAAGAAACGTAAGGAAGCTGCGGAAGTTATTAAGGCCGAAGAGCCTGTGGAAAAGGAAGAAGAAAAATCGGGTATTGTTGCTGCAGCCACTACAAAGATTGCAGAAAAGCCTAAATCCGCTCCCAAGGGTAAGATAAGACAATATGTCAACGAAAATCCCCAGAGCGCATATACGACACCTCAGACGGCCTCAAAACCTGTTGCTTCGGCAATGGCAAATCAGAATGCCAAACCTGTTGCAAAAGATGCAGGCACTTCAAAAGAAGTACCTTCGTTCTCATCGCTTAAAAAGCCCGGTGCGGCAGGAACTGCAACCCAGACAAATACACAGTCCAGAGTATTTGAAAGAAAAGATGCGGCACCCATTTATTTTAAGGATTCGGATACTGCGGCCAAGAAACCCGATACCAATAAGAATGCAAATAAATCGAACGATTCAGTTACAAGTGCTGCTCTTAAGACAAGAGTATGGATCAGAGACGACGATTAGTGTGAGGAAATATGGTTATTTTAGACAACATCAAAACTGAACTTTTATCGCTTAAAGATACGCTTAATCAGGTTAAGCTTTCCTGTGATATCGAAAGAAAAGAAGAAAGAGTGGCCGAGCTTGAGAGAGAAATGCAGGAGCCGACCTTTTGGAACGATGTTGACAGAGCAAACAAATTAAGCACGGAATGCAAGACCTTCAAGCAGTCGATAGATGACGTAAGAACTCTCGAAAACCAGTTTAACGATATCCTGGAATTCATCGAAATAGCAGGTGAGGAAGAGGGTATGGAAGATGAGATTGTTTCCGAGTTTGAGAAGTTTAAATCAAAACTCGAAGACATGAGAATATCCATGCTTTTATCAGGCGAGCATGATGCCTGCAATGCTATTTTACGACTCAATGCGGGTGCAGGCGGAACCGAGAGCTGTGACTGGGTTTCGATTCTTTACAGAATGTATACCAGATGGGCAGAAAAGAAAGGTTTCCAGATTGAAGTACTCGATTACCTGGAGGGCGATGAAGCAGGCATTAAATCCGTGGCATGGCAGGTAAACGGTCTCAATGCATACGGATATTTAAAGGGAGAAAAGGGAGTTCACAGACTGGTAAGAATTTCACCCTTTAACGCGCAGGGAAAGAGACAGACGTCCTTTGCGTCTCTGGATGTAATGCCGGAACTTGAAGATGACAATACGGTTGAAATCAATCCCGAAGATTTAAAGATAGATACATACCGTTCGTCGGGTGCCGGCGGACAGCATATCAACAAGACTTCCTCGGCTGTCAGAATCACTCATATTCCCACGGGAGTTGTTGTAGCGTGTCAGAATGAGCGAAGCCAGTTCCAGAACAAAGACAAGGCCATGCAGATGTTAAAGGCCAAACTGTTAATGCTCATGGAAGAAGCAAACGCGGCAAAACTCGACGATATCAGAGGTGAAGTTCTTGAAAACGGTTTCGGAAGCCAGATAAGATCATATGTGCTTCAGCCGTATACGATGGTAAAAGATTTAAGAACAAACGAAGAATCGGGCAATGCGGCAGCAGTGCTCGACGGCGATCTGGATCCTTTTATCAATGCTTATTTAAAGTGGAAAAGTCTCGGAAATTAAAAGATTATTGTTCGGATGTTTCTTCTTTTACGGATTGTTTTAAAAGAAATTCTTCATTCAGTGTTTCGTAAAAGTAAGCATATGAAGTATAGGCATACGGTACCACCCAGAGAAGACCTATGCCGAGTGATAAAAGTCCTAAAAGATATAAGGGAACAAACGAAATCTGAAGTCCGATATATTTAAAGAAATTCTTTTTGTTCATCAAGGAAAAAGTTATAATCATAACCCATGTGAGTTTTGTGGACGGATTATCGCATATTACGAAATAAACCGGAGCAAGATATGCCTCGATTAAGTATACGACCAGGTTTCCGGCGAGAAACAGTATGAGACTCAACAGGAAACTGTGTATTGTATTAACCGAAAAGAAGAAAGTATAAATAAGATAAGGCAGCTGAAAAATCAGACTTATAATAGCCAGAATTAAAGAAATACCGATGATTGTTTCGGTAGAACCCTTAAAGCCCGCAAAAATATTTGCAGGGCTTGCTTTTTTTGTGGTGATAAAAGAAAGAAAATAACGACTGATTCCGTATCTTAAAAGTCCCCAGATTGAATTAATCGTGATAAACAGTGCAATATAAAAGAAAAAGGCAAACATGTCGTTGCCGAGAAATCCGAGCTGCATCAGTACTTCGAAAACATTTCTCGCACTGAAAAAAAAGAAGGTAACAAGACAGGGGATGAGCATATTTCCCAAAAGCCTTTCTCTTGCATAACTTCTTATTTCTCTGTTTGTTCTTACTTTTAAAGCATTGTCGGACATTTAATAAGCTCCATTTATTTGCCCTGTGTTTCAGGGAGCATAATCGATATTTCTTCTTTTACGTTTGCTAAATATTCGTCGAAAGACATTCCGTACATTTCCTGCATGACGGCATTGTATCTGTTTCTGACCTGAGGATCTGTCTTGAATTTGTAAACGCCGAGAGCTATCATGCCTCCGTTAATTATAAAGGCAAGAATGGCTACGAGAGTGGCTGCCTGAGCGGCAAAATGTCTGACCTTCATTCTTCCTTTGGAAAGATGCGAGATAATCATCGCAATCGGAGAAAGAATAAAGGGAAATAAAGACAGCCCAAGCACGGCCGACAAGAAGGATAATCCCGAAACGGTCAGTGCGCTGTATGCGGTTTTAGAATGTTTTGCTTCACTTTTTACGTATTCCATAGTTTTGAATTATAACACAATTTTACTGTTTGGGAAATGTGATGTTTAAATCAACATCGCCTTCGATACCATCGATTCTGCCCTTGTCGGAATACTGCCATACGGTGATTTCGTAAGGGAAGTAAATCTGTGTATCATAGAGTGCGAACCACTTGTCGTATTCGCCGAGTTTGTTGACTTCGACTAACTTCGTAAATGTATTTAAGTTACCGTAAATGGCGGGATTGTAGCCTGCGGCTTTAATGGCATCCATAAAAGCAATCGCGCATTCGGTACGTGATTCCTTTGACTGGTTGTAACTTCTGGCCTTGTCGTTGTAAAGATCCTCGACATCTATGGCGATGGGATATGTGATATTGTATCCTTCGATTTCATTTAATACATATTCGGCTTCTTCCCTTGCCTCTGCGGGATTTACAGCCTGCGTAAAGAAGTAAACGCCCACATCGATACCTGCGGCCGTTGCGCCTTCGACATTTGCCTTAAAGTTTTCATCGGTAACAAGTTTTCCGGTTTCGTATCCGCGAAGGCCGAGTCTTATCATGGCATATTTAACGCCCGAATCGGCTACCTTCTGCCAGTCGATATCTCCCTGGAATTTGGAAACGTCGATACCTTTTACGGATTTGGTTTCGCCGTCAACCTTGTATTCGAGAAAACCATCACTTGCGATGATGTTCTCATTCTCGAAATTAGCCTGCGGAATCGTATGGTCTATTTCAACGAATTCGTAATGATTGTTATTGTAATAAACGAAGTATTCGGGATACATTTTTCTAAGCATCGAAACGATACCGTTGCTGTTTTCAGCTGTATCCTTAAGCTCCGCATAAAAACCTGCGGTAGCCTGTTCTGCGGCATCTTCCCTGGCAAGTTTTACCATCTCGTCGACTTCTTCCTGAGTATATGTGATTTCAACCGGGGGAGCTTCTTCGTTCTTCTTAACTTCGTCTTTATATAATCTTACGGACTGATATGCAACCGCGAGAGAAGCGAGAGTGATAAGGCTTAATAAAACTATCGCTATAACGTATCCGAGTACGCTTTTCTTTTTCTTTTTCTTCGGCTGCAGTTCGTTAAACTGTGATTTGTCGCTCATTTTTAATCCTCTTTAATTTAAGCTATTCTTATGTTTCGCAAAATATGTGTTTTGAAAAAACACCATACTTAAAATTATTATACAATAATCAGACTCTTTTATCAATTATGATAAAAGCGTGTCTTTTATGATTAACCATGTCGGTCAATATCATTTCCGTCTTTTAAATCGGGAGTTTTTATGATAAAATCTTTATGTTTGAAAAGAAATTCCGGAGGTTTTTTAATGGACGCATATAAAAAAGAATTTATTGATTTTATGGTAGAAAGCAAAGTACTTAAATTCGGTGACTTTACGTTAAAGAGCGGAAGAAAATCACCTTTCTTCATGAATGCGGGTGCTTATGTGACAGGATATCAGCTTAAGAAACTCGGCGAGTACTACGCCAAAGCCATTCACGATGTATACGGAGACGATTTTGACGTGCTCTTCGGACCGGCATACAAGGGTATTCCTTTGTCGGTTACAACGGCAATTGCATACAGTGAACTCTATGGAAAAGAAATAAGATACTGTTCGAACAGAAAAGAAATAAAGGATCACGGTGACACGGGTATCCTCCTCGGTTCCAAATTAAAAGACGGAGACAGAGTGGTTATTATCGAAGACGTAACCACATCGGGCAAGTCAATCGAGGAAACATTTCCCATTATCAAGGCTCAGGCGGACGTTACAATCGTAGGCCTGATTGTCAGCCTTAACAGAATGGAGAGAGGTCTTAATACCGAAAAATGTGCACTTGACGAAATCAAGGAAACTTACGGCATTAACACGGCTGCAATTGTATCGATGGCAGATGTAACCGAAGCTTTGTACAACAAAGAAGTTAACGGCGAAGTGATTATCGACGATACCATCAAGGCAGCAATTGACAAATACTACGAGGAATACGGCGCTAAATAAGACGGCAGGTAATTAAATGTTTAAACTTCCGAATGCGAATTACAAATTTACGGATAAGAAAATATCGCCACTTTCGGTAATGAGCATAGTGCTTTCGTTAATTTCGTTTGCTGCACTTTTAGTATCGCTTATTATGTCGTTTAAACTGGCAGGGCAGATAGAGACAAGAGTGGGAATAACGGCAATACTTTGCCTCGTATTCTCGCTTACGTCCGTTGTGCTCTCCATCAGAACATATTTTCAGAAAAAAGTTTATCATGTTTTCTCACATATAGGCCTTGCTGTCGCTGCGATAAATCTTGTTTATTTAATGTATGTTTACGGACTTGGTATGATAGGATAAGGATTGTTATGACAGAAAGATACGAATTATCAAAAGAAAGAATTGAAGAAATCGTAACGGAAGCGGAAGGACTGTGTGTTTATGGTCCTTTTTTCGTCTCTGTTTCAAGATATGTTAAGGGACTTTTAAGTATATACGAAGATATAAAGGTTAACGGTCCCATAGGCAACAAATCACTCGAAGAATTAAGGAAAAGAAATGATTTTCTCTACGGTCCGATTTACCCTGAGGCGGTAAAGGCTTCGCTCATAAAAGAATCGGATGTCTTTTACGAAGGGTATGATAAGTCGTTTTTAAATCCGGATTATGCATATAAAATGTATGGAGAAACCGGTACGTATTTAAGTGCCGTCTTTGCTGAAATTTTCGGAATGATTCCCTATGTGTTTGAGGGCGATATAGAAGAAATTGAAATCAGAACCGAACTTCTTCTGGAAATTTACGGTACGGTTAAGAATGCCTGCGAAGACGGAGAAGAAGTTAAAAGTGACACCTTTAAGGATATTCTTTATTATTATGTGTTTGACTACACAGAAGATGAGTCCTTAAAAAGAATCAACAAGCAGCTTACCATTGATAATGCCTATGCCAACAAAATCATCGAAAATTATGATTTATCCGATGTAAGAACGCTCTATGCGTTCGGCGAATATGTCGGAAAGAGCGAGGAAGAAACGTTTAAGGCTGTTGCCGCTCTTGATGAAAAAGACATCGAGACAATGAGCAGAACTTTTACGGAAGGCTTCAAAAAAGGTTTTGTTGTTTCCAAAAAAGATCTGTCAAAGAAAAAGACGGTTAACTTACGCTACAGACTGGGATTTGAAAGAGTTGCCAAAGAAGCGATAAAGCAGTTTAGAAGCATGGGCCTTGAAAGCGTAATATACAGAGCGGGATATGACATCTTCTCAAGAACGGGAATTTTTAAACCCGGTTACTACGGCGGACTTGCCAATCCGCAGTTTGACGAAGATCACAAGGAAGACATGTCGCTCGTTTTAGACGGACATCTTGTTACCAGAAGAATCGAAGGCATCAAAGCCGCATATGAAGAGTTAAAGAAAGAAGCCGAAGAATGGGCCGGCCCCGCATGCATGGAAATCTTCGGCGAAGATTCTTTTGTTCCTGCCGAATGTGCGCATGCAGCAAGATACGGCAGCAAAAAGCAGGAACTTATCACGGACTATAGAAGAAAGAGCTCCGAGATTACCAACGAATACATTAAGAGAGAAGAGAGATCTTTTACGATTATCGCATGGCCTGTTCCCGCGATAGGAAATTACGATGAAATCCTAAAAGAGATAATTACCGTCAACACACTTCCCACGGATAAATATCAGGCAATTCATCAGGCATTAATCGATGCGCTGGACAAATCGGACCATATTCATGTTGTGGGTACAAATGGCAACAAAACCGATTTGAAAGTCAAACTGGCAGATCTTAAAAATCCGGACAAGGAAACCAAGTACGAGAATTGTCTTGCGGACGTAAACATTCCCGTGGGCGAAGTATTCACGTCTCCCGTACTTAAAGGCACCGACGGAGTTCTTCATGTCAAAGAGGTATTTTTAAACGATCTGAAATTCAAGAATATCGAACTTGAAATAAGAGACGGCAAGATTGCAAAATACACCTGCACCAATTACGAAGACGAAGAGAAAAACAAAGGTTTTATAGAAGAGAATCTTTTATTCCATCATCCGACGCTCCCTGTCGGAGAGGCTGCAATCGGAACGAATACATATGCGTATGCGCTTGCAAAGAAATATGATATTTTCAACAAACTCCCGATACTTATCGCAGAGAAAATGGGACCGCATTTCGCATTCGGTGACACCTGCTATTCGCAGGAAGAAAGTGTAAAGGTATTTAATCCCGACGGCAAGGAAATGATTGCCAAGGAAAACGGTGAACCTTACACATACTGTCATACCGATATAACAATTCCCTATGATGAACTGGGACTTTTGGAAGCGGTAACATATGATGGTGAGAGAATAAAACTTCTTGAGAACGGACGATTCGTGCTTAAAGGTTGCGAAGAGTTAAATATACCTTTAGGACAGTAAAAAAGCATCAGTATCAGGAAAGAAATTTGTTATTTATAACTTATGCTTGTGGGACTGAAAGAGAATTAAAGGAGGCAAAGATGAGTGATTTTATTTGGTTCATTATTATCGGTGTACTTTTCGTACTGTTGAGCTGCGTATTTATTGTACTTGGAGGTCTGATTTGGACAAAACAGAAAATGAATCTGATAATCAGTTATCATTGCGACAAAGTCAAAGATGAAAACAAAAAAGCATATTGCAGGATTTTCGGTATCGGAATGATTGTTATCGGAATCGGATTTCTTTTATCCGCAGTTTGTATACCTCTTTTAAAAACGTTGTTTTCTTTTATACCGTTAACAGCCGGACTGGTTTTGGGAATAGTGTTAATTGTGTATTCCATTGCGAAGTACAATAAATAAATTTTGAAACATGTGTAGAAAAAATATTAATAAAGCGATTGATGAAAACATATCATAGTGATGATAAAAAAGAATATTTCACTACAGGGCAGCTTGCCAAGATGGCCAAAGTATCAGTGAGAACCATAAGATTTTACGACAGTAAAAATCTTTTAAAGCCAAGCTTTGTAGACGAAGATACGGGTGCAAGATTCTACACAAGGGATGATTTTCTGAAACTTGAGCAAGTGCTCTTGTATAAGTACCTCGGATTTTCAATCGAAGAAATCAAGGAGCTCACAATCACCAAAAATGACAAGGATTTTGTGATTGATTCCATGCATCTTCAGCACAAACTGATTGAAGACAAAATGGAACAGATGCAGCTCGTAAAAGAGGCAATCGAAAGCACACTTAAGGCATATGAAAAAGAAAAAAACATTGACTGGGATAAGATGCTTAAGATTACAGAGCTTACAGGCATGGAGAATTCTCTTAACACCCAGTATAAAAACTCGGGCAATATTTCTGCCAGAATAGACCTTCACAAAAACTATTCGATTAACAAGAAGGGCTGGTTCCCATGGCTGTTCGATGAAATCGGATTTAATACATACATCGAATCGCATAAAGCTGATGCCAAAAAGAAATCCGGCAAACATAATAAAATCACCGTGCTTGAAATAGGATGCGGGAACGGGGCTTTATGGAGAGAAAACCTCAAGAAAATCCCTGAAGATCTTCATATAGTATTATCCGATGTTTCGCTCGGAATGATTAACGATGCGGAAAACTCTCTTAAAAAAGCTGCGGGAAAAAGTGCAAAACTAAATGACATTTTTGAAAACAATTTTGAATTCATGGAATTTGATTCAAATACCATACCTTTTGAAGACGAATCTGTTGATATAGTGATAGCCAATCATATGCTCTTTTATTTTGACAAACCGGATAAGGTTTTGTCAGAGGTAAAAAGAGTGCTTAAAAAAGGCGGATTTCTATTTGCCAGCACATACGGAAGCAGGCACATGAAAGAGATTACCGACCTCGTAAAAGAATTTGATGACAGAATAGCACTAGCGGCAAAAGACCTGTACTTAATATTCGGACTGGATAACGGCGAGAAAATATTAAAGAAATATTTTACGAATATAGAGAAAAATTTATATGACGATTATCTGTATGTAGATAAGGCCGAACCGTTGCTTGAATACATAATGTCCTGCCACGGCAATCAGCGAAGATACATACCGGATAAGTACAAGGAATTCAAAGCATTCGTTGAAAAGAAAACCAGGAAGGGTTTTAAAATCACCAAGGAATCAGGATATTTTAAGGCCTTTAAGTAATGAATAAAAGTTTTAAAACAACCGATAACAGGGACGTTTTAAAACTTTTTTAAATTATTTCAAAAAAAGTACTTGCGCATTACGTTACGTCACCCTATATAATGTTAATATCGAAAAGGAACATTTCGATATTCAGCTGAAAAATTAGTGAAATATTAACATTATATGTTTTCGCTTTATGCGGGAAAGGAGTCGCAATGACTATTATAGTAACAGGCGGTGCAGGTTTTATCGGAAGTAACTTTATCTTCCATATGCTTAACAAATATCCCGATTACAGAATCATCTGTCTTGATTGTCTTACCTATGCCGGCAATCTTTCGACGCTTGAGCCCGTAATGGATAATCCCAATTTCAGATTTGTAAAGATAAGTATCACAGACAGGGCAGCAGTCGAAAAGCTCTTTGAAGAAGAACATCCCGACATGGTAGTTAACTTCGCTGCAGAGTCCCATGTTGACCGTTCGATTGAGAATCCCCAGGTTTTCCTTGATACAAATATCATAGGTACGAGCGTCCTCATGGATGCATGTCGTAAGTACGGCATCAAGAGATATCATCAGGTATCCACCGACGAAGTATACGGTGATCTTCCTTTAGACAGACCCGATATGTTCTTTACCGAGACTACACCCATTCATACATCAAGCCCTTACTCATCATCAAAGGCCGGTGCGGATCTTTTAGTACTCGCTTATCACAGAACATACGGACTTCCCGTATCGATAAGCCGCTGCTCGAATAACTACGGACCTTATCATTTCCCCGAGAAACTCATACCTCTTATGATTATCAACGCACTTCATGACAAGCCCCTTCCAGTATACGGCGAAGGTCTCAATGTCAGAGACTGGTTATATGTCGAGGATCACTGCAAGGCAATCGACCTCGTAATTCACAAGGGAAGAGTCGGAGAAGTATACAATATCGGCGGTCATAATGAAATGAGAAATATCGATATCGTTAAACTTATCTGCAAGGAACTGGGTAAACCCGAGAGCCTCATTACATACGTAACCGACAGAAAGGGCCACGACATGCGTTATGCAATCGACCCTACCAAGATTCACGACGAGCTTGGATGGCTGCCCGAGACCAAGTTTGCGGACGGTATCAAGAAGACCATCAAATGGTATCTTGACAACGAAAGCTGGTGGGAGCCCATCGTATCCGGCGAATATCAGAACTATTACGAGAAGATGTACGCCAACAGATAATTTAAAATCTTTTATGATAAAGGCTGCGAAAAATCGCGGCCTTTTTATATGTGCATTGGGACAAATGGATGATATAATAGATTAAAACTGTAATTATTGGAGGTGGAATTAATTATGTTTGAACCTAAAAAAGGGGAATGTTTTAACTGTGGAGGAAATGCCAAATTTCCTTCAAACTGGAAGAATGACTGGTTCATATGCAACAAATGCATGAAGAAAGTAATGCCGTACTTTTTAAGAAAGGTTCCCGACGGAATGCTTATAAAATCGTCGAAGAAGCTTAAATATACTTCGATATGGAATCCTTTTAAAAAGATGGATTTAAACGAAATAAAAGGAACGGTTGATTTTGTCAATGAAAACGAAAAACTGACTGAAAGTTTTAATCCGACCAAGGTTCTGTGCGACGGAAATTTTGAATTCGATGAAGAGAAAAAACTTTTCAGGGTAAAAATGACTAACGGCAATTACAGCCCGATCTTTTCGGTATCTGACGTAAAAGATTATTATCTTCAGAACATATACAAAGAAGACGTGGGAGTTTTCGATACTCACAACAGTTTTACGGATACGATTCTTTCGATCGACTTAAACAATCATTATGTTCCTTTTGTAGAATTCTGCTTCCTTTCAAAAGACACCGTAAAGAGCGGTCTTAAGGGCGATCAGAAGAAAATGAAAAAAATGGCCGATGACGAACTGACCGATATTCTCGGCAGACCTTCATCAGACCCTAAAAATATGATGAATCCGCTTATGGATGCATTAAGCATCACACAGGGAAATCCGTATTCAATGTAATGTATTTTATGTAGAGGAGGGAAAAATTATGGAAGAGAACACAGTTGAAATTACATATGACAAAAACTTTAACCGTAACAAATGCATAATTATTTTTCTTGCGCTGCTTTTTATTCATAATTTTGTGATTAATGCAACGAGTATTCAGAAAATCACATACTTTTATGTTTGGATTCACAACATGATTGAGGATCCTGCATTTGTTGTAAGTTCTTTCTTTTTACAGACATTTAAAACAATACTCGTTTATCTGGTACCGTTTTCGTTTGATTCGGTCATCATCACGGTAACCTCAATAATCTACATCATTCTTATTGTAAGAGCGTGCATTCAGAGTCCGGGCCCCAAAGCCGAAACGGATAAAGTATTATCGCAGGTACTTCTGGTTCATTATATCGCGACTCTGGTACAGGGATTTTCGTTTGTTATAGTAGGCGCTGTACTGCTTATATTCCCTTCAATCAGGAAGGATATTTTATTCCTGTATCCTGTAGCTTTTGACTTCGTTACAGGCGGCGTAATACTTGTATGGTGCTTATTTATGAGGATTGTATACGGAGTATTCAAAAGCAAGAAAAGAAGAAAAGAATTATACGGGGTATAGTCTGGATGATGGAATTATATAAAAAACCAGATTAATTTTACTAAAAGATTGGAGACATCATATGGAAAGACCAACACCGCCCTGGATTAACGAAATTCCCGAAGGGGCATTTGTATCATACGACCCGACGTATCCGACGGGTAAATATTTTAACAGATTTAAACAGGATGGGGCCTGCGGCCTTAAATACTATTACTTTGACCCTACCGAGCACGGATATCCTAAAAGAGACGATTATCCGCTGCTTGTATTTTTCCATGGTACAAGCAATGCGCTTGTGGGAGAACTCTGCATTAATTATTCCGGCTCTGAGATGTATGCTTCCGACGATTACCAGAAAGATCTGGGAGGAGCATATATTTTAATGCCCATGGCAAACGAAGTCCGTGATGAAAACGGAAGAGTTTCAGGCGAATGGGAAGAGGAATATGTCGAGCCCGTAACGGCTTTAATCGATGAGTTTGTGGAAAAACACATGGATGGGTGTAAAGCGAAAATCCTCCTTGGCAATTCAAGCGGCGGCAGATTTACTTTTACGATATCAAAACATCATCCCGAGAAATTTGATATCATCATTCCTGTCGGCTCTACGGTAATACCCGAGGATGAAGTGCTCGATGATTATGACAAAAACGGAGTAACGCTTTTCCTTGCAATCTGCAAGCATGATGAATTCACACCGTTTAAAGAGGTGATTGTGCCCAGACTTGAGCGAATTAAAAACATGAAAAGAAGTTTTATCTTCACGCCCGACTGGACATATAACGGCGATAAAGGAATTGCATCAATTAACTTCGGTGTGGAAATGGGGCAGCACTGCCTGATGAATGAAATTCAGATGAATGCGAAATTCGATGACGGCACACCGATGGACGAAAGCCTTCCGAAAGGTGTGACGGGATGGATTGCGAATGAACTTAAGGAGCGATCCAGTCTATAAAAGATAAAACCACATCGGATGTATTTGAATTAAGCCCGATGCAAAGATATGTTTTTTCATCTTCGTGAAATGCATTTAAAGACTTTAATACGGCACTGTCGGAGATATCGATTCCGTAGGTTTTAATACCGAGTGAATCATCTTCGGGAGTGTCGTTTTTTGTATGGTCGTAACTAAGAAGCGAATCGGAATATTTTGCTTTAAGCTCAGGGTAATTATCAAGATCGGCGAAAAGTCCCGCCTGACTTAAACGGTCAAATGTATCTTTGTTGCAGATCATTACGTTGATATCGCCCGAAGAAGCGTTTGCTATAAGCTTGGCAGCAGACTCGATATCCGAATCATTGAAAAACATGTCGGATGAAAAATAGATTTTTTCACGTTTTGTATTGTAGTTGCCGTATTCCGGAAACGATCTGATAAATTCGTCATCCGTTATGGCGGTAACTTCGGTTCTGTTGACTATTACACCGTAAAAGATAACTTCGGGAGCGAAGATTACTTCTTTTACGAAGAAAAATACAAGAATTCCGACGATAAGAATACCGAGGAGAGGAAATTTAAAAAAATCAAAATAATACCTCATTCGTTTCCCGAAGGGAAGCGAAGAGGCATTTTTTAAATGTTCGAATTTTTCTTTTCTGACGGGGTTTGTATCTTTCATTAAGTTTAATATGCTCTTTCTTCTTTGAAAAGTTTATCTGTTTTAATCAGAAAGCGAAAATCTGTTTAATCAGAATCCAAAATAATTCTTTGCGTTTCTGTAGGAAATATCTTCAACTATCTTGCCGAGTATATCGTAATCTTCGGGGAATTCTCCGTTTGCGACAAGCGTTCCGATATAGTTACAGAGAATTCTTCTGAAGTATTCGTGTCTGGTGTAGGATACAAAGCTTCTTGAATCCGTCAGCATTCCGACAAATCCTGCAAGATTGCCGTTGCTTGCAAGGGATTTAAGATGGTTTTCCATACCGAGTTTGTGATCGTTAAACCACCATGCGCTGCCGTGCTGGATTTTGTTGACGCTCCTGCCGTCCTGGAAGCATGCACATATGGTGTCTATAGCTTCGTTGGCGTTGGGATTGAGCGAATAAACAATTATCTTTCCAAGTGCGTTTCCGGAATTTAAATTATCCAGAAATCCCGCAAGCGCATCTTCGCATGCAATTCTTGATATGGCATCAAAACCTGTATTGGGACCGATTTTCTTGAACATATCGGTATTGTTGTCTCGTCTGCAGCCGTAGTGAAGCTGGCTCACCCAGTTAAGGCGCGCATATTCTTCATGAAGTTTTACCAAAAAGGTTTTTTGGAAAACATCGCATTCAAGGGGATTGGGAATTTCACCGTTTAATCTTTTTTTGAATATTTCGTCTGCTTTTTCTTCGTTTGCATCGGAGAAAGGAATGCACCATAAACCGTGATCCGCGAGACGGCAGCCTCTTTCGTTAAAGAAGCTGATTCTTGATTTGAGTGCTTTGATTAATTCATCAAAAGAAGTTATGGTCATTTCCGATGCTTTCTCAAGCTTTTTAATATAATCGATATAGCCTTCTTTTTCGACATTCATGGCATTGTCCGGTCTGAAAGCGGGCAGAACCTTGCAGGTGAATGAGGCATCTTCTTTTATGATTGCATGATATTCAAGCGAATCCGCGGGATCGTCGGTAGTGCAGAGCGTTTCGACATTGGACATTTTTATGATGTCTTTTGCTTTGAACTTACCCGATGTAATTACTTCGTTGCATTTATTCCAGAGTTCCTCGCCTGAGTCTTTTGTCACATAACCTTCGAAACCGAAGTATCTTTTAAGTTCCATGTGGCTCCAGTGATACAAAGGATTGCCGATGGCGGTGGAGAGCACCTCTATCCATTTAAGGAACTTTTCTTTATCTGTAGCATCGCCTGTTATATAATATTCATCCACACCCTGGGCACGCATAAATCTCCATTTGTAATGATCGCCGCCGAGCCAGAGTTCGGTGATATTTTTAAACTCTTTGTTTTCCGCAATTTCTTTTGCCTCAATATGACAGTGGTAGTCGATTATCGGCTGATTTTTTGCATAGTCATTGAAAAGCTTTTTTGCAACGTCGTTTGTAAGTAAAAAATCTTCATTCATAAAAGTACTCATAAAAGTTACCTCTGTGTTTAATGTAATTTATCATGTATCGTTTTAAGACTTGACTTCTTCGTCTTCTTTAACTTCTTCGGTAATTTCTTCTTCAGCGCTTTCTTCATTCTCGGCCCCGGCTCTGCCTTCCGCCGCGGAGAGAGCAATGGGCTCGTATTTTTTAAGAAGGGGTTCAATCATATAAGTGTCCAAAAGACATTTAAGTCCCGGGATAAGTATTAAAAGCGGGGCAAAAAGGAATGTGTTGTATGCCCAGTAAAGACCTATGATTGCGGCTGCCCAGAAAACAATGAGTCCGATGGAGAAACGAAGATGCATTAAGGTAATTGCAATAGGATATGTGAGTGCATGTACGGTGCTCATTTCGTATCTTGAAAGCCACGAGAATGCATAGGTAATCGTGCAGAGATAAACCAGGATGATAATATAAAAGATCCATCTGAGTCCCATATTAAGGGCGCCCTGTCCGTGATAGTAAAACCATGCTGCATATGCGAACGCCGCACCGATTACGAGGTAAATCACGGTCATTATTGTGGCTTGCACGAAGTTCTGCTTAAAAGATTTAAAGAAATCCTTTGTAGGTTTGTCTTCGCTTTTTCTGACACTTTTAACCATGGCATAATAAGCGGCAGTGGAAGATGCTCCTATTGTAATGATGGGAAGGGAACATACAATCCAGAGTACTCCGATCCATACCATATGCCAGAATTTATCGAGAAACTTATATAATTTTCCGTCCATTCCAAAAATATTCATAAGTTTTTATTCCTCTAAAAAAATATATTTACGCATATTATTATAAACCGCATCAGGGATTCTTAAATAAAAATTTTTTTATGAGTATCTCCTACAGATTACAGTTTTTTGCAGGTAAAATTATTACTTTCGTATTTTTTATATAGACAAAACAATAAATAGTAGTAAAATGATATTGAGTATTGTACTGAAATACAAGTATACTACATATTTTTCCTTTTGGAAAGAATGTATGTGATTATATCGGACTTTTGAGATGATTTCGATATGATTAAGCTGAGGGGTGAGGCTATGAAGCTGTCGGCAATTTACAGCGACGGAATGATTATGCAGAGAGACACCGAGAATATTATTGAAGGCGTAGCTTCTGCAAACAGTGAAATCCGACTGTATTTTGATCAAAATATATATGAGGGGATATGCGACGAGGAGGGACATTTTTCTATTATTCTGCCTCCCATGGAAGCAGGCGGCCCCCATACAATTAATATAACGGATAAAAGTGACAGATATACAATCAACTATGTATATATAGGAGATGTGTTCTTGCTTGCCGGACAGTCCAATATGGAACTTCCCGTATCGAGAACACTCGATCTTTACCGTGAGGAACTTAAGGGTATCGAATATCCGTTAATCAGAATGTTTCAGATGCCCAAGGAATTTAAATTCGGCGAGCCGGACCAAATCACCGAGACCGGCGAGTGGACGAGTGCGAATGAAGAATCGGTAATGGCTTTTTCGGCCGTCGGATTCTATTTTGCACAGATGAAGTTTGAAAAAGACGGTATTCCCGTCGGGCTTGTACATGCAGCGATAGGCGGAACTCATATAGAAGCTTTTATGAGCGGAGACTTTCTTATAAAGGTCGGAAAGAAATTAAGGAAAATAGCTGCCGAACAGGGCAGGGAACTGGTATGCAAGTGCGGCCTGAACGATACCTGCAAGATGTGTTACGAGGAAAACATCAAACGTAACCTGGATGAGAATTTCGTCAAAAAGACCATCGCCGAAGAAACCGCGAAGATGAATGCGTGGTTCAAAAAGACCGACGAAGACGATATAGGTCTAAAAGAAAAATGGTATGACCACGAGTGGAGCGAGGACGAAAAGATGGGCGGTATCGAAATAACCGTACCGCAGTCATGGATAAATAACGTCCTTAAAAACAGAATCGGAACGGTCTGGGTTCAGAGAACTTTCTTTGCACCGCAGAATTTCTGCGAAAGAGATGTCGAGCTTAAACTGGGAACCATTGTCGATGCCGATTATACATATGTAAACGGAATACAGGTTGGACATACCGAGTATTTTTATCCTCCGAGAAGATATACGATTCCCGCAGGAGTTTTGAAAAACGGCAAGAATGTTATCACGGTTCGTGTAATCATCAACAATAATGTCGGTGAATTCAAGGAAGACATGCCTTATTTTATAAAGGCAGACAAAGAAGAGGTTTCCCTTGAAGGAACATGGAACGCAAGAGTGGCAGCAGTCGAGGAACCCATGGGAGAATGCACGTTCTTTACCTGGCACCCGACATCGCTTTACAACAAAATGATTTATCCTTTGAGGAACATCTCTTTTAAGGCAGTGCTCTTTTATCAGGGCGAATCCAATACGAGATATCCCGAGGATTATGAATATCTGATGGTAGCCATGGTAAAAGAATGGAGAAATCTGTTCGGATACGATGTGCCGTTTATCTTTGCAAGACTGCCGTATTTCAGAGGAGAGTCCTGGGAAATACCGGGAGACGAATGGGAAGATTTAAGAGATGCACAGCTTCGGGCTTCCGAAAGAATAGAAAACTGTGCACTGGCAGAACTATATGATCTTGGCATATACAATGAGATTCACACTCAGAACAAAAAAGAAGTGGCCAAAAGATTTTACGATGAATACAGAATGCTTATAAGATCGATGGAAAGGGGAAAATAAAAATATGATCAAAGTCGAGAAACTCGCAGGCGAGTCCACGAGAGATTATGCTTCGCGGTTTTTATGTACAAATATTATTTCGCTTGAATTAAAACCCGGGCAGTTCCTAAGTGAGACCGAACTTGCCAATGAGATTGGAGTCAGCAGGACACCGCTCCGCGAGGCTTTAATAGATCTTAATCATTCGAATGTAATAGAAACTTATCCTCAGAGAGGAAGCATGGTGGCGTTAATCGACCCCGACCTTGTAGAGGAATCAAGATTCATAAGAGAAGTGCTTGATGTTTCGGTTGCGGAAATTGCCTGCGACGTTGCATCCCCCGAAGATATTATGAATCTTGAAGCCAATGTTAAGCTTCAGGAGTTTTATCTCGAAAATAATATCCAGGGCAAACTCTTCGAACTCGACAACGAATTTCACAAGATGATATATGTGATGGCCAATAAGGAAAGAACTTACGCAATGAAAGCCGGAATGATGATTCATTACGACAGAGTAAGAGCACTTTCACTGATTACGGTTAAGGACAATAAAATCGTAAACGATCACAGACTTATCATGGAAGCCATCAGAAATAAGGACAAGGAAGAAGTCAAGAGACTGATTAAAAAACATCTGTCCAGATATGATATAGACAAAGAAGAGATAAAAAAAGCATATCCGGAATACTACAAACATTAATAAGAATATTATGAAAATATAAGAAATCGTCCGTCAGGGCGGTTTTTTTATGTCTTTTTTTATGTGTTTTTTATGCCTTTTGTTCAATATTGATGGACAAGCAGTTTACATAAATCATTTTTTGTACATAATAGACAAAAAACTTTTTCAGATATATTGATTCTGCTAATAGAAAAGTACAAAAAGAAGTCGTAATATACTTGTATACAAGAATATTAGACTGCAAAAATACAAAAATACAAATGTCATTCGGAGGCTAAAATGACGAACGAAGATTCCAAAATCGAAGTAGTCGAGAGCGTTGAAGAAAACGTAACTCTCGCCAATAATGAATCCTCAGAAAACTCAGACAAAAAAAGCAGATTACGCAATGACGGTTTTCTGAAACACATGAAAAAGAACTGGATTATTTACACATTCTTAATTATTCCGGTTGTCTACTATGTAGTGTTCAGGTACATTCCGATGTTCGGTAACATCATTGCTTTCAGAAAGTATTCGGCTGGTGGTAACATCTTCGGATCACAGTGGTCGGGCTTTAAATACTTCAAACAGTTTTTAGGCGACCCTGCTTTCAGAAGAGCGTTTGGGAACACACTTATCCTAAACTTCTCATATTTGGTAGTCAGATTTCCGCTTACGCTTATTTTCGCTCTGTTGCTAAATGAAATCAAATGGCTTCCTTGGAAAAAGTTTGTTCAGACGGTATCGTACCTCCCTCACTTTATCTCGATGGTTATCGTAGCCGGAATGATAAAGGAACTATTGTCAACCAGTGGACCAATTAATTCATTTTTGATATCGATTGGACAGCAAGCCATAGAATTCATTGCATTACCCGAATGGTTCCCTACCATATTCGTTGCCAGCGGAATATGGCAGGGCCTTGGGTGGGGAAGTATCCTTTACCTCGCAGCGATTGCGGGTATCAACCCCGAGCTTTATGAAGCTGCCAAGGTAGACGGTGCAACTCACTTACAGCAGGTATTACACATTACAATTCCCTGCATCCTTCCTACAATTACCACACTTCTTATTCTCGACATCGGCGGTATGGTAGGTTCGGGCGCTGCATTCGAAAAAGTATTCCTGCTCTACAACCCCATGACATATGAAACATCCGATATCGTTTCAACTTACGTTTACCGAATGGGTGTTTATTCCGGAAACTACAGTTACGCGACGGCGGTTGGTTTGTTTGAAGGCTTGCTGAACTTAATTCTTTTGACGGTAGCAAACTTCACATCCAAAAAAGTTGCCGGTGAATCACTTTGGTAAGGAGAAAGAAATGACAGAAGAAATAAAATCATTGTCTGAAGAAATAGAAGAGACAACTGCAGAAACTGCAGAAACAACAATAGAAGAAACAACTGAAAAAAAGGATGATAAGTTAAAGCTTGATTACGGCAAAGAAAGAAAACTGAAAAAAGGAACCAAAGTAAAAGAGTCCTGGCAGTATAACGTCTTTCGTGTATTCAACGTAATACTGATGACAATCATCTGTATACTTACACTTTATCCTTTCCTTTATCTGGTAGCGCAGTCCTTCTCATCGGAGGCTGCAATCATCAAAGGTCAGGTAACGATCTTTCCCGTAGGATTCAACTTTACGACATACAAGTCGGTTATTACCAAAGGTGAATTCTTAGGATACTACAAAAACACAATTCTTTATGCCGTGTTCGGAACATTTTTCTCGGTGCTGTTTTCGGCAATGCTTGCATATCCGCTTTCAAAGCCTCAGCTCAGATTAAACAAGTTTTTCGTTCCGTTCATCATATTCACAATGTACTTCGGCGGCGGACTGATTCCTAACTACATCTTAATGACATCCTTAGGACTCAGAAATACGATTTTCTCATTCATACTTCCCGGCCTTATCGGTACATATTACGTATTGCTGATGAAGTCCTTCTTCACAAGTTTCCCTCACGAACTTGAAGAGGCAGGTGAAATTGACGGTCTTTCAAAATACGGAGTGTTCTTCAGAATAGTGCTCCCGAACTCGAAGCCCATTATAGCTACCATGGTTCTTTTCTACATGGCAGGATACTGGAGCAACTGGTTCAACGCTTTCCTTTATTTGGAAGACAGAAGCAAATGGCCGGTGGCATATCACCTTCGTCAGATCATTATCGGAGCTGCAACAAGTGCAGACCCCGGAGCTGCATCACTTGAAAACATGCAGATCGCTTCAAACATCAAATCATGTTCGATGGTTTTGATGGCAGTACCTATCATATGTGTTTACCCCTTTATCCAAAAGTATTTCGTTCAGGGAATGATGCTTGGCGGTGTTAAGGGATAAATTATAAAAATGTCCATAAACGGATTAAATCTCTATGGGGGAGATTAATCCATGTTAAAAAAAGGAGGAAACAAAATGAAAAAACAGCTCTTAAGTACAGCGCTTGCAGTAAGTATGGTAGCAGCATCTCTTACAGCATGTACTAACGGCAACGGCGGTTCTCAGGAAGAACCCGCACCCAGTCAAACTGCAGTTGACAACAACACAGTTACGACTACAGATGATGGAAGCACCGCAGTAGAACCTGTTGAAGAACTTGGTTACACATTCGGTGAGCACTTCTACTCAGATGACCCTGTGACATATTCAATGTCCTTCTCAGATGCTTCATGGTATCCCATGACAGATAAGTGGAAGACAGAAGGTGTGTTTGAACAGATCAGATTAAGAACAAACGTTACTCTTGATCTTACAAGCATCGATTCAGGCGACTACAACGACAAGATCGCTCTTTCAATCAACGCCGGTGATGCACCTTACATCATCCCCAAGACATACGACGAGTCCAGATACGTTGACGGTGGCGCTATCGTTCCCGTTTCAAAGTGGACACAGTTTATGCCTAACTTCACAAAATTCGTTGAAGATTACAACATGCAGCCCGACCTCGATACAATCACACGTAACGACGGTAACTTCTACAGACTTCCCGGTATGCATGAATCACCTAACCAGGACTACTTCTTCATGGTTAGAAAAGACCTCTTTGACGGAGCAGGCGTAGATATCGCTTCTCTTGAAAAAGATATGACATACGATGATCTTTATGATGCACTCGTAAAGGTTAAAGCATACATGGTAAGCGAAGGCATCTGCAAAGATTCAGATTACATCTGGTCAGACCTCTGGTGCGGACAGGAATCCGGACAGGGTAACGGCGGTAACCTTCTTAAGATCATGGGCTTCTCATATAATGTAGCTTCAGGTTGGGCAGTAGGTGATTGTATGCAGTACGATCATGATAAGGGCGAATGGTACCTTTCCTCAACAACCGATGATTACAAAGAATTCGTTAAGACAGCTAACAAGTTCGTTAAGGGCGGTATCCTTGATCCCGAAACATTTACTCAGGACGACTCAGTAGCTACTAACAAGTTCTATCGTGGCGAAACAGCTATCATTTCTGTTAACCGTGGTCAGGTTGCAACATTCGAATCAGGTCTTCAGACAGGTATGGGTTCTGAAGGCAAGACATATGAGACATATCTCATGGTAACTCCTAAGGGACTTAACAACTACATGGCAGAGAACTCCAGACTTGAAAACGGTGTTATGATCTCCAAGAAAGCATATGATGAACTCGGCGAAGAAGATTTCATTAAGATGTTAAGATTCGTTGACTGGTTATTCTACTCAGATGAAGCTTACGATCTCATTAAATGGGGCATTGAAGGCGAAACATACAACGTAGTTGACGGTCAGAAAGTTCTTGCAGACGGCTGGTACTGCTCAGGCTTAGGCTATGCAGATCCTACACCCGATGATGATTCAGACAACAAGGATATGAGACTTGAATACGGTTATGCAGGCGGTAACTTCTGGTATGCACACAGAGTAGACCAGAGAGATGATAACTTAACTCCCGCACTTCAGGACTTCTCCAAGAGAATTTCTCAGTACAGAGATATCAGACCTCTTAACCCCGCTCTTGCTTCTACTCCTGATGAGAACGAGCAGATCAACCTTTGGAAGACTCCTTTGGTAGATACAATCAACACCTGGACACTTAACTTTGTAACAGGTAAGAAAGACATCGATGCAGAATGGGATAACTATCTCAAGGCTTGTGACGATGCAAACGCTAAGAACCTTGTAGATCTTTACAACGAGATTAACAAGAGATAATAATTATCACCCGAACCTTTGTGCAGCAGGGGGGCTTGCCCCCTCTGCCTGCACAGAATTTAAATCTGAAAAACGGCAAAAGGCTCTCTGGCAAATTGATTTTTAGGGTTAAATGTTATATGATTAAATTTAGTGTTTTTTTACGGACATACCCTAAAAGTACGAAAAGAGAATATATAAAATGGATATGACATTAAGATGGTTTGGCTCAAAGTTCGACAGTGTGACTTTGTCCCAGATCAGACAGATTCCGGGCGTTAAAGGAGTAATTACCACATTATACGATACAGTGCCCGGCGAAGAATGGAATAAGGAAGAAATTCGCTCCCTGAAAAAAGAAGTGGAAGACAGCGGACTGAAGATACTCGGTATCGAATCCGTAAATGTCTGTGATGCTATCAAAGTAGGTGCGAGTGATAGAGATAAATACATCGACAATTATATCAAGACGCTTACATATCTTGGCGAAGAAGACATACATACGGTATGCTACAATTTTATGCCGGTATTTGACTGGACCAGAACGGAACTTGCGAGAGTGAGAGAAGACGGTTCGACTGTTATGGCATATACACAGGATGCGGTTGACAAGATTAATCCCTCTGAAATGTTTAATTCTCTTAAAAGTGACTGCAACGGCTTTGTTCTTCCAGGATGGGAACCCGAGCGTATGGCTCAGGTAAAAGAACTGTTTGAATTATATAAAGATATCGATGCCGACAAGCTTTTCGACAATCTTGTATATTTCTTAAAAGCCATAATGCCCGTATGCGACAAGTACGATATAAAAATGGCAATTCATCCGGACGATCCCGCATGGAGTGTATTCGGTCTTTCAAGAATAGTTACCAACAAGGACCAGATATTAAAACTTTTAAATGCGGTAGACAATGTCCATAACGGAATTACATTCTGCACAGGTTCGTACGGTACGAGCTTAAGCAATGATATTGTTGATACCATACATGCTTTGAAAGGAAGAATCCATTTCGCACATGTAAGAAATCTCAAGTTTATTACGCCCACCAATTTCGAGGAAGCGGCGCATTTATCAAGTGACGGAGATTTCGATATGTATGCCATAGTGAAAGCGTTGTATGATATCGGATTTGACGGAATAATGAGACCGGATCACGGAAGAATGATCTGGGGTGAAAAAGCTATGCCCGGCTACGGACTTTACGACAGGGCACTCGGAGCCATGTATCTTCAGGGACTCTGGGAAGCAATTGATAAAAATACAAAACAATAAAGTACTTTATGAGAAAGACCGGAACTAAACATCCGGTTTTTCTTGCGAAAGAAGGCATTATGAATACATACGAAAAAATCGAAAAATGCAAAATGATACCCGTTATAGCTCTCGAGAATGTTTCGGATGCGAAACCTCTTGCAAAGGCTTTATATGAGGGCGGTCTTCCCTGTGCGGAAGTGACTTTCAGAAAAGAAGGAGCCGAACTTGTAATCAAGGCAATGAAAGAAGAATATCCCGATATGCTCGTAGGTGCTGGAACCGTGCTTAAAAAAGAACAGGTCGAAAAGGCACTCGAAGCGGGAGCGGAATTTATTGTAAGTCCCGGTCTTGATGAAGAAATTGTCAAGCTCTGTATTGAAAAGAATGTATGCGTAATACCCGGTGTATCTACAGCAAGCGATGTAGCCAAGGTCACACCGCTTGTTTTTTTCTTTAGTACTCGTCCTCGTTGAA
>CACWZK010000003.1 GCA_902765365.1 uncultured Lachnospiraceae bacterium
AACATTACTGAATTGAAGGAGAAGGAAGCCGCCTACCGCAGCCTGGTGAGTCCACGACTGATGGACGAACTTAAGGAAAAGATTAACAATAAACGCCCGATGTTTAAGCGTATTGCAATCGTAAAACTCCGTAACGAGGAATTTATCAAAAACGGAAGCATGAAGATTGTCAGATACTTAAACATTCCCAAGGCTAACTCAAACGAACAGTAAGTAACCTATGTTTAACATTCTCATCGTTGAAGACAATAAGAATACCGCAAGACTGATGGAAGTCGTTCTCACGCAGAACGGCTACCATACCCTGCATGCCACCGACGGCGAGCAGGCACTTAAAATTCTCGACGAAACCCATGTGGATCTGGCACTCGTGGATATTATGATGCCTGTTATGGACGGTATTACTTTTACGAGAGTATTAAGAAACTCCGGTTCGCAGATTCCGATTATCATGGTTACCGCCAAAGACAGCCAGGAAGATATAAGAAAAGGCTTTTTAACCGGTACCGACGATTATATGGTAAAACCGATTGACGAAGTCGAGCTTCTTCTTCGCATACAGGCACTTTTGCGAAGAGCACACATCGCTGCGGAACATGAGCTTGTAATCGGAAAAACCACCCTCTTTTATGATTCGTTTCTCGTAAGGGAAGGCGATACGGAGTACGAACTTCCGAGAAAGGAATTTCAGCTTCTGTTTAAGCTTCTCTCCTATCCGAACAAGACATTTACGAGAAAACAGCTGATGGAAGAATTCTGGGATTCGGAAACGCAGTCGGAAGAACGTACCGTGGATGTTCATATAAACCGATTAAGAGACAGATTTAAGAACAATGACGATTTTGAAATAATTACCGTCAGAGGTTTGGGATACAAAGCCGTTAAAAAGGACTGATATGCGCAAAGCATTTAAAAAAATTACAACCGCAACCGGAAACCTGATACAAAAGCTGATTGAAAGCATCATCTTTCGAATCAGCTTTTTTATGATTTTTGCCCTTACGGTGTCCAATGTGCTGGCGGGCGGTATTATGATGATTCTTTATCTGACTCCCCTAAAAGACAGGCTCGGCATCACGCCTCTTAAACTTACAATCATAGTGCTTGTATTCAGTTACCTGTCGTCTGCGACGCTCTCGGTCGTAATCAACAGAAACTTTTTCAAGCCCTTAAGAAAGCTGACCAAGCTCACCGAGCAGGTCGCAAAAGGCAATTATGATGTTGACGTTAACGGCATTACAAATTTTCTGACCGAAAAATCCGACCTCGGTAATCTGGTAAATGCTTTCGACGATATGACCCATGAGCTCTCTTCAACTGAAATCTTCAGAAACGATTTCATACACAATTTTTCTCACGAATTCAAAACTCCGATCATCTCGATAAGAGGTTTTGCAAGGCAGCTATACAAGGGAAATCTGACCGCGGAGCAGCAGAGCGAATTTGCCAAAATAATAATGGACGAAAGTGAACACCTCGCCAATATGTCGTCAAACGTTCTTCTTTTATCCAAACTCGAATCACAGGAAATCGTGTCCGACAAAGAATCCTTCAGTCTGGACGAGCAGCTACGAACCTGCATGCTGATGATGGAGGAACAGTGGAGCGAAAAGAACTTAACGATTGACATGGACCTTGACGAAATAGATTATTATCAGAACAAGGATCTTTTATACCATGTCTGGATGAACCTCTTCTCCAACGCGGTTAAATTCACCAAGGAAAACGGAACGGTAACGGTTTTATGCCACAGGGCCAACGATGCGGTTTTCGTCTCCGTATCGGACAACGGCGTGGGCATGAACAAAGATACCGTTAAACACATATTCGAAAAATTCTATCAGGGCGACACTTCGCATGCAACCTCGGGCAACGGACTCGGTCTTTCGCTCGTAAAACGTATTGTCGAAATGATGGACGGACGTATATCTGTGGACAGTACCCTGGGCAAAGGAAGTACGTTTACGGTGTCTCTTCCGCTGCAGAGTAACGAAGTGTAAGCATTCTTACACGCAATCCTCATAAAACAAACAAAAAAACGATGCTTTGGCATCGTTTTTCTTATTTATTCGAATATATAATCCATAAACGCGTCATCTCTTTCCTTGGACTTGTCGTTAACGATAAGCACCACATAAACGCCTTCGCCCGTCAGACTCTGAACACCTATTTTCTCGCAGACTTCATCGGGAAGTTTGATGGCTTCAAGATCGGCAACCGGTTCCTCACCCTCCGCCAGACCTTCTTTTGCACTCGCGCTGACAAACATGTATCTGTCTTCCTCGGGGATATTGTACTTATCCGCATAATCGCTTATATCCTTATAGCAGTCAAGCTCGATATAGTGGTCGATGTACTTGGCATCTATGAAAAAGTAATCATAATATCCGGCCACAATATAAGCGAACAGATTCTGATCCTGCGAAAAATCAGGCTTGATTTCCTGTCCTTCCACCAGACTCATCGTGAGGTCTTCCGACAAATTTACCTGCTGTTTTCTCTTCTTGGTAGCTATCCTGTCAAAGAAATCATCCGTCAGGCATTCTCTTCCTTCATCGGTTACCGTACATAAAAGAAGTCCGCCGGAATATAGTGTTTCTTTTTGTGCGATAAAAGCATCGTATATAAACCAGAGCGCGAAAAATCCGACTAGTACGCCGAGAACAATCTTAAGCAGATAGTAATCCTTGATGAAATCGATTTTTTCCTTGAAAGTCAGAGACTTGAAAGTCTGCTTTTCGGACTCGATTTTTCCTTTTACGGTATGCTCGTCAGGTCTTAAAACAAGCGTATCTCCGAGCGCGCTTTCAGAGTCTTCGGCATTTTCTTCTTTTACATCTTCATTCTGCTCGGTAACAGCCTTTTGGGCTTCCTCGTTTTCCACCTTGGCTTCAATCTTTTTAAAGCCTTTTATGAGCGTTAAGTTCATAAAATAGAACGAAGTGGTGGTTCCGAACAAAAGAATTGCGGGAAGCCACGATGCGTACCAGATACTTGCAATAACGGTAATTATCTCAAGTGCAAAGATAAACGCAAGTTTTATAAAATAAAGAAACGAAAAGAGACCTGCGCCTTTGTACGCTTCCTTTATACTCATTTCAAATCTTGCTATGAAGGGGAAAATGGTAGCCGTAATAAAAAGCACAAAACATGTCATTACGCCGAGAGCTATGATAAACAGTTCGTTGACGTTTCCGAAGCCCTTATTAAATATCCAGAGCCAGTCTAGTCCGAGGAGTAATAAAATTACCAGCTGGATAATCCAAATAATCGTAGATTGTTTGAAATTGTCTTTAAAAGCCTTGAAATATGGTTTAAAAAGCGTTCCTTCGTCCCCACGGACAATCTTCATCGACACATAGTATTTAGCTGTATAAGCCGCGCCGAATGTGACTATGGGAATGCTTAACACGAGTGTAAGGAGATTGAGGATAATCATATCCGCAACCTTGCCCATAAACTGCATTACAGGGCTGTCAAATTTAAAAATGTTCATAAAGGAATCCCTTCAAGCTTAATAAATCTTCGGGAATTATATCATATATTCCGTTCTTTTTTCAATCGGACATACCGTCTTTAAAAAAAACCGCTCCGGAATAAGCAGTTCCGAAGCGGTTAAAATATATTTTAGAAATTTGGTTAACCTTTTACGCCACCGATTGTAAGACCGGTTACAAAGTATCTCTGTAAGAAAGGGTAAATACAGATGATAGGTACCATAGTAACAACTGTAGCTGCGGATCTTACGGATACAGGTGTTACCTGCTTTGCAGCGGCTGTTGTGTTATTACCGTTTGCACTGCCGCTTTGCTGAGTAACCGAATTGAGCAGTTTCATCAATTCGTACTGCAATGTGGTATATTCTGTTTTCATACGGTTATAGAGCATCGCATCAAACCATGAGTTCCACTGCCAAACCGCAACGAACAGAGCGACTGTTGCGTAAACGGGTTTACACAGAGGAGAAATGATTTTAATGAAAATCGTAATATACCCTGCGCCGTCGAGCTGAGCGGATTCCTCAAGTTCATCCGGCAAATCTTCCATGTATGTTCTAAGTACCATTACGTTGAATGCACTGATCATTCCCGGAATGATGTATACCCAGAATGTATTTGTAAGATGTAAATATCTGTAAAGTAACATAACGGGAATCAAACCGCCGTTAACATACATTGTAACAACCCAGAAAAGTGAAAGAGAAGATCTGAAAAGAAATCTCTTACGGCTTATAACAAATGCAAGCAGCGCGTTTGCAACAAGTGATGTCAGTGTACCGAGAATGGTTCTTAAAACCGTAATCTTTGCACCGACTACGAATCCCTGGATATTTAAAACTTTAGAATAACTCTCAACCGAAAATTTTCTCGGCCATAAATAGATGCCGCCTCTGATGGCATCAAGACCGTCGTTAAATGAGTAAGCAACCGTATTCCAAACAGGATAAAGGGTTACGATGGTGAATAAAACGAGGAAAATCGTATTGCATATTACGAATGCCCATCCCCATCCGTCCATCCTTCTGGTATTCTTACGAGCCATTCTTTTTATGGTTTTTAATTCTTCGTCGCTCATTTTCTCTCCGCCATGGGAGTTTGTATAATTGAGGGCGAAATCGTCTTTTTTCATTTTCATATTCTTTTCACCCTCCTAGAACAAGCTTTCCTGACCGAGTTTCTTGGCCACTGTATTAAATATCAGAATTAAAATAATTGCAACCACACTCTTAAATATACCCGCGGCAGTACCTAACGAGTAGTCCATCTGTCCAACGCCCCAGTTAAGAACGTAGATATCGATGGTCTGTGCAACGTCCTGTACAAGACCGTTACCGAGTAAGTACTGAACTTCGAAACCACAGTTAAGAAGGTTACCTAAGTTCATTACAAGTAAGATAACGATTGTAGGTGCGATACTCGGAAGAGTAATGTATCTGATCTTGCCCCATCTGCCTGCGCCGTCGATTTCAGCCGCTTCATAAAGCGAAGGATCGATAGCTGTAATAGCTGCAAGATAAATGATTGCGTTCCAACCGGTTTCCTTCCAAACATTGGCGAAGGCAACTATCGGCCAGAACCACCCCGGGTGGGCGAAGAAGTTATAACTGTCATCCACGATGTGGAATAATCTTAAAAGTTCATTTACGATACCTGTACCCGATAATGAATCATGAACGATACCGCACACGATAATCCATGAAAGGAAGTGAGGCAGGTAAGAAATTGTCTGAACCAGTCTCTTTCCTAATTTATTCTTTACTTCATTAAGTAAGATGGCGAATACAATTGCCATAATAAAAGTTGTAGCAAGGTTCAGAATACCCATACCGAGTGTGTTTCTGATAGCTCTTACGAATACAACTTTGTCTATCCATATTTTCATGGCTTTGAAGAAGTTTCCTGTGGTTTCCATACCCCATTCGAAAACATCGAACTCAAACATGAATTTGAATTTATCAAAGCCTACAAATTTCGAGTGAAAAAGTCCTGTCTTTAACTTATAGTTCTGGAATGCCATTATCCATCCGCCGAGAGGAAGATAGTAGAATAACAATCCGTATAAAACAAATATAAATCCTATTGCAAGTAATATCCACTGTCTCTTTAATTCGCCTTTGGATATTCTCTTTTTTGATAAAGCCTTAATCTGGGCTTCGCTAAGTGTAGATTCGTGTTCAATTGCCTCTTTGGCATAGTTTTCAACCTGATAAGCTGCATCAACAGCGTTCTCTTCGGTTGATTCTGCAGTTTCCGTAACCGTCTCAACATTTTCTGCTATAACTGTTTCTGCGGCGGTTTCAGTTGTTTCGGCTTCGGCATTAATCTCGTTTTCTACTGCTGCTTCTTCAGTATTGACGATCTGATCCGCTTCGTTTGCCATTTTTAAGCCTCCCTTTCCTTTAAAATGGCAACCACAGCTATACACAACCATGGTTGCCACTTCATTAATTATTTATTTCTTTTACAAGATGTAATGTGAATTACTTGCTTGCGTTGTATGCTGCCATACGATCATCAAGTACGCCCTGTGCTTCGTTAAGGAAGTCTTCAGGTTTACATGCACTGTATGCATCCATGTACTTAGCCCATTCACCTTCGAAGTCTTTGGACATAACTACAGCGGGAAGCCATTTGTGCTTTGTCTCGCCCATCTTACCCCAAGCAACACCACCGGGTGTGTCGTTGTTAAGTTCGTTGGACCATGACCACATCGGGAACCAAGGATGTGTAGCATTAACATCTTCTTCGACTGAACCGATCATGTCGGGATAACCGCCTGCATTGTATGCCTTGAAGCAGTTTGCAAGAGGCTCTGAAAGACCTGCATAGAACTCTGAAGCCTGCTCTGCGGGCTGCATAGCGTTCTTACCGTCTTTGCTTGTACCAAGCCACTGAGGCATGTATGAGTAGTTACATACGTGAGATGCCTTGTAAGATGTATCGTTAAGTTTGTCTCTCATTTCCTGGGTTCTGTAGTACATACCGTCTTCGTCTACTAAGTAGTCAACGCCTTCAACGCCCCAGTAACGGAGATCATGGATATCCTGGTTAAGGAGATCGCTTAAGAACTTGAATGCTCTGTCAGGATCTTCGCAGCTTGTTGTAACTGCACAACCTGAAGATGCGTTTACTGTATCGCCGTATGTATGCCATCTCTGCTCTGTAACGCCTTCAACAGTAAGTCCTAAAGGAACATATTCGCAACCTAAATCAGCTAAGCCTGATGAAGCGAAAGCGGGAGTAATTGTGTAGTTGAAGTCCCAGTTCTGGTCAACCATACCAAGTACTGCACCTGTAGAAAGTTTGCTGATATAATCATCATACTTCTGAGTAGCGAACTCTTTGTCGATCATACCCTTGTTGTACTCTTCGTTAAGTTTAGCGAAGTATGTCTTTGTAGTGGGTGTTGTATTGTAGTCAACAATCTTCATTGTCTTAGGATCTACGATTACAGAACCATCGTTGGGATAACCATCGAGGAACTGACCAGCGTTCTCAAGACAGAAATATCTCCAGTCATCACAAAGGATTGTGTAAGGGATAATGTCAATTGTATTGCCTTCGGGATCTACGAAGTTAGGATGAGCTGCATAGTACTTCTCAAGAAGATCGAAGTAATCGTCAAGAGTCTTAACTTCGGGATAACCGAACTCTTCAAGTACTCTAACCTGAATCCAGAATGCTTCGTCGTTATGACCTGTAGCCTTTGACTCGCCGTATGTGTTGTTGAATACGTTAGCCCAGTAGATCTTTCCATCGTCCTGACGGAACATATCCCACTCATAATCGGAATACATTTCCTTGAGGTTAGGATACTTCTCAAGGTAAGGATCCCATGCTACAAGAGTATCTGCTTCGTAAAGTTCCTTAAATCCTTCACCTGCATCGATGAAAGTAGGAAGTTCGCCTGAAGCAAGGATTGAACCAACAGCTTCTGCTGCTGTCTGACCTGTAAGCCAAGTTTCCTTAACTCTTACACCGGTCTTCTTTGCAATGATTTCCTGAACGTCGTTTCCGTCGTTGATTTCGGAACCGGGCATTGCGATGAACATGGTCCAGTTAACGATTTCATCTTCAGAATACTCTTTTTCTTCTTCTACTACTACATCGCCACCATCATCGGGAGTAGTAGTTGATGTAGCTGTAGATCCACCGTTGTCATCGGGAGTAGGTGTAGGTGTTGTAGCACCACCCTTGTCACAGCCAACCAGGGTTGCTGCACTAAGCATACCAGCCATGCCGAGTGCAATGAATTTCTTCATTTTCATTTTTTTACCTCCTATAAAACTATGCCGTCAATACGGCTAATCGTACTTTAAATTATACTTTTGTTGTTGTTTTTTTATAACCCGATAAAATTAAATAAAAAACCCGATAAAATATAGGTCGTTTTTGTCCTGTATTTTATCGGGTAAAAATTGTCTCTGTAGCCCTATTTTATGGGCTTTTTCCGTATTTTCAAAAATCTTTTTATTTGTCCCTGATTTTTAATTTTTCATACTTGATTTCCGCGATTTTCCAGTCAGACTCATTATCTATGTCCTGAACCTCGGTCTCATCCACAATATATGGAAGAATATCGCCTTTCATTAGTTTTCTGTTCTTTTTAAACGCTTCTATGTTAAAACAGTAAAACTGACCCACGTCATGATACTCGCTCTCAAGATCCTGCGAACGCGAATCCATAAACTCGGGATATTCGAAAACAAGCTTTCCTTCCCTGATAACAAGAGCACGTTTCGGCGGATAGGAAAAGGCAACAACGGGAATAAGCGTGTCGGCAGTACTTCCTTTAAGTTTGGTGAGTGCATCCCTTAATTTATCACCGGTTACAAAGGGAGCCGTCGGATATATGCATACGCCGTAATCAAAAGTTTCGCCTCTTTTTTCATATTCGTCTATGACTTCAAGAATGACATCATTAGTGGTGGCGAAATCATTGCTGGTTTTTTCGCTTCGAAGGAAAGGCACCTTTGCTCCGTACTTTTTCGCAATTTCCGCTATTTCCTCACTGTCGGTGGAAACCATGACTTCGTCAAATTCTCTGCTTTCAAGCGCAGCCTCTATGGAATAGGCTATAATCGGTTTGCCGAGAAAATCTTTTATGTTTTTCTTCGGTATTCTCTTGCTGCCGCCTCTTGCGGTAATGATTGCAATGCTTTTCATTTTCTCTCCTACTGATGGCTGTTGTTCTTTCTGTATTTGGACGGTGTGCATCCCTTGATTTCGATAAATTTTCTGATAAAGTAGTCGCAGTCCATGTAGCCCACTTCTTCCGCTATCTGGTTAATCTTTTTATCCGTCATGATAAGCTGCTTGGCCGCTTCGTTTATTCTTATGTTTGTAAGATAATCCTTAAAAGAAACATTGTATTTCTTTCTGAATACCTGTCCGAGATACGAGCTGTTCATGTAATACTTTTCACCTAAGTTCCTTAGAGAAATGTTTTCCGCATAATGCTCGGCTATATCTTTTTCTATACTCGACAAAATACCTCTCGAAACATTCTTTCTTAAGCTCATAAGATAGTCCGCGTACTGAAGAGCGAAGTTTTTAAGGTGTTGCGACGAACCTCTGGAAAGCGTCTCTTCCACAGAGTTTTCCGAGATATACTGAATAACTTCTTCCTGGTTGACATTGTCATCCTGCTCGGTTGCAAGATGTATAAGCTGGAATAAAAGGTAGTTGATGTTTAAGTTTACGAGGTTGTAGTTCTCGCCGACATTGGTGATTTCCTCGTACAGTTTTTCCACGCTCTTTTCAATCTGGTCTTTTTCGTTTTTCTCGATGGCCGCGATACATTCGTCGAGGCTCTTCTTGCAAAGATACGCGCTCTTCTGCTCTATCTGGACTTCATCTTCATAGATATAAACTCTCTTTTCGTTGTGGAAGCCCTTGATGCTGTTCAACATTCTGCAGGAGCTGTACGACTTTGCAATCTGGGATATGTCGCCCACTTTTTTGCCGCAGATCATTCTGACGGGTTTTAAAAGAATTCCTTCGATTTTTTTAATCATGCTCTCAAAGAATTCTTCATCCGACATATCATATCTTGTAGCCATGTTGTCGCAGTATATAAAACCTACGTCATAGCTTGACTCATCGTAGGAAACATCAAAGATAAAATGGTTTTCATTGTCTTTGTAAACTTCACGGCATGCGGAATGCAGCTGATGCTGGAGTACTCTTGCATCGTAATCGTCTTCGTCGCTTTCCGCAGTCTCGTCGGCCAGTTCAATATCCACGTATCTGATTTTGCCGGAAAGCTGCATGTGTTTTTTGACATATTCGATATTGGAATCATCGTACTTGCCTTTTATGAGCGCAATAACGTTTCTGGCAAGATATGCATCTTCCATTTTGGCTCTGTCGTCTTCCTTTTCCTTGCTGACCTTTTCGAGTTTGGATACATTTCGTAAAAGAGCAAGAATATCCTTTTTCTGAACCGGCTTTAAGATATAGTCCATACTGTTGTATTTAATCGCTCTCTGGGCATACGAAAAATCATCGTAACCCGTAAGAATTGCGAATCTTGCATGTGAAACACCGGTCTTCTGTATGTTTTCAAGGAGCTCCAGCCCGTTCATAACGGGCATCTGAATATCCGAAATGATTAAATCAACCTCGTTGTTTTTAAGATATTCGAGCGCTTCTTTGCCGTTGGAAGCGGTATATACAATATCAAAACCTTCCTTGTTCCAGTCAACAAGTATTTTCAAACCCTGAAGAATAAAGGGTTCGTCATCGACAAGCATGACTCTTAACATCATTCGCCCTCCTGCCATTTTAATTTATCAAGCGGAATCTTTATAATGACACTCATTCCGACTCCGACTTCACTTTCAATATCAAACTGAACCGCACGCTCGGTAACCATCTTAAGTCTTAAGCACGCATTCATAATACCGACATGCTTTCTGGCTTTGATGGATTCAATCGAAGCGTTCTCGATATCTTTTAACATCTCCTCGACTTTCTCATCGCTCATGCCTTCGCCGGTATCTTCGACTTCTATATAAAGGTCCTTTTCGGATTTATATACTCTGACGAATATCCATCCCTGCGTGGCCTTGGACTCGATACCGTGTACGCAGGCGTTCTCGACAAACGTAACGATTGTAAGTTTGGGAACCAGGTAATTTTCGCATTCCTCTTCGACATCGATATCGAAAGAGAGTCTGTCGCCGAATCTGTAACTTTGTAGTGCCAGGTACGCTTCAATGGATTCGATTTCGTTTTTAATCGTAACGAAGTCCTTGCCCCACTCTACATTCTGTCTTTCCATGACCGCCAGTTTGTCGACCATGCTCGCGGTTTCTGTCTCACCTTTTAAAAGCGAATGCATTCTGATGCTTTCCAGAGCATTGAACATAAAGTGTGGATTAATCTGACTCTGAAGAGCCAGAAGTTCCGCTTTCTGCCTTGCGATATCACTTTCCTGTTCCTTGATTTTATCCTTGTATACGGTTGTTACCAGTTCGTTGGTAATGTCAACCATCTTGTTGTATTTTTTCATAAGGGAGGCGAGCTCATCGTTTCCCTCGACGTTATTGATGGAATTGAAGGTGTTTGTTTTCTCGCTTCCGAAAGCATTTTCCAAAATTGCAATTCTTTTGATAACCGTGTTTTCAATTATCATTAACATGATCAAAGGAATGATAATCGTAACTATAAAAAGCACTACCAGAACCGGCCAGTGATCCTTTATGGCCGTCGAAATGATTTTTGTCTGGTTTACGATTATAATATCAACCTGTGCGCCGGCGATATTCAGTTTTTTTACAACATTGTTTTTGTTGGTTAAATCCACCTGCGATCTGTAGATAACCATATCACCTTCCGTGGAGAATACAACATAATCGTCGATGATAACATATGCCGGATATTTTGAGTTGAAAGATTTTAACGTACTCTGAAGCGTACTCGAGTCATGTCCGATTACAACAATCTTACCTACGCTGCTGTCATAGTAATCCATTCTTTTTATATAATAGAATTTTCTTTTGCTTCGGAATTCACTTTTTTCGTTTGTATCGTAATATGCACAGATTAAGTCTTTTCTTTCGCTTTTGATAAAATCCTGATACCATTTCTGGGTGTATACTCCTGACAGTTTTTTGATAAACTGGGCATCCAGAAGCGTATCGTTATCCGCATATACTACTATACTGTTTCTGTTAAGTCCGGAAGTCGTTTCAAGAAACGAATCATAAATAATGCTCGTATAATCCGCCCAGAAATCATATCCGTTCTCGTACTCTTTAACCGCAAAATCATTTATCTTCGGGTTTTTGTTTACACTTTCTGCCAGCGTCACATCGCTTGAAAGCATGTTTTCGAAATAATTCTGATAAACGCCGGCGATATATTCCATGTCATATTTAATGGCTCTGATTTCCTGTTCGTACACAGCGTTTACAATAATTATGTCCGTTACGATAAGCGGTATAAAAACGCACGTAAAATAAAGCACAAAGAATTTGTGCCGGAATCTCAGATTATTAAAAATCTTTTCTATGGGCTTGACCAGCAGTTTCAGAAATTTTCTCATATCCTTTTTATTGTAACATATTTTTCGTTTTAACGATATTACGTGATTAAACTTATCATCAACTTTAGCAAATTCTGTTTTGATTGACTGTACGAAAAAAAATTAGTATAATGTTTTTTAGTTAGTTGCAACTAACCTAAAGCATAAATACAGGAGGTACTTCCAATGAGTGAAATATTTACAAACATACCCGAAATAAGGTATGAGGGACCCGACAGCAAGAACGCTTTTGCTTTCAAGTATTACGATCCCGAGAAAGTTGTATTGGGCAAGAAAATGAGCGAACATCTTCCTTTCGCAATGGCATGGTGGCACAATCTCTGTGCAAACGGAACAGATATGTTCGGCCGCGGAACCGCTGATAAAAGATTCGGCGCCGAAAAAGAAGGAACGATGGAGCATGCAAAAGCAAAGGTTGATGCAGGTATAGAGTTCATGAAGAAACTCGGCATAAAATATTACTGTTTCCATGATGTCGATCTTGTTCCCGAAGCTGATGATATCAACGAAACCAACAGAAGACTGGACGAAATTACAGACTACATTCTCGAAAAAACAAAAGGAACCGATATTAAATGTCTCTGGGGTACCGCAAATATGTTCTCAAATCCCAGATTTATGAACGGTGCCGGCAGTACCAACGATGTTGACGTTTACTGTTTTGCCGCTGCTCAGGTTAAAAAAGCCATAGAGATGACAGTTAAACTCGGCGGAAAAGGCTATGTATTCTGGGGAGGAAGAGAAGGCTTCGTCGAAAAGAAATATGAGAGTTTCAATACCGAACTCGGTCAGAAAATCAGAAAAGGAGAAGCAACTCTCAGCGAGCTTGCCGAAAGAGCGGGCGAGTTAAAGAGTGTCAAAACGCCTATGTCCGGAAATCAGGAATACCTCGAAGGAGTGTTTAACAATATCCTTCTTTCCGGATTTTAATATTTTATTCCTTTAATTTCCTCACAAAAAGAACCCGATGCATTTGCACCGGGTTCTTTTATATCTTTTAGATTATTTCACATTTTATCTTACTTGAAAGGATTCTCTGTAGGATAAGGAAGTGAAGCGGGCTGATTGTAGTTGATGTCCTCAATGGGTACTCCGATGTATTTGAATACTTCGTAGAGTGCCTTGCCATGATGACCGAATGTAACAGCACCGTGATGAGGATAATTCTTCTCAATGAGAACGTGACGATAGAAACGTCCCATTTCCTTGATAGCGAATACACCGATACCACCGAATGACTTGGTTGCAACGGGAAGTACTTCACCTTCTGCGAGATATGCTCTGATCTTTGCATCAGCTGTTGACTGAAGTCTGAAGAATGTGATATCTCCAGGAATGATGTCTCCTTCGAGTGTTCCGTTTGTAACTTCGATGGGAAGTGCTCTTGCCATGATCATCTGATACTTCATCTCATGGAATGCAAGCTTCTTGGAGCATGTATTACCGCAGTGGAATCCCATGAATGTATCTGTATGCTTGTAATCGAATTTGCCTTCGATAGACTCTTTGTACATATCCTTGGGAACGGAGTTGTTGATATCAAGGAGAGTAACGATATCGTCAGATACGCATGTACCGATGAACTCGGAAAGACATCCGTAGATATCTACTTCACATGATACGGGGATACCCATACCTGTTAAACGGGAGTTAACATAGCAGGGAACGAATCCGAACTGTGTCTGGAATGCGGGCCAGCACTTACCTGCGATAGCAACGTATTCTCTGTAACCCTTGTGTCCTTCAACCCAGTCAAGAAGTGTTAATTCGTACTGAGCAAGTTTTGCAAGTACTTCGGGCTTCTTGTTGCCTGCGCCGAGTTCTTCTTCCATCTCTTTAACCTTTGCGGGAATTCTTTCATCGCCTGCATGCTTGTTAAAGGATTCGAAAAGATCGAGTTCGGAGTTCTCTTCGATTTCTACGCCAAGGTTGTAAAGCTGCTTGATAGGAGCGTTACAAGCAAGGAAGTTAAGAGGTCTGGGACCGAATGATATAATTTTAAGTTTTGAAAGTCCAACGAGTGCTCTTGCAACGGGGATGAAATCATTGATCATCTTAGCGCAGTCCTCTGCATCACCTACGGGATACTCGGGAATGTAAGCGCCTACGTTACGAAGCTTTAAGTTGTAGCTTGCGTTAAGCATACCGCAGTATGCGTCGCCTCTGCCGCCGCAAAGGTCGTTCTGTGTTTCTTCTGCTGCTGCACAGAACATCTTAGGTCCGTCAAAGTGCTTAGCAAGAAGTGTTTCGGAAATTTCGGGACCGAAGTTTCCAAGGTATACGCAAAGTGCGTTACATCCTGCCTTCTTGATATCTTCAAGAGCCTGAACCATATGGATTTCGCTCTCAACGATACAGATAGGGCATTCATAGATATCTGCTGCATCATATTTAGCCTTGTAAGCATCAACTAATGCTTTTCTTCTGTTAACCGAAAGTGATTCGGGGAAACAGTCACGGCTTACAGCCACGATACCAAGTTTAATCTTAGGAATGTTGTTCATAATGTTAGCCTCCCATTATATATTTTCTTTTTTGTTTTTTTATATTACAAACTTTAACCTTTTCCCAAATATCAGCCGTAAAGATTGAAAAAGGAATTCAAGTTTATAAACGTTTTTTATACAAATTCTTTTACGCCGGCTGCGATGCCTTCTGCATCAAGACCGAACTTGTGAAGAAGCTGAGCGGCTGTACCGGACTCGCCGAATACATCCTGTACCCCAATCTTTTTAAGAGTTGCAACACCTGTCTCCGCAAGGACATCTGCTACTGCGCTGCCTAAGCCCCCGATAACGGAATGCTCTTCAACGGTTACAACCTTGCCTGTCTTCTTGGCACTTGCGATTACAAGTTCTCTGTCAAGAGGCTTGATTGTGTGAATGTTGATTACTTCGGCATCAATTCCGTCAACTGCGAGTGTTTCTGCTGCCTTTAAAGCTTCGCATACACAAACGCCTGTAGCGATGATTGTTACATCTTTGCCTTCCTTAAGTGTGATTCCTTTGCCGATTTCGAATTTGTAATCGGGATTGTCGTTGATTACGGGAACCGCACTTCTGCCGAATCTCATGTAAACGGGACCTACATATTCTGCAGCTGCTTTAACTGCAGCCTTTGCTTCAACATCATCCGAAGGAACGATTACAGTCATTCCGGGAATGGTTCTCATTAATGCTATATCTTCGTTACACTGATGTGTGGCACCGTCTTCACCGACAGTAACACCGGCGTGTGTGGCACCGATCTTTACATTAAGATGAGGATAACCGATTGAGTTTCTTACCTGCTCGAAAGCACGTCCTGCTGCGAACATTGCGAAAGATGAGCAGAAAGGAATAATTCCTGTTGTAGAAAGACCTGCTGCGATGCCTGTCATGTTACATTCAGCGATACCGCAGTCGATATGTCTCTCGGGAAAGGCTTTCTTGAAAGTACCTGTTTTGGTGGCACCTGCAAGATCGGCATCCAGTACATATACTTTATCATTGATTTTTCCTAATTCAACAAGAGCGTTACCGTAGCTCTCTCTTGTTGCTATTTTTACAACATCAGACATACTCTTTACCAATCCTTTCCAAATCTTCCATAGCTATAGCGTACTGCTCGTCGTTGGGAGCTGTGCCGTGCCATGAAGCCTGATTTTCCATAAAAGATACGCCCTTGCCCTTGGTGGTCTTTGCGATAATGGCTGTAGGCATACCCTTTGTCTCTCTTGCTTTCTTGAAAGCATCTGCGATCTGGTTAAAATCATGACCGTCGATTTCGATTACATTAAAATTGAATGCTTTGAACTTGTCGGTGATGGGATAAGGAGAACATACGTCTTCAATCTTACCGTCAATCTGAAGTCCGTTGTTGTCTACGATTACAACAAGGTTGTCAAGTTTTCTGTGACCTGCGAACATTGCAGCTTCCCAGATCTGGCCTTCCTGGATTTCACCGTCGCCGCAAAGAGCGTATACTCTGTAATCCTTGTTTAAAAGCTTAGCGGAAAGTGCCATACCGCAGGCTGCAGATACGCCCTGTCCGAGTGAACCTGAAGACATATCAACGCCGGGTGTTTCCTGCATACAGGGATGTCCCTGAAGTCTGGAGCCGAGTTTTCTTAATGTCTCGAGTTCTTCAACGGGGAAGTATCCTCTGTTGGCAAGTGTCGAGTAAAGTGCGGGAGCAACATGTCCCTTTGACAATACGAAACGGTCTCTGTCTTCCTTCTTGGGATCGGCAGGATCGATGTTCATCTCTTCAAAGTAGAGATATGTCATGATGTCAGCTGCGGAAAGCGATCCGCCGGGATGTCCGGCCTTTGCAGCGTGAACAGCTGTTACTATACCTTTTCTGACATCATTGGCCTTTTTCTTAAGTTCCAATTCGTTCATACTTAATCTCCTGTTTATTATTTATTGGTGCCGGACACCCATTGGGAGTCAGGCACCTTTTTTACATATTATTTAATTATGTCGAAGATGGGCTTGCAAGCCGGATAAATGGTCTTGAACTGCTGATACTTCTTTTCATACTTTTCAACAAGTTCGGGATCGGGCTTTTCAACATCAAGAACTTTTACGATAGCCTTTGCTGCTTCTTCAACAGATGCGTATTCGCCGCATCCTACAGCTGCAAGCATTGCACCGCCGAGTCCCGGTCCTTCTTCGGATGTGATTCTTTCAACTTCCATGTTCATGATGTTGGTAATCATCTTTCTCCAGAGAGGGCTCTTTGCACCGCCGCCGCAGATTCTTGTCTTGGTAAGAGGAATACCGAGGCTTCTTGCAACTTCGATTGAATCACGAAGTCCGAATGCAACGCCTTCGAGAACTGCCTGAGTCATGTCTTCTCTTGTGGAATCCATTGTAAGACCGATGAATGTTCCTCTGGCGTCGGGATTGTTGTGAGGAGATCTTTCTCCCATTAAGTAAGGGAGGAAGAATACGTGATTCTCACCAAGCTTTGTAATGTTTGCCTGCTCAGCCGCATAATCCTTGGTTTTGATGATTTCATCCATCCACCACTTATTACATGATGCTGCAGAAAGCATGCATCCCATAAGATGGAAGTTGCCGTCTGCATGGTCGAATGAGTGAAGTGCGTTGTTCTCATCAACACCAAACTTAGCCGATGAAATAAATACTGTTCCGGATGTACCGAGAGAAATGTTGCATCCGCCGTCGCCTACAACACCTGTACCTACAGCTGCTGCCGCATTGTCGCCTGCACCTGCGCAGACCTTAACGTTGTCTGTGAATCCGAGTTCCTTTGCGATTTCGGGCTTAACGGTACCTGTTACTTCATAAGATTCATATAACTTGGGAAGCATTGATTCGTCTACGCCACAAATCTCGCACATTTTCTTGGACCACTTCTTATTCTTAACATCAAGTAAAAGCATACCTGAAGCATCAGAATAGTCTGTTGAGAATACGCCCGAAAGGATATATGCGATATAGTCCTTGGGAAGCATAATCTTTTTAATCTTTGCGAAATTCTCGGGCTCGTTGGCTTTCATCCAGAGAATCTTGGGAGCCGTGAATCCTGCGAATGCGATATTTGCAGTCTCTGCGGAAAGAACGTCTTTGCCGATTACGTTGTTTAAGTAATCCGTTTCTTTCTGTGTACGTCCGTCGTTCCAGAGGATTGCGGGTCTTATTACATTGTCGTTCTCATCGAGAACTACGAGACCGTGCATCTGTCCGCCGAAACTGATACCTGCTACCTTAGTAGCATCAAAATCTTTTACTAATTCTTTTAATCCTTCAAGTACCGCAGCCTTCCAGTCTTCGGGCTTCTGCTCCGACCAGCCGGGATTGGGGAAGTACAGAGGATATTCTTTTGATACGGAACTAACGATTGTGCCGTCTTTTTCCATCATGATTAACTTAACGGCAGATGTTCCAAGATCAACTCCGATATAATACATATTCTGTCTCCTTTTATGTGTTTTGGTTATTAAATATACTTAATTAATCGATTGTGATGTTCTCACCTACAAGACCGTTGAAAGCGCCTTCAATCTTTGCGTCTTCGTGAGCGATGAGCCACTTGTTGACTGCTGTAAGAAGTCTGTCTTCCTTGGTGTAGGAATTCTTGAATGTAAGGTCATAGTTGGTTCCCTTGGGAAGAACTACAACTGCCTTGAAGCCCTTGTCTTCCACATGGCAGGGAGCATAGTGAAGAGTAGTTGCATACATTTCTACTGCTACGCCTGCAGGTACAAGGAATGCTTCAATCTTGGATGTATCATATTTGAAATCTTCCGTAACATCCTTTAATTCGCCGATAAGAAGAACCATATCGTAAAGAGCTACGTTGATTTCGGAATCTCTGTGATACTCAACTGCATTAAGTGCCTTGTTATGTCCGTTGCACATACCGATCTGGATGGGCATTCCGCCGTAAAGGCTTTCGGAAATAATCTTGGTTGCGGGTGTGCTCTCAAGTGCTTCTACTCCGGGGAAGTATTCAACTCCTTCTGCGGGCATGGGAAGCGCTTCAAGATTCTTAAGAATCTCTGAAAAATCGATTCCTTCGATAATCTTGCCATACTTCTTAAATGACGGGTCTGTTACTTTTTTGATTTCCATAGCTTTTTCTCCTTTTATTTTTTCTCTCTTTAATCATTTTCAAAATGAGAGTTTATTTACCATTTTTTGTTCGGACACGCGGATCTTTTAAGTGCCGCCCTTATCTCCACGAAACATCCGCAGGAAGCGCAGGTGCCGGCATTCAGCTTTTCGCATTCCTTGCATGTGTCAAGTCTTGCTTTGTACGTCTCATCATCGCTTTTGTCTTCTTCTTTTATGATGTCCGTGTGTTTCTTTATCATCTCTTTGTAAGCTTCTTCGCCCATTTCCGAGATGAGACAGCGTCTGCATATTTTTTTATATTCCATATTTTATGCGGTAACTTCGATGCACATTACGCTTGAAGGAGGAATCGTGTATCTGATCTTGTCGTTCTTAAAAGAAATGTTTTTGAATTCCTCTTCTTTTACGACATCGGGAGCATCGAATGTGTTGTGGTCGTCCATCTTTCCTTTTACGATCTTTGCCTTGACATCTTTTATGTTGGCTCCGAGCAGAACGCTTTCAATCATTGCTTCTTCGTCGAGTGAAAGGTTGGTCACGGTGATTATTATCTTTCCGCTTCTGTCAACCGAAACGGACTCGGTAAGATTCGGAACCATGTATTCGTCTTCAAGACCGACTTTCTTCGTGTCGATGGAACTCTCGAGGAGATCATTGTCCTGATGAGCGGAGTACATCTTGAATACATAATATGTAGGCGTTTTGATCATCTTCTCGCCTTCGGTTAGGATAACCGCCTGAAGCACGTTTACAAGCTGTGCTATGTTGGCCATCTTTACTCTGTCGGAGTGCTTGTTGAAGATGTTTAAATTGATTCCGGCTACAAGTGCATCGCGGATGGTGTTCTGCTGATAGAGGAAACCGGGATTGGTGCCTTCTTCGACATCGTACCATGTGCCCCATTCATCCACCATAAGGCCTATCTGCTTTTCGGGATCGTAACGGTCCATGATTGCCGAATGGCCCGAAATGTACTCTTCCATGAAAAGAGTCTTTTTCAAAGTCATGTACCACTCTTTTTCGTTAAAGCCCGTTGCAGCGCCCTTTTTAGCCCAGTCGTAAGGCAAAGTGTAATAATGGAGGGTAAGTCCGTCCATAAATCCGTGCGCATTGTTCCACGAGCCCGCACGTTCGTAACACTTCTTTAAAAGAGTCTCGGTCCATGCATAATCCTTGTCGCTCGGTCCTACCGCAAGTCTTTTGATTTTCCTGTCGGGATTATAATTTTTGACAAATGTCTGATAGTGTCTGTAAAGATCGGAATAATACTCGGGACTCATATTGCCTCCGCAGCCCCAGGTCTCATTTCCTATTGCGAAATAATCAAGATTCCACGCTTCTTCGTGGCCGTTTTTCTTTCTGAGCTCCGACATGGGGGATACACCGTCGAATGTCATGTATTCAACCCATTCGCTCATTTCTCTTACGGTACCGCTTCCGACGTTACCGTTAACATATGTTTTACAGTTAAGCTGACGACAGAGTTCCATGAATTCATGCGTGCCGAAAGAATTGTCTTCGACTACTCCGCCCCAGTTTGTGTTAATCATTTTTTTTCTGTCTTTTTTATCGCCGATACCGTCCATCCAGTGATACTCATCGGCAAAACATCCGCCGGGCCATCTGAGCACGGGGATTTTCATTTCCTTAAGAGCTTCGACAACGTCCGTACGCATACCGTTGACATTCGGAATATCCGAATTTTCCCCGACAAAAATACCCTCGTAGATACATCTTCCGAGATGCTCACTGAAATGTCCCTGAATTTCGGGATTTATGTGACCTTTTTTTATCTGGGGATTTATGATATGTCTGTACATAAATGTCTCCTAAGAAAAAAATATTGCGGTTAGTTGCTTAAGGATTTAAGCAAAAACCCACACTTATTATTATACATAAAATTAATAATAGGTAAATTAAATCTTTTTTCATTTTTTTTGGTAAAAATCACATCTAGAATTTGTGATGGTTTTATCTATACTTTGTCGGTAAAACAGAAGTTCGCATTACGCTTGAAGCATTAAACGGCGGGTGTTATTATTACATTGTATTGTTTTTATTTTTTTAAGAGGATTTTTGGAAAATGAACGAACAGAACAGTTCTCATGAAAATAACGATTATACCTTCTTACGTGAAAAAATAACCGAGCGCCCCATAAACAAGCGCAAGGTTTTCAGGCAGTCTCTTTTAACGATTGCCCTTGCGGTAACGTTTGCTTTGGTTGCGTGCTTTGTCTTTTTCTTTTTTGAAAAAGGAACTTTAAACAGTTTCAACCAAGCACCCGAACCCGAGAAAGTCGAGTTAAAACTCTTAGAGCCCACGGAAGAAATTCTTCCCGAAGACATGTTAATCGAGGATGTGGTCGAGCCGGAACCCGTGATAGAAATTCCCGACAACACCGAAGCAATCGCGGATGCAATCGCAGCTTATCAGCCCGATATAGACGACTACCAGGGAATATTCAACAAGATGAAAGCCGTTGCGGCCGAATCCAGAAAGTCCATGGTAAATGTCACGGCAATCCAGGACAAAACCACCTGGCTTAATTCCTCATACGAAGACCAGACCAAGACCATGGGGCTTATCATGGAAGACAACGGTACCGACCTCTTTATTCTGGCCGATGCCAAAATACTGTCCGGTTCGAATGAAATCCTGGTTTCCTTCCAGAATACACAGGAGTGTTCGGCAACCGTAAAAGCTGTCGATCCTTTTACAAATTACGCAATTCTTACGGTTCCTCTTGCCGAGCTTAACGATACCACAAAAAGTGCCATAACATACGCAACCCTGGCTAATTCGCAGCTCTCCTGCAAGCCCGGGGATATCGTACTCGCCATAGGCGATCCTCTCGGATACGGCTCTTCCATCGGATACGGAATGCTCACATCCACGGGATACGAAATAAACGGAATCGACCATAATTATTCCCTTCTCACAACCGATATCTTCGGTTCCGAGAACGGCTCGGGTGTCCTTATCAACAAAAACGGCAGTGTCATCGGAATAATCGATCAGTCCTACAATAAATCCGAGAACAAAAACCTTGTTTCAGCCGTCGGTGTAACCGAATTGCGCAAACTTATCGAAGATATGTGCAACGATGTTCCCCGTCCTTACATGGGTGTTCATGTGACCAACGTATCCTCCACGGCAATGCGTTATTACAAGGTTCCCATCGGCGCATATATTACCGACATCGAAATGGATTCACCGGCCATGCAGGGCGGCATTCACAAGGGCGATGTCATTACGGCCATGAACGATGCGGTTATTACCAGTGTGCTTGATTACGAACTCGAAATAAACGCATGCAAACCTCAGGACGAGGTAGTGGTTACCGTTTCGCGTTTAAACGGAGATACCTATATCGATATGGATATTAAAGTAACTTTGTCCGAATAGAACGGAGCATAAATGAAAAAAACCATCTATACAAAGTTCATATTCGCTTATCTTTTGTTTGCTCTCTTCGGCTTTCTGGTTGTGGCAACTTTCTCATCCAGAGCCATTAACGATCTGGTTACGAAAACCGAAGCCGACAAACTCTACAAAGAGGCAATCATCATCGCAGATACATACGCCAAAGATCTGTACGGTTCGGAGACAAGTCTTGAATCCGTCAAAAAGCAGTTCGATATTCTGGCGCTTTATTTTGATTCGACTCTGTGGATAATGAACCCTTCCGGTCTTATAGTGCTCTCTTCCGACAGCCCGGTCGATGTCGAAAATCCCGTATATGTCAACAATTTCAACCCCGCGGACAATATCGGCGGTTACTATAAGGTAGGTAACTTTTACGGAATGTTCGATGAGGATGTTTTAAGTGTTTTCGCGCCCATTACCGACGGATATCAGGTACTCGGCTACGTTACCATCCACAAAAGCGTTTCCGAACTTAAACGTCTGTCCGAAAAGCTGCTTACCCTCTCGTATTATCTTTTCATCATTCTGTTCGTTCTCTCGCTAATAATACTGATTTTCTTTACGAGCAACGTTTACAGACCTTTAAGAAAAATCACAAAGGCAACCGAGGAATACGCAGCCGGAAACTTGCGTTACCAGTTCCAGATTGATTCGGAAGACGAACTCGGATATCTGGCTGCATCGCTTAATTACATGGCCAGCGAACTCTCAAAGGGCGAAGACAATCAAAAGCAGCTCGTTGCAAATGTTTCGCATGATTTCAGATCGCCTTTAACCAGCATAAAAGGTTACTCCGAGGCAATGCTTGACGGTACCATTCCGCCCGAGCTTCACAACAAATATCTCGAAATCGTAACCAACGAATCGGACCGACTGATAAAGCTCACAAACTCACTTCTTACATTAAATAACTTAAATACCGAAGGAATGATATTGGAGCTGACCGACTTTGACATCAATACCGTTATAAGGAATACTCTCGCAACCTTTGAGGGCTCCTGTCAGAAAAAGAAAATCACCGTCAATTTAACACTTACCGGTGACAGATTATTCGTCAAAGGCGATATGTCCAAAATACAGCAGGTGCTTTATAATCTGCTGGATAACGCAATCAAATTCAGCAACAAGAATTCCGAGATTTTTGTGGAAACAAAAGAAAAGCACAAAAAAGTTTTCGTAAGCGTAAAAGATCAGGGAATCGGTATTCCCAAAGAGAGTCTGAATCAGATCTGGGACAGATTTTACAAGACTGATTTATCCCGTGGCAAAGACAAGAAAGGTACCGGTCTCGGGCTTTCCATCACACGTGAAATCATCCGTGCACACGGAGAAAACATAAATGTAATCAGTACCGAAGGCGAAGGCACCGAGTTTATCTTTACCCTTACATTATCCGATATAAACGACGAAGAAGAATAGACCAAATAAGCGGAGCATATAATGCAGGTTAAATTTGAGAAAGTTGATTCCCCCGAAAAAGAGGAAGCTTTCATAAAAGCACAATCAAATACCGAAGACATCAAAGCTGCGATAGAAATCCTCGAAGGCGGAAAGAGAAAGTTACCTCTCATAAAAGACGGAGAAACGATTCTTTGCGAAACCACGGCTTTTTATTACATAGAATCCGTGGATAAAAGAAGCTTTGTCTATACAAAAGACGACTGTTTTGAGACTAAGTTACGATTATACGAACTCGAAGAAACCCTCGGTGCTTATTTTTTAAGAATATCCAAATCCATGATTGTTAACTTAAAGAAAATAAAAGGTGTAAAATCCGATTTGAGCGGGCGAATGGAAGCAACCATGTTAAACGGCGAAAAAATCGTCATTTCGAGAAGTTATGTGAAAGAGATTAAAAGGAGGCTTGACTTATGAGCAAAATAAAAATGCTTTTCTTTCAGACAAGCTTTATATCTCTCGGTATATTCCTTGCGGTAGGGGTTGCACAGGCTGTTATGCATTTTACGGGAAACACTTATGCAACCGACTGGTATTTCCTCTTAAGCGTTATTTTAGCCGGTGTACTCTGTTCACTGCCTTCGTTCGTGCTTAACGCCGAAAAAATAAAGCCGTTTTTCGTCAGGATAATCATTCAGTTCACTCTGGTTTTTGCTGCGGTATCGCTCCTCGGATGGCTGTTTAAATGGTATTCGGATATCATAAGTTACCTGTTCGTAATACTGATTTTCATCTTTGTGTACGCATTCGTCTGGATAATGACAAAGTGGTTTTACGTTAAGGAAGACAAGGAAATAAACAGCGCTCTGGATTCCATCCGCGACGAAGAATAATCCTTAAAAATCAAAAAATTAATCATAAAAGAGCAACTTGGTAGACCTTTTTTGCATCTTGGTCGAGTTGCTCTTTTTTTATTTTCACGCTTCGATACAATGGTCTCATACAAAGCAAAAACAAAACGAAAGGACATGAAAAATGAACGTAATCGAAGTCAGAAATCTTGTAAAAAAATATAACGAACATCTCGCTGTGGACGGAATAAATTTTGAAGTAAAAGAAGGAGAGCTCTTCGCATTCCTCGGAGAAAACGGAGCAGGCAAATCCACAACGATCAACATCCTCTGCACCATCCTCGAAAAAACATCGGGCGACATCAGAATCTGCGGTCACGAACTCGGCAAAGAAGATGATCTTATACGAAAAGAAATCGGAATCGTTTTTCAAAACTCGGTACTCGATGACAAACTCACCGTAAAAGAAAACCTCTTCACGAGGGGCAGCTACTACGGACTAAACAAAAAAGAAATCGAAGAAAGACTAAAAGAATTTTATGAACGCTTCGAACTTAATGAAATAATGAACCGCAAGTACGAGAAACTCTCGGGCGGGCAGCGAAGAAGAGTCGATATCGTCAGAGCACTTTTAAACAATCCGAAGATTCTTTTCTTAGACGAACCGACCACCGGACTTGATCCGAAATCAAGAAAAATCGTTTGGGACTACATCGATTATTTAAGAAAAGAAAAAGGCATGACAATCTTTTTAACCACGCATTACATGGAAGAAACAAGGGATGCAAATCACGTGGTAATCCTCGACAAAGGAAAGGTCATCGCCCGCGGAACTCCCGCAGAACTTAAAAGCAGTTTCGCTTCCTCCAAGCTTTTCTGGTATACAGAAAGAAGTGAGGCAAACGATCAAACGGCAGCCTCGATAAACTCAAAAATCATATACGACGCAGACCATTACAACATTCTTTTCGACAAGGACATACTTGATATCCTAAGCGCAAACAAAGACAAGTTCAAAGATTTTGAAATCATCAAGGGAAGCATGGACGATGTGTTCTTAAACCTCACAGGAAGAATGATAGCAAACTAAAAGAAAATAATATTAATACATAAAAAGGAGACTTGAAAATGAAAGGTTTTATCGGATTAACAAAAAGAAACGTACAGATATATTTTAAAGACATTCACTCGGTGATTTTCTCACTGCTCACATCAATCATAGTATTCGTGCTTTACCTTCTCTTCCTTAAGGGATCTTTCGTAAGTGCAATCGAAGGCAGCATGCAGGGTCTCGAAGCATTCATAAACGCAGAAGACGTAAAGATGTTCGTAAACGGTGTTCTTCTTGTCGGCATCCTCGGTTCCGCAACAATCACCATCCCTTACAACTGTCTGACAACCATCGTAAAAGACCGCGAACGCAAAGTTGATTACGACATCCTCGCAACTCCCGTAAAAAGATGGCAGATTATTCTCTCCTATCTTTCAGCAGCGGTTATCTCATCATTTTTAATGACATCGCTTCTTTTAACAGCAGGACTTATAATCCTTTCCTTCCTCGGCAATATGCACTTAAGCGCATTAAGCATACTCGGAGCATACGGAGTAATTCTTCTCGGATGCATGTCTTCAAGCGCACTGTTTATGACGGTTGTTCTTTTCTTCAAATCTTCCTCAGCAGCAGGAGCATTCTTCGGAATCCTTTCCGCAGCCGCAGGTTTTGTAATCGGAGCTTACATTCCTATCTCACAGTTTTCCACAAAGATTCAGACCCTTTGCAATCTTTTCCCCGCAAGCCAGCTCTGCGCACTGCTTCGAAACATGCTTTTGACAGGCTGCCTTAATGAAATGAACCGCTCAATCGGCGGTGTGGACAACGGAGCTTTCGTTGATGCCATCCGTCAGTCAATGACCTTCAACGCATCGATATTTGAAAAGAGCCTTCCCGTAAACGCAATGTGCATTTACATCGGAATCTTCACATTATTAAGCCTCCTCGTAATGATTTTCCTGTACACGAGAGTATATAAAAAGAACTAAATTACAGCATTTAAAAAAAGCCGCCGGATTCGGCGGTTTTTTTATTGTCTCTGCTTAATACAATATAGATAAAAGTATCCTTAAAAACAAATTTACGACACATTTGCGTGGTATTTTTAGTAATTGTTGTCACGCCTTGTCGTACTACAATTTATATTTTTATAAAGGTAAAATAATTTTATAAAGAATAAATAATTCCCTGCTTAATCAGGCAGTTATCATACATTGGAAGATTTTCGAAAAAAATGAAGGAATATAACGAGACTTTACAAAGAATTAAAGAATTGTTAGCCGCTCGGGGCTGGTCTGTATACAGATTATCCCTGGAATCCAATATTCCCGAAAGCAGTTTAAACACCCTTTTTAAAAGAAATAACGAACCAACGCTGCCAACCCTCAGAAAAATATGTCAGGGTTTTAAAATTTCTCTTTCGGATTTCTTCTCTTATGAAAAAACACCGGAATTCGTGGATTTATCAGCGGATGAAATAAATCTCCTAGTTGAATACCGCGCGACTTCAAAAAGCAATAAAAAGCTCTTAAAAGCATATCTGGCAGGACTGAATAAAGTTCTTCCCGAAGAAATTAAATAATACGAATTGCTTTATCTAAACTAAACAATTCTGGCAAAAGTGTCTGGCAATCATTCTGGTGCGAGGCACTTTTCTTGTTTAAGGTGCCGACTATGGGGATAAGTCGGCACCTTTCTTGTTTTATAAATCTTTTACCAGTGAAGTCTGTGGAGTTCACCCTTTTCTTCAAGGCCTTTAAAGCCGTTCTGACGGAGCGCCTCGTAGAGAACAATATTAACGGAATTGGATAAATTCAACGATCTTATTTCCGGAAGCATCGGAATTCTGATGCAGTCGTCAGGATGCTCTATGAGTATCTCTTCCGGAATGCCTGCGCTCTCTTTGCCGAACATAATATAATCATTATCTTCAAACTCAACATCCGTATATTTATGTCTGGCCTTGGTGGTCGCAAAGTATATGTGAGCATTTGGATTTTTCTCTAAAAAATCTGCATAATTTATATACCTATGCACATCTAATTTATCCCAGTAATCCATTCCGGCTCTTTTTACACTTTTATCATTCAATATAAACCCAAACGGCTCTATCAAGTGAAGCGTTGTGCCGGTCGCTACACATGTACGACCTATGGCGCCTGTATTAAACGGTATCTCGGGTTCGAGAAGTACTATGTTCATATTTATCCTTTCCGTTTTTTAAAAAGCCTTCCCTCGGGAAGGCTTTTGTTTACTGATTTCTAAGCTTTTCTACAAAACTCTTAAGTCTGCCGATGGCAACTTTCAAATCTTCTATCGAGTATGCGTAGGAGATTCGAAGGAACCCTTCGCCACAGTCTCCGAAAGCGGTTCCGGGAACTACCGCAACCTTCTCTTCCTCGAGGAACTTAAGTGCAAATTCTTCGCTGGTCATGCCGAATTCTTTTATGCAGGGAAATACATAAAATGCACCGAAGGGTTCAAAACAGGGAAGGCCCATCTCTTTGAATTCGTTCATCAGATAACGTCTTCTCTGGTTGTATGCCTCGGTCATTTCGATTACGTCTTCTTCGCCGTTTTTCAAAGCTTCGATAGCTGCATACTGGCTCGTCGTGGGAGCACACATGATTGCGAACTGATGAAGTTTGATCATCTGTTTTATGATTACTTCGGGTCCTAATGCATATCCGAGTCTCCAGCCTGTCATGGCATATGCTTTCGAGAAACCGTTTATGATGATGGTTCTCTCTCTCATTCCGGGTATCGAGCAGATTGAGACATGCTTTGATTTATATGAAAGTTCCGAATATATTTCATCGGAAATGACGAATAAATCATGCTTTTCGATGATGGGAGCTATGGCCTCCAAATCTTCTTTTTCCATGATTGCCCCTGTAGGGTTGTTCGGAAATGCAAGAATCAAAACCTTTGTTTTTTCCGTGATTGCTCCCTCGAGTTCTTCAGGGGTTAATCTGAACTGATTTTCATTCTTAAGAGGCAGTATTACGGGAACTCCGTCTGCCATTACGGTGCAGGGTTCATACGAAACATAGCAGGGTGTGGGAATGATTACTTCGTCTCCGGGATTTAACATGCAGCGAAGCGCAAGGTCTATGCCCTCCGAACCACCCACGGTAACCAGTGTTTCGGTTAAGGGATTGTAAACGACTCCCTGTTTTCTGCCGTAGTAATTGCAGATTTCCTGTCTTAATTCTTTTAATCCGGCATTCGATGTGTAGAAAGTTTTGCCCTTTTCAAGTGAGTAGATACCCTCGTCTCTTATGTGCCAGGGCGTATCAAAATCAGGCTCGCCCACACCTAAGGAAATGGCATCTTCCATCTCGCTTACTATATCGAAAAACTTCCTGATTCCGGACGGTTTTATATTGGTTATTTTATCTGACAAAGGATTTCTCATGGTGTCATTTTCAGCCTTTCATCCACGTATTTTTTAGCAAGTATTGTACCGTGATCCTTGTATTTTTTAAGGATAAAATGTGTGGCGGTACTCAAAACGGTATCAAGCGTCGACAATTTGTCGGAAACGAAATTCGAAACCTCTTTAAGGGATTTGCCCTCAAGAGATACCAGAAGATCGAAACCGCCCGAGATAAGGTAAACGCTGTTAACTTCGGGATATTTGTAAATACGCTCCGCAATTGTATCAAAGCCCTGGCCTCTCTGAGGAGTTACACGAACTTCAATAAGCGCACTGACTTTTTCTATGCTGGTCTTTTCCCAGTCGATAAGAGTGTGGTATCCGCAGATAATGCCTTCCGCTTCCATCGCGGCTATCTCGTTAACGACGTCAATCTCTTCCTCGCCGAGCATTATCGAGAGTTCCTTTAAATCGATTCTGCTGTTTTTCTCAATTGCCTTTAAAATTTTTTCGCGCATATTATTTGTCCTTTCAAAATTAATTATTCTAAAAGATTTAAATCTGTTTTTGCTTTTTCACAGGATTTTTCCGATTGAATCCTGCTTTATTTTATCGAGATACCTTACGGCTTCCCCGTTTAAAATCAGTTTGTCGTTGTCGTCCCTGATCTTACCTATAACCGCGGCGGGAATTCCCTCGCTTTTAAAATATTCAACGAGCGCTTCGGGCTCTTTTAAAACCAATAACACCATTCCCTTTGACTTCATTTCGTAGGGAGAAATATCAAAGAAATTGCAGATTTCAATGACTTCCTGCTTAACGGGAATTTTCTTTATATCAACTTCCAGCCCTCTGCCTGCAATTTTCGCAAGCTCTCCGAGCGCTTTGAAAATTCCGCCGTCCGATACGATTATTGTTTCTTTTATCATAAAAGAATCGCCTGCGCCTGACTCTTTGCCGATTGAAAGACTCGCTTCGTAATCTTTAAAATACTCCATAAAAGAGGGCGAAAACCGTTTTATCAGTTCATCTCTTTTATGATTTATTATCTCAAGTGCTCCTTCGATTCCGATCCATTTGGTAGCAACTATGAAGTCGCCCGGCCGGATATTCCTGTTGATATAAGGCTTATTTTCTTTATTGTTTAACGTCATATAAATTAAAATGGCGCTGTCTTCAAAAGACGCGCCGGATTATTTTCATATTTATTTAGTCCCTTTTTCAAGAGATTCACTTTTCATCATCGCTTACCGGTTCGTCGCCAACTATTAAACTGCATACAAAAATCTTTGCATGCGATACATTCGACCGGCATTGACTTAATTAAAACATCGATACCAGAAAAGGAATGATCATCGCAAGGCAAAGTACAATGGCGACCGCCGCGATAATGACTTTAGCTTTTTTTGTATGTAAATTCATCATAATATGTGCACCTCTTAAATATGTGTACGAAAAGGATTATAAATGAATTTAAATGTTTTTGCAAGCGTTCTGTCCTGTCGGACAATAATCTCGTAAAAAACACTCGCTACACTTCGGCTTTGGAGCCTTGCAGATGCTTCGACCTAAAGTGATAAGATGAATGTTCCAGAGAATCCAGTGGTCCCGAGGGATTTTCTTCATCAGGTCAAATTCGACGTCCTTCGGATCTTCCTTCTTCGTGATTCCAAGCTTCCGGCTGATACGGCCGACATGCGTATCGACCACTATGCTGGGCTCGTGATAAATATTTCCGCGGATAACATTCGCGGTTTTTCTGCCGACTCCGGGAAGGGAGGTTAAATCTTCTATGGAAGAGGGAACTTCTCCGCCGAACTTATCATCAAGCTTTTTGCAGCAGCCGATAATATTAACGGCCTTCGCATGATAAAAGCCAAGCGGATGAATTATATCTTCAAGTTCTGCCAAATCGGCATTTGCGAAATCTTTTGCATTTTTATACTTTGCAAATAAAGTCGGCGTTACGGTATTAACTCTCGCATCGGTGCACTGCGCGGAAAGAATAGTCGCAATCAGAAGTTCCAACGCGTTCTTATGCTCGAGATAACATATAAAATCCGTTCCGTACTGCGCATCCAGTGCCTCTATTATTTTTTCGATTCTTTCTTTCTGATTCATGTTTTTAGTATATTCTAATTTTATTTGATTGACAAATGTCTTATAATTCTTTTATCCGGAGGAAAAAATATGAAAACCTTAATCGTTTATTACTCACTTGAAGGAAATACCGAATATGCTGCAAACAGGATAAAAGAAAAAACAGGCGCAGACCTGCTTAGATTAATCCCCAAAAAAGCTTACGCCGACAAAGGCTTTAAGAAGTTTTTCTGGGGTGGAAAAAGCGCTGTGTTTAAAGATAAGCCCGATCTTGAAGAGTATAATGTTGACCTTTCTTCATATGAAAGAATCGTCTTCGGCTTTCCCGTATGGGCAGGCACTTTTACGCCGCCGCTCAGGACTTTTATAGAAGACAACAAAGACGCCCTCGTCGGAAAATCACTTGCAGCCTTTGCGTGCCAGGGCGGAAGCGGTGCGGAAAAATCCTTTGATAAAATGGCTAAACTCATCGGAATCGAAAAGTTTGAAATAACCGGCATTTTCAATGATCCGCTTG
>CACWZK010000004.1 GCA_902765365.1 uncultured Lachnospiraceae bacterium
CCGGGTATCACATCATCGTAAGACCGCATCCGCAGTCTTTTACGGCAGAAAAAGAACTGATGGATTCGCTTATGAAAGAATTTCCCGAGTCGGACCGTCTCGAATGGAACAGGGACCGCGACAATTTTGAGGTTCTTAAAAGATCCGATATTCTTATTTCGGACTTCTCGGGCGTTGTATTTGATTTTGCGCTTGTTTACGACAAGCCCGTCATTTACACGGATACAGAATTCGATACATCCGCTTACGATCTCTGGTGGCTTGATGAAGACATCTGGACGCTTGGCGCACTTAAAAGACTCGGCAGGATGATTACTTCGGACAATCTCTCCGATATCAAGAGCCTGATTGATTCATGCATCGAAAGCGATGAGTTCACAAAGGGCAGGGAAGAAGTCAGAAACGAATGCTGGAGAGAGTATGGTAACGGTACCAAAAACACCGTGGATTATATGGTGAAGAAGTATAACGAGCTAAACTCTCGGGAAGCAAAATAAAAAGAGACAAAATACGAACAAACGTTCTAAATAATATAGACATATTTACAAAAAAATGATATGCTTAACTTCGGCATATCATTTTTAATTTTGAGCCATTCGGGGACGGTTCCGTTTTGGCTTTTTTGACCACTTGGGGACACATCTCCCGGCAAAGACCGTTTCTTTTAAGGAAAAAATTATGGATTTTAAATTACATTCGGAATATAAACCCACAGGCGACCAGCCGCAGGCCATAAAAGAACTGGTGGAGGGCTTTAAAAAGGGCAATCAGTGCCAGACTCTTTTAGGAGTTACGGGCTCGGGCAAGACTTTTACGATGGCAAACGTCATCGAAGCTTTGAACAAGCCCACACTGATTATTTCGCACAACAAAACACTTGCGGGCCAGCTTTATTCGGAGATGAAAGAGTTTTTCCCCGAAAACGCCGTGGAGTATTTTGTTTCGTACTACGATTACTACCAGCCTGAGGCTTATGTTCCTTCGACGGATACGTATATCGAAAAAGATTCGTCGGTTAACGAGGAAATAGACAAATTAAGACTTTCCGCCACCGCATCCCTTACGGAAAGAAGGGATGTTATTGTTGTGGCTTCGGTTTCATGCATATACGGTCTGGGCAGCCCCGAAGATTACGAGAGCATGATAATGTCTCTTCGCCCGGGACTTCAGATTGACCGCGACGAAATCATCGCGCGCCTCGTGGACATGCAGTACGAGCGAAACGATATGGACTTAACGCGTTCGTCTTTCAGGGTGAGAGGAGACACGCTCGAGATAGCCAAAGCCGAAGGCGGCGAGGGCGTTGTGCGTCTTTCTTTCTGGGGCGACGAAATAGAAGAGATAGCGGAGATTGACCCCGTGACGGGCAAAAAGAAAGCGATTCTTTCGTATGTCGCGATCTTCCCCGCTTCGCACTATGTTATTTCAAAAGAAAAGATAGATATTGCCTGTGAAAAGCTTGAAAAAGAAATGCGCGACAGGGTGGAATTTTTTAAGAGCGAGGAACGTTTCGTGGAGGCCCAGAGAATACTCGAGCGAACCACATTCGACCTGGAAATGCTAAAAGAAACAGGCACCTGTTCGGGCATTGAAAACTATGCACCCGTGCTCGCGGGATTAAAGCCCGGCGATCCGCCTCACTGCCTCATGGATTATTTTAAGGACGATTTTCTTCTGATAATCGACGAGTCGCATATTTCGATACCTCAGATAGGAGGAATGTATGCGGGCGACAGGGCCAGAAAAAACACGCTCGTTGATTTCGGTTTCAGACTTCCGTCCGCGCTTGACAACAGACCTTTGTCGTTTGAGGAATTTGAAGACAGGATAGACCAGCTTTTATGCGTTTCTGCTACTCCTTCGAAGTACGAGGAAGAGCACGAAATGTTAAGAACCGAGCAGATTATAAGACCTACGGGACTGCTTGATCCCGAGATTTTCGTGCGGCCCACCGAAGGCCAGATCGACGATCTGATATCGGAGATAAACAAAGTCACCGCGGGAGGCAACAAAGTCCTTGTGACCACGCTTACAAAACGAATGGCGGAAGATCTGACGGATTATTTAAAAGAAGTCGGTATCAGGGTAAAATATCTTCACTCGGATATTGACACTTTAGAGAGAGCGGAAATAATAAGAGATATGCGTCTCGATGTGTTTGATGTTCTGGTCGGCATCAATCTTTTACGAGAAGGACTCGACATTCCCGAGATTGCACTCGTGGCGATAATAGATGCGGACAAGGAGGGCTTCCTCCGTTCGGCGACATCGCTCATACAGACCGTCGGCCGTGCGGCGAGAAACAGTGAAGGCCATGTAATCATGTACGCCGATTCAATCACGGATTCGATGAAGGTTGCGATAGACGAAACCGCGCGACGCCGTGAGATTCAGATGAAGTACAACGAAGAGCACGGCATCATTCCGACCACGATCAAAAAGGCCGTCAGGGACGTGATTTCAATCTCGAAGAAAGTGGCAGAGGCCGAAAACACATGGAAGATGGAGCCTGAGAGCATGACTCTCGACGAGATTAATACACTCATTGCATCCGTCGAAAAACAGATGAAAAAAGCGGCAACGGATCTTGACTTTGAAAATGCTGCGATTTACAGAGACCAGATTACCGAACTTAAAAAGATCAGAAATACTATAGCCGAGAGCAACGATTAGACGCCTGCTTTCGCAAATAAATATAAAAGAGGTTTTATATGGCACAGAAAATGCTTCCGAAATCCGATGTCATCAGGATAGTAGGCGCAAAAGAACATAACTTAAAAGGACTGAATGTAGATATCCCGAGAAACAAATTCGTGGTTATCACGGGACTTTCGGGCTCCGGCAAATCGTCGCTTGCGTTTGATACGATTTATGCCGAAGGCCAGAGAAGATATATGGAATCGCTCTCGTCATACGCGAGACAGTTCCTCGGACAGATGGAAAAGCCCAATGTCGAGTTTATCGAGGGTCTTTCTCCCGCCATCAGTATCGATCAGAAGTCTACCAACAGAAACCCGAGATCCACTGTCGGAACCGTAACGGAAATCTACGATTACTTAAGACTCCTTTATGCGAGAATCGGTATTCCGCACTGCCCCGAATGTGGCAGGGAGATTTCCAGACAGAGCGTCGACGAAATGGTCGACAGGATTTTAGCACTCCCCGAGGGTACGAAGATTCAGATTCTTTCTCCGGTTATAAGAGGAAGAAAGGGTGAGCACGAAAAGCTTTTATCCAGAGCGGCCAAGAGCGGTTATCTTCGTGCGAGAATCGATGGCAGCTTATACGAACTCGACGAAGAAATCAAACTTGATAAAAACATAAAGCACAATATTGATATCGTTATCGACCGACTCATCATAAAAGAAGATATCCAGAGCAGACTGACGGAATCCGTGGAAAATGCATTAGCGCTCTCCGAAGGTCTTCTTACCGTGGCTGATTCCGAAGGCAAGGAATACAATTTCAGCCAGTCGTTTTCATGTCCCGACTGCGGCGTCAGCATAGACGAAATCGAACCGAGGAGCTTCTCTTTTAACAATCCTTTCGGTGCGTGTCCCGCGTGCGACGGCCTCGGCTTTAAGAGAGAATTTGACATAAACCTGATGATTCCGGACCGCTCGTTATCTTTGTCACAGGGTGCAATACAGGTTATCGGCTGGAAAAACAGCAAGAATGACGGTTCTTTTTCGAACGGCGTATTAACCGCGCTTGCAAAGCATTTTAAGTTTTCGCTCGATACTCCTTTTGAGGAACTTCCCGCGAAGATTCAGGACATTATCATAAACGGAACCAATGAATTTGTGGACGTTTATTACGAGAGTTCGAGAGGAAGAGGAGTATATCCGATTCAGTTCGAAGGCTTGTATAAAAACGTCATCGACAGATATCGTCAGACACCGTTTGAAAGCGCGAGAATGGAATACGAAAAATACATGTCCGACACACAGTGTGCGGAATGTAAGGGAATGAGACTAAAAAAGACTTCTCTCGCGGTTACCGTAAAAGATAAGAACATCTTCGAGGTTACGCAGATGCCTCTCGGCGAACTGCACCGCTTCTTCACAGAGATGGAACTTACGGGCAATTCGGCTCTTATAGGCAATCAGATCCTAAAAGAGATTCGCGCGAGAGTAGGATTTTTGATGGATGTAGGCTTAGGCTATCTTGCAATGTCACGTCCGACGGCTACTCTTTCGGGCGGCGAAGCACAGAGAATCCGTCTTGCCACTCAGATCGGCTCCGGATTGGTCGGTGTAACATATATTCTCGATGAGCCGAGTATCGGCCTTCATCAGAGAGACAATGACAAACTTCTTGCGTCCCTTAAAAAACTCAGGGATTTGGGCAACAATCTTATAGTCGTTGAGCATGACGAAGACACCATGCTTCAGGCGGATTACATCGTGGATATAGGACCTTTGGCCGGCGAAAAGGGCGGTCAGGTCGTTGCATGCGGAACAGCCGAAGACATCATGAAATGTCCCGACTCCATTACAGGTATGTATTTAAAGGGAGATCTTTTTGTGCCGGTTCCTGCCACGAGAAGAAAACCCAAGGATTTTATCACCATTGAGGGTGCTGCCGAAAACAACTTAAAGAACATTGACGTGGATATTCCGCTCGGCGTATTCACCTGCGTAACGGGCGTTTCGGGTTCGGGCAAGAGTTCTTTGATCAATGAGATTTTATACAAGAGACTTGCGAGAGACCTAAACCGTGCGCAGTGCGTTCCCGGCAAGCACAAAAACATAAAAGGGATCAAGAAACTCGACAAAGTCATCGACATAGATCAATCTCCGATTGGAAGAACGCCGAAGTCCAATCCTGCGACTTACACAGGAGTCTTCGATCTTATCAGAAATCTTTTTGCCGAAACCAAAGACGCCAAAGCGAAAGGATATTCGAAGGGCAGATTTTCTTTTAACGTAAAAGGCGGTCGCTGCGAAGCCTGCTCGGGTGACGGTATCGTAAAGATCGAAATGCATTTCCTGCCGGATGTTTACGTACCCTGCGAAGTCTGCGGCGGTAAGAAATACAACAGAGAAACACTTGAAGTCAAATACAAGGGCAAGAGCATTTCCGATGTGCTTGAAATGACCGTGGCCGAAGCACTTGAGTTCTTCGATGCGATACCTTCCATCAAGAAAAAGATGCAGACATTAAACGATGTCGGCCTTTCCTACATCAGACTCGGCCAGCCCTCGACCCAGCTTTCGGGCGGCGAGGCACAGCGTATCAAACTAGCAACCGAACTTTCCCGTGCATCAACGGGCAACACCATCTACATTCTGGACGAGCCCACCACCGGCCTCCATTTTGCGGACGTACACAAACTCGTGGACATCCTTCAGAGACTTACAGATGCCGGCAACACGGTAATAGTCATCGAGCATAACCTTGACGTCATCAAAACCGCCGACTACATTATCGACCTCGGTCCCGAAGGCGGAGACGGTGGCGGAACTGTAATCGCACAAGGTACACCCGAAGAGGTAGCCAAGAATAAGAATTCATTTACCGGTCAATATATCGCTAAAATGCTTAAAAAGAATAAATAGGGAAAAATTATACAGCGAGAACCGACCATGTGATGCACAAGTGGGTAATATGGCGCCGTCGCCACTTAACGAGCCGAGCACGAAGTGAGAGAGCGAGTTTAGTGGTCGCTACGTGCGACATCTTAGCGAGAGCGTGCCCACGGTGTATCGCATGGTCGGTTCGAGTGTTGAGCCGTGCCCGCGTAGTATCGTACGGCAGCCCCTCGGCGTCCTGATTATATTTCAGTTTGATTTTTTTCGTCTTTGGAGTATAATCATCATAGATTATTATGCGTAACTGCGTTAAGGAAAGGATATAGAGATGCAGAATTCGGATTTGGGAATTGATTTGGGTACAGCGTCGGTTCTTGTTTATGTGAAGAACAAGGGCGTTGTTTTAAAAGAGCCCTCTGTTGTGGCTTTTGATAAAGATACAAATAAGATAAGAGCAATCGGTGAAGAGGCGAGACTTATGATCGGCCGTACACCCGGTACCATTCAGGCGATAAGACCTTTGAGACACGGAGTTATTTCCGACTATACCGTTACAGAGAAGATGATGAAATATTTCATCCAGAAGGCAGTCGGCAGAAGGATGTTCAGAAAGCCCAGAGTAGCGGTTTGTGTTCCTTCGGGCGTTACCGAAGTTGAGAGAAAGGCTGTACTTGATGCTACATATCAGGCAGGCGCGAGAGATGTTTCCATTATCGAGGAGCCTATCGCGGCAGCTATCGGTGCAGGTATCGATATTTCAAAGCCCTGCGGAAATATGATCGTCGATATCGGCGGCGGTACAACGGATATCGCAGTTATTTCACTCGGCGGTACCGTAGTATCCGAATCAATCAAGATTGCGGGCGATGATTTTGACGAAGCCATTGCAAGATATATCAAGAGAAAACACAACTTATCTATCGGTGAAAGAACAGCCGAGGATATCAAGATAAAGATCGGTTCGGCATACAGAAGACTCGAAGAGGATTCCATGGAAGTTAAGGGCCTCAATGTTTTATCAGGTCTTCCCAACACCGTTACCGTTACATCCACGGAAATGGAAGAGGCCTTAAAAGAAACTACCACACAGATAGTTGACGCCATCCACTCCGTACTTGAAAAGACTCCGCCCGAACTTTCCGCGGATATTGCGGAACGTGGTATCGTTTTAACCGGCGGCGGTTCAATGTTAAGAGGTCTCGAGGACTTAATCGAAATCAAGACCGGTATTGAAACCAATACTGCCAACGAGCCTTTAACCTGCGTTGCCATCGGTACCGGAAAATATGTTGAATATCTTGATACCAAGTATTACGAAGTTTAATACTGCTCTAAACACAGATCCTTTACGGGCAGATGAGGTGAAATAAAAAGTGGTAGTTAAAGGTTCTGTCGATTCTTTTAAATATGTCAATGATATAAATCATTTTGGTATTTTTATCTTAAATACTTCTGAAGTTGAAGATGGAAGCATTGCCGTAACAGGCAATGTTTTCGGTCTTTCAGAGGGAGATTATATCGAAGTCACGGGCAACGAAGTCATTCATCCCGTGTACGGCAAACAGATAAAAATGACCTCTTACAGGGCTGTTCAGCCCACAGACACAGATGCTGTAATTAAATATCTCGCTTCGGGCGCCCTAAAGGGCATCGGCCCTAAAATGGCCGTGCGTATTTTCACTGCTTTTGGTGCAAATACTCTCGACATTCTCGAAAAAGAGCCCGAACGTCTCGCGGAAGTCAGGGGCATCAGCGATAATATGGCAAGAAATATCGCCATCGAATACGCTTCGAAAAAAAGCATGAGAGATGCCATGATTTTCCTGCAAAACTACAATATTTCGAACAATCTCGCGGCTAAAATCTACGAAAAATACGACGAGAAAATGTACTCGGTTGTAAGAGAACATCCTTATAAAATCGCAGAGGACATCTTCGGCGTGGGTTTTAAAACTGTGGATGGTATCGCAAGGGAAGTCGGCATAAAAGAAAACGATTCGGAAAGAATCATGTCCGGCATTCAGTACACCTTAACTCTTGCTCTCGAAGAAGGCCACACTTACCTTCCCAAAGATCTTTTAATCGAAAAAGCCAAAGAGATACTTGAGGTAAGCGAGGATCTCATAGAAGAAAACATCGGCAATCTCCATATTTCCAACAAGATTACCATCAAAAAACCGGATAAGGTTTTCCTTAAATACGTATATATTGACGAAGCATACTGCGCCACAAAACTAAAAGCCCTGAAAGATGCTTTTGCAAAGACAAAAGAAAGTGATTCCGAAAAGGAATACCGTGAGGACATGATTGAGAGAATCATGGGCAATTATTCCTTTGAACTCGACGACTCGCAAAAAGAAGCGATTCATGCGGGCATAGAAAACGGTATATTTCTTTTAACAGGCGGACCCGGTACAGGAAAAACGACGATTATAAAAGCACTCATAGAATATTTCTTTAAAGACAGAAGAGACGTGGTTCTGGCGGCACCCACCGGCAGAGCGGCCAAAAGAATGAGCGAGGCAACGGGGTTTGAGGCCAAAACGCTTCACAGACTTTTGGAAGCAAAGGCTATAGGAGACGACAGCGAGAAAGCGAGATTTGCGAGAAACGAAGCAAATCCTCTCGAAGCGGATGTTTATATCATAGACGAAATGTCGATGGTGGATGTTTTCCTTTTTGCCGCATTTCTAAAAGCTGTCCAGGTAGGCTCGAGAGTAATACTGGTCGGAGATATGAACCAGCTTCCGAGCGTGGGAGCGGGCAATATTTTCAGGGATCTTTTAAACTGTGGTTATTTTATGAGCGAGCGGTTAACCGAAATCCACCGACAGAGCATCGACAGCAGAATAATCGTCAATGCGCACAGCGTGAACAAAGGCATCTGTCCTCCACTTGACAAAAACGATGAGAGCAACGATTTCTTTTTCCTCGAAAGAGCTGAAAAGAACCGTCTTACCAATGATATTATCGAACTGGTTAAAAACAGAATTCCGAAGAAGTTTAAAGTGGACCCCGCGGAGATACAGATTTTATCTCCGAGCAGAAAAGGCGATTTGGGAGTTGAGGCCTTAAACAGAGTGCTTCAGAAACACTTAAATCCCGCCGACAGAAGAAAAAGCGAAATCACCAGGGGCGACAATATATTCCGTCTGGGCGACAAAGTGATGCAGATAAAAAACAACTACGATCTGGAGTGGGTCTGCAGGGGCTTTAACGACATAATCGTCGAGAGGGGCGAGGGCGTCTACAACGGCGATATCGGAAAAATAATCAGAATTAACGAATTTGAAAGAAGCATAACGGTTTTGTTTGACGAGACAAGGGAAGCCACCTATGCGAGAGACGAGATAGAGGAACTTGAACTTGCGTATGCGATAACCATTCACAAGTCCCAGGGCAGCGAATATCCGGCCATAGTAATTCCCATACTTGATACGCCGAGGATGCTTCTTACGAGAAATCTCTTTTATACTGCGATTACCAGAGCCACGGACTGCGTGATGATTTTGGGCAGCAGCGAAAAGATCAAAGAGATGGTTTCAAATGATGCCGACAGAAGAAGATATACGGATTTTACCGAAAGACTCAAAGAGGTAATGGATTGACAGGATCGCTTTTATTCCCACGAAGATGTCCGATATGTGACGAGATACTCGACAAGGGAAAATTAATTTGCGACAAGTGCATACGCATTCCGAGGCGTGTCACGGGAGAAAGGTGTTTTAAATGCTCCAAGCATCTTGATTCGCCTTACGCCGAATATTGTCCGGACTGCGAAAAGCACAAAAAGAGTTTTTTAAGAGGGATAGCCCTGTACGAATACGACTCCGTAAAAGATTCAATCAACAGTTTCAAAAACAATTCAAGACCCGAATATGCCGTCTTTTATGCGGACGGAATAGAGAGGCATTTGTCGGATATAATAAAGAGTTTCAATGCGGATGTGCTCGTTCCGATTCCGCTTCATCCGTCCAAGCTTAAAAAGCGCGGATACAATCAGTCCGAGCTTCTTGCGAATGAGCTTTCGAAGCGCTTCGGTCTGCCTGTGGATGCGCATCTGCTTGAGAGAACAAAAAAGACAAAAGAGCAGAAAAAACTGACCGGAAACGAACGTCTAAAGAATACCGTTGGGGCTTTTCATATGCCCCAAAATGGTGTAAAATATAATAATATTATATTGGTTGATGATGTCTATACCACGGGTGCTACTCTCGATGAAGCGAGCAGAACCCTTATTTCGGGCGGTTTAAAGAATGTTTACTTTGTTACCGTTGCGATAGGTTCGGGCAGTTAAAGAGATTATGATTAACGATCAGGGAAAAAAGAAAATACGTCTTATGACGAGAATCGCCATATACGAAAAGACGGAGGGCAGAAAGAACGAACCCGTAGCGAGATATTTCAGATCCGATTACATCGGCCTTAAGATTCTCGGTTCGGTCATCTGTGCTACCGTTGTTTTCTTGATGATTATCGGACTTTACGTTCTCTGTAATTCCGAATCTCTTATGGTGGATTTTTACAGAATAGATTTACTCGGTCAGGCGCGTAAACTGATACTCGCCTATATTGCTTTTGTCAGCGCCTATGTAACGATAGTTGCGATTGCTTTCTTTGTGAAATACAACAAAGCAGTCAGATATAAAAGAATTTTTTCGAGAAATCTGAAAAAACTTTTGTCTCATTACGGCAAGAAAGAGGACTTTGAGGAAGAAGACGATGATGACTAAGTTGAGAGAAATCAGACTTCAGGTAGTTACTTTTTTAAGCAAGTTTGAAGCATATCTGGTTCCCGCAGGAAAATTCATAACGGCAATGGTTGTTTTTTGCATTATCAATGCAAAATTCGGATACATGAAGAGTATCACCAAATTCCCTTTGGTGGTTATTCTTGCACTCTTCTGTTCGTTCATGCCGATGAGCATGATTATTATAATAGGCGCACTTTTAACCCTGGCCCATGCCTACGCGATAGGCATTGAATTTGCGATAGTGCTGGCCGTGGTTTATGTGGTAATGTTTCTTTTGTTTTTCAGGTTTTCCCCGAAAGATTCATTTGCTGTTATACTCACACCGATCTGTTTTATGCTGAAGATTCCCTACGTAATACCGATGTCGTTCGGCCTCGTGGGATCGGCATCAAGTTCGGTATCCGTAGCATGCGGAACTATAGTTTTTTATGTTTTAAGCTACATGACCAAAGCCGCAAAGGCATTTGAGGAAAACGGAGAAACCGATCTGCTCACAAGACTTCGTGCGCTTCTTGAAGGCGTTATCAAATACAAGGAAATGATTGTATGCGCTGCGGCATTTGCCCTCATCGTCATCGTTGTTTATCTTGTCAGAAGAATGTCGATTAACTATGCATGGACAATCGCGATGATAACCGGTGCCCTTACCGGAATCCTCACCATCCTCGTGGGCGATATTTTATACAAGACCGACATCTCAATCGTGGGACTTATCTTCGGCACCATTCTTGCATGCGGTGTCGTGAAAGTGATTCAGTTCCTGGTATTCGATGTCGATTATTCGAGAGCCGAAAAGGTTCAGTTCGAAGACGATGATTATTACTACTACGTAAAAGCGGTACCCAAGATTACCGCAGGCAATATCAGAGACAACGCCGATTCATCGGACGCTCCTAAAAGAGCAAAGCCCAAGAAATCTCCCAAAGTATTCGCCAAAAAAGAAATGAGCGATGAGGAGAGAAGAGAAAAGGCACAGGCTGCGGCCAGAGAAAGAAGAAAAGCGGAAGCAACCGAAGAGAAGAAGGCGGAAATTCCCGAGGAAGAAGTAAAGGTTCAAAGAAGCACCACTCCTCAGAAGAGAACCCAGAACCGTCAGAAGATGATTGACGTGGATAAAGAGTTCTCAAAAGAAAGAGCCGCATACGAAGCAAGACAGGCAGAGATAGCCAGAAGAAGAGAAGCGGCCAGGGCCAAAGAAAGACTTCGCGTGAACTTAAGCGATGACGAGCCCACCAGAGTTGTACCCGAAGTAAGTGCCGAAGAGGATTCGGAACTTGCTATGAGCCAGAGAATGGCATATCAGAGAAGAAAACTTGAGGAAAGACTAAACAGAAACGACGAGTAACGTAAATGGCAGTATTTCAGAGAATGTTTGATTTCATAAGTAAATATCTTACGGTATTCAGACTTCCCAGAGTTGGTATTCTGGATGTTCTCGAAATAATCATTCTTGCATTTCTTTTATACCAGGTAATGAAGTGGATGAAGAATACCAGAGCATGGGCGGTTGTAAAAGGACTGGCCGTTATTTTGGTATTTATGGCTATCGCCGAAATCCTTGATATGACCACTATTATCTGGATCGGCAAGAGCCTCTTTACCCTCGGTGCGGTTGCGATTATTGTCGCACTTCAGCCCGAGATCAGAAGACTCATCGAAGACCTCGGCAAGAACAATCTTTTAACCACTCTTATTTTACTCGGAGACAAGCAGAACGAAGGAAGATTTACGGATAAGACTTTAAACGAGATTATTTCCGCGAGCTTCGAGATGGGACGTGCCAAGACGGGTGCCCTCATCGTAATCGAAGGAGATTCTCCTCTTGAAGAATACGAAAGAACCGGTATCACGGTTGACGGATTGGTATCCAGTCAGCTTCTTGTTAATATATTTGAACACAATACTCCTTTGCATGACGGTGCGGTTATCATTCGCGGCAACAGAGTTCAGTCCGCCACATGTTATCTTCCGCTTTCCGACAACAGGAGTTTAAGCAAGGAACTCGGTACCAGACACCGTGCAGGCGTCGGTATATCCGAAGTGACCGATGCTCTTGTTATTATAGTATCCGAAGAAACAGGCAAAGTCTCCGTTGCACAGAACGGAGAGCTTTTCAGATGTCTTGATGTCATCGATTTAAGAAGAAAGCTTGAGGCAATTCAGGACAAGAAGGAAGGCAAGAGCAAAAAGAACGGAAAAAAGAAGGAGGAGAAGAAAGATGAAGCAAAAGCTGACGCATAATCTTAATCTTAAAGTCCTCGCTGTACTTTTTTCCATTATTATATGGATAGTTGTCGTTAACATCGACGATCCCATTAAAAGCGTGCAGTTCAATGATGTGACCATAGATGTTTTAAACAAACAGCTCTTAACGGAGAAAAATCTTGTAGGTGATATAGTTTCCGGACAGGAAACCGTTGACGTTACGGTAAGCGGAAGAAGATCCGTTATAGAGGATCTTTCCAAAGACAATATCAGCGTGAGCGTTGACTGCAAGGAATTAAACGAAAGCAATACACTTACGTTAAAGGTTTCATCCAACAAATATTCGGGAGACATCGATTCGATGAAACCCGAATTCGACAAGGTTGAACTTAATGTCGAAGAATTAAAAAAGATTCAGAAAGCCATCCAGGTTGAGCCTGTAGGCTTCCCCGCAGACGGATATATTCTGGGCGACTACACCATCAGTTTAAACCGTGTTAACATCGAAGGACCGAAGTCGGTAATCGACAAAGTTCAGTCGGCCAAGATTCAGGTGGATGTTGACGGAGCTTCGGGCAATATTTCCGCATCCGCACCGATTATTCTTTACGATGCGCTCGGTGAGAGACTGGATTCGTCCAAACTCAAGATGAACCTCGACAATATCAATGTCAGCCAGGAAGTTCTTTATACCAAGACGATAGATGTCGTATGCAATGTTTCGGGAGAACCCGAAGAAGGCTATAAGGCTAACGGCAATGTTCAGGTAGTTCCTTCCAAGGTTACAATCGCCGGAATGAAGTCGGTTCTTGACAATATCAGTCAGGTAACCATTCCTGCAACGGCTGTTAATATCAGCAACCAGGATTCTGATTACAAGACCAGCGTAAACATCTTCAACTATCTTCCTTCGGGAGTTGAATCCGCCGAGGATTCCTTCAAGGGCGCGGTAAGCGTAACGGTGGGAATAGAAAAAGAAACAGAAAAAACTTTCAATATATATTTTAATAAGATATCTTTCGACGGACTGCCCGAGGGCTTAAGCGCTGAGATAATAGGCGGCACCGAATCCGCACTCGACAACAGAGTGGAGATAGTCGCATACGGACTTGCCGACGAGTTTGAAAACGTGATAGCTTCCGATATTAAGGTCGAAGCCGATTTTGATAAATATATGGAAGAAAATAATATCGCTCAGATCAATCAGGGCTATATGACTGTTCCCTTAAAGGTTACACTTCCTTCGGGACTCAGAATGAGCGATAATCTTAAAATAAGAATCCGTGTTAAGGCGGACGAAACTTGAGTTTAGACTGAAAAAGTTGTATAATATTTAAAATAATTATTGGGGTAAAAATACGGGGGGAAAACGTATGCTTACTAAGACTGTGGTTATTAAAAACCCTACCGGGCTGCATTTAAGACCGGCAGGCAATTTATGCAAAGAAGCAGTAAAGTACAAATCAAAGATTACATTTAATTACAGAAACAACAATACCAATGCCAAGAGTGTGCTTTCCGTACTGGCAGCCTGCGTAAAGCAGGGCGAGTCCATCGAACTTGTGGTTGAGGGCGATGACGAAGAAGAAGCAATGGAAAACATGGTAAGGGTAATAGAAGAAGGCCTCGGAGAGACCGAGGACATGAAGCCTTTGGTATAACAAATCAAAAAAGACCAAAAAGTTGTTGACGTAGACAAAACGTTATGTTATTCTACATAAGCAAGATTGCTTTTTAGGTCTTTTTTTTATGCACTCAAAAATCAGTCGGACAGCAAAAATAACTGTGAACATACGGTTACGGAGGTAATAAATAATGCGTACAAGAATTACATTGGCATGCACTGAATGCAAGCAGAGAAATTACAATACCACAAAGGAAAAAAAGAACCATCCCGACAGAATGGAAACCAAGAAGTACTGCAGATTCTGCAAGAAGCATACTTTACATAAGGAAACAAAGTAATCGGGTATTCGGCTTGATCCGGAAAGGGATAAAATATGGCAGATACACAGAAGAAGTCCAAGAGAAGTTTTTTCAAGGGCATTAGATCTGAATTCAAGAAGATTACATGGCCGACTAAAGATGATGTATTAAAGCAGACTCTTGTTGTTACCGTTATTACGGTTGTAGTTGCCGCTTTGATTGCCGCTATCGATTTGGGCGTTCAGTACGGAATCAACTTTTTAACAGGTCTGTAGGATTGACAAACCGGCAGATTTGTTTTAATGCCGGCACGGAGGTTTAAATGGAAGAATTCATCGAAGAAGAGTATGACATTGGTCAGAGTGACAATAAATCCGGCAAAGGTATGGGATGGTATGTTGTTCATACTTACTCGGGATACGAGAATAAGGTAAAGACAAACATTGAAAAGGCCATCGAGAACAGACCTGAGCTTCGTGAGACCATTCTTGAGGTAAAAGTTCCCATGCAGGAAGTTACCGAAGTAAAGAACGGTGTCAGAAAAACATCCGAAAAGAAGATGTTCCCCGGATACGTACTTATTCATATGGATGCTGATGACAATGCAGCATGGTATGTGGTAAGAAATACAAGAGGCGTTACAGGATTCGTAGGACCCGGAAGTAAGCCCGTTCCTTTAACAGAGGACGAAATGAAGGCATTAAGCTTCGAAGGACCCGAAAAGATTCGCATCGATGTTGCCGAAGGAGATACCGTTGATGTTATCGCAGGTGTCTGGGTCGGAACAGTCGGTGTCGTTAAGAGAGTCGACGCCAACAAGCAGGTTGTTACAATTAACGTCGAATTGTTCGGACGTGAAACACCTGTTGAAATCAGCTTTGCTGATATCAAGAAAATTTAAGTTGTTTGTTCATAGGATTTCCTATATTTTATAGATGTTCTTGAACAGTGGGAGCCGAAGAGGTTTCGGCGCCGAACCACATTTTATTAGGAGGTAGCCAAAATGGCAAAGAAAGTTTCAGGTTATATCAAGTTACAGATTCCTGCCGGCAAAGCAACACCGGCACCCCCTGTTGGTCCCGCTTTAGGCCAGCATGGTGTTAACATCGTTGAATTCACAAAACAGTTCAACGCAAGAACAGCAGATAAGGGTGACGTAATCATTCCTGTTGTTATCACAGTTTACGCAGACAAGAGTTTCAGTTTTATTACAAAGACTCCTCCCGCTGCAGTACTTTTAAAGAAGGCTTGTAATTTAAAGAGCGCTTCCGCAAGACCTAACAAGGATAAGGTTGCTACAATTTCAAAGGCTAAGATCAGAGAAATCGCAGAGACCAAGATGGAAGACTTAAATGCAGCAAGCATTGAAGCAGCAATGAGCATGATCGCAGGTACAGCCCGTTCAATGGGTATCGTAGTAGAAGATTAATCTAAGTAAGTGGGAGCATTTATTGCATTGACCACAAGGAGGTAATTTAAATGAAACACGGAAAAAAATACAATGAAGCTGCAAAGCAGGTTGACAGAGCAACTCTCTACGATCCCGCTGACGCAGTTGCACTCGTAAAGAAAACAGCAACAGCTAAGTTTGACGAAACAGTTGAACTTCATATCAGAACAGGTTGTGACGGACGTCATGCAGAAGAGCAGATTCGTGGCGCTGTAGTTCTTCCTCACGGAACAGGTAAGACAGTAAGAGTACTTGTTTTCGCAAAGGGTGACAAGGTTAACGAAGCTGAAGCAGCAGGCGCAGATTTCGTAGGCGGAGATGAACTCATTCCCAAGATTCAGAATGAAGGATGGCTTGATTTCGATGTTGTAGTAGCAACTCCCGACATGATGGGTGTTGTAGGTCGTCTCGGTAAGGTACTCGGACCTAAAGGTCTCATGCCCAACCCCAAGGCCGGCACAGTTACAATGGATGTAACAAAGGCAATCAACGATATCAAAGCAGGTAAGATTGAGTACAGACTCGACAAGTCCAACATTGTTCACTGCCCTATCGGAAAGGTATCTTTCAGCGAGGAACAGCTCACTGAGAACCTTAAGGCTATCATGGATGCTATCGTTAAGGCTAAACCCGCTTCACTTAAGGGTACATACTTAAAGAGCATTACAATTTCTTCAACCATGGGCCCCGGTGTCAAGGTTAACACAATTAAGTATCTGTAAAAAAATGGAGCGCTTCAAAAGAAGCGCTCTTTTTACAAATTTTTTCTTGACATTTAATATTCGTAATGTTAAATTAGAAAAGGTCGCCAGACCATGCCGAAGACAGTAGGTGTCGAAAGACGTAAGTTTAATCGCCTACCGAGGAGAAAAGTTTTGGATTAAATTTTGCTCTCTCGCTTTGTCGGCGGGAGATTTTTTATTCAATAAACTCTTTCGGCAATCAAATAAATGAAGGAGGAAAAGAAAATGGCAAAGATTGAATTAAAGAAACCCATTATCGAAGAGATTCAATCAAGCATCAAAGATGCAAAGTCAGTTGTTGTAGTTGACTACCGCGGACTTACCGTTGAGCAGGACACTAGACTTCGTAAGACACTTCGTGAAAACAACATTACTTACAAAGTATACAAGAACACAATGATCAACTTTGCAATTCAGGGAACAGAGTTCGAAGGTCTTGCTCCTTATCTTGAAGGACCTACAGCTATCGCAATCTCTACTGAAGATGCTACAGCACCTGCAAGAGCAATTTGCAAATTCGCAAAAGAGGCTCCCAAGCTTGAAGTTAAAGCAGGTATCGTAGAAGGAACAGCATATGATGCAGCCGGCATCACTCAGATCGCCAGCGTACCTTCAAAAGAAGAACTTCTCGCAAAGCTGCTCGGCAGCATGAAGTCACCCATTTCCAACTTTGCTCGTGTTATCAATCAGATCGCAGAGCAGCAGCAGGGTGCATAATTAACTGTAAATTTGTATTATTTTATCAATATGGAGGAAAATTAAAATGGCTAAATTAACAACAGAAGAATTTATCGCTGCTATTAAAGAGCTCAGCGTACTTGAATTAAACGATCTTGTAAAGGCATGTGAGGAAGAATTCGGCGTATCCGCAGCAGCAGGCGTTGTAGTTGCAGCAGCAGGTGCTGGTGATGCAGGCGCAGCAGCAGAAGAGAAGACTGAGTTCGATGTAGAACTTACAGAAGTTGGACCTAACAAGGTTAAGGTTATCAAAGTAGTTCGTGAAGCTACAGGCTTAGGACTTAAGGAAGCTAAGGATCTCGTAGATGCAGCTCCTAAGATGGTTAAGGAAGGCGCTTCTAAGGAAGAAGCTGACGACATCAAGGCTAAACTTGAAGCTGAAGGCGCTAAGGTTACATTAAAGTAATTTAAAATCTTTAGAAAAAATATTCAAAACAACCGGAAAAAGTATTTGACTTCCGGTTGTTTTTTTGTTATGATGGAAAATGCGCTAATGTGGGAGATGTGGCCCATTTGACTTTTTATTGCCTAAAAAAAGGTTCAAAAAAAGCCTGATTTTCTCCAAAAAATTAGTGATTATATAAAGATTGGAGCAGAATGTCAATGGAAAAGAAAAGAATTCGTCCGGTGTACAACGGCAACAGCTTACGAATCAGCTATTCAAGACAGGAAGAAGTGCTCGAAATTCCCGACCTGATTGAAGTGCAGAAAAAATCGTACGAATGGTTCCTCAAGGAAGGTCTTAAGGAAGCTTTCGCCGATATTTGTCCCATCACCAATTTCGGCGGCGACATGCGTCTTGATTTTGTTGATTTTACTCTTGCCGAGGATGAGGCAAAGCATACAATCGAAGAGTGCAAGGAAAGAGACCTTACCTATGAAGCACCTTTGAGAGTGAAGGCACGTCTGTATGTACCGGAGAAAGACAAGAACGGCAACAAGACAGGTCAGTTTGAGATTAAGGAATCCGACATTTTTATGGGGAATTTCCCTCTCATGACAGAAACCGGTACCTTCGTAATCAACGGTGCCGAGCGTGTAATCGTCTCACAGCTCGTTCGTTCACCCGGCATCTACTATGATTATACACATGATAAATTAGGAAAGAAGCTCTTCGCATCCACAGTTATCCCTAACCGTGGTGCATGGCTTGAATATGAAACAGACTCCAATGATGTAGCCAGCGTGCATGTTGACAGAAACAAGAAAATGCCCATGACCGCTTTTATTCGTGCGCTCGGAATCAGCAGCGACGAAGACATCATCTCTGTTTTCGGCGATGATCCCAAGATTCTTGCCACAATCGCCAAAGACCCTTCCAAGAACTATCAGGAAGGTTTAAGAGAACTCTATGCAAGACTTCGCCCCGGCGAGCCTTTCAGCGTAGAGAACGCAGAGAACTTCATGAACTCCATGTTCTTTGATCCCAGACGTTACGACCTCGCAAAGGTTGGACGTTATACATATAATAAGAAACTCAATTTCAACAAGAGAATCGTAGGCCACGTGCTTGCGGAAGATGTTGTAAGCGAGTTTACAGGTGATGTACTTGCAAAAGCAGGCGATGTTGTAGATAAGGAAACCGCTACAAAGATTCAGAACGCCGCTGTTCCTTCTGTTTTAATTCAGACAGAAGAAAGAAACGTAAAAGTACTCTCCAATATGATGGTTGATATTTCCGAGTGGGTTGACTGCGATAAGGAAGAGCTTGGTATTACCGAACTCGTTTACTTCCCCGTACTTCAGACAATCCTCGGCGAATATGCCGACAGACCCGAAGAACTCGGCGATGCAATCAAGAATAACATCTCCGATCTTATTCCCAAGCACATTACCAAGGAAGATATCCTTGCAAGTATCAACTACTGCTTACATCTTGAGTACGGTATCGGCAATAAGGACGATATCGACCACTTGGGCAACAGACGTATCCGTGCTGTCGGAGAACTTCTCCAGAACCAGTACAGAATCGGTCTTTCAAGAATGGAAAGAGTTGTTCGTGAAAGAATGACCACTCACGATGCAGATGATGTTTCGGCTTCCAGCCTTGTAAACATCAAGCCCGTACAGGCAGCCATGAAGGAATTCGTTGGTTCATCACAGCTTTCACAGTTCATGGACCAGAACAACCCTCTCGGCGAACTTACACATAAGAGACGTCTTTCCGCATTGGGACCCGGCGGTCTTTCCAGAGATCGTGCCGGATTCGAAGTTCGAGACGTTCACTATACACATTACGGAAGAATGTGTCCTATCGAGACACCCGAAGGTCCCAACATCGGTCTTATCAACTCACTTGCTTCCTATGCAAGAATAAATGAGTACGGATTTATCGAGGCTCCTTACAGAAAGATTGACAAAACAGATCCCGAAAATCCCAGAGTAACCGACGAAGTTGTTTACATGGCTGCTGACGAAGAAGATAACTATCATGTAGCACAGGCTAACGAAAAGCTCGATGAGGAAGGCCATTTCGTAAGAAAGATGGTTACCGGTCGTTTCAAAGAAGAAACACATGAATATCCCAAGGCTATGTTCGATTACATGGACGTATCCCCCAAGATGGTATTCTCGGTAGCTACCGCACTTATTCCTTTCCTAGAGAACGACGATGCAAACCGTGCCCTCATGGGTTCGAACATGCAGCGTCAGGCAGTTCCCCTTCTCTTTACCGAGGCACCCGTTGTAGGTACAGGTATGGAAGCAAAGGCTGCTGTTGACTCAGGCGTATGTAAGGTAGCCAAGAAAGCCGGTACAATCGAATATGTAGCATCAGACCTCATCAAGATTGCTTATGATGACGGCACAAAAGAAGATATCAAGCTTGCCAAGTTCTCCAGAAGTAACCAGAGCAACTGCTACAACCAGAAGCCCATCGTATTCCAGGGCGATCATGTTGAAGCAGGTCAGGTTATTGCAGACGGTCCTTCAACCGCAAACGGTGAATTAGGCTTAGGTAAGAACCCTCTCATCGGTTTCATGACCTGGGAAGGTTACAACTACGAGGATGCTGTTCTTTTATCAGAAAGACTCGTAAAAGAAGATGTTTATACATCTGTTCATATTGAAGAATATGAAACAGAAGCAAGAGATACAAAGCTCGGACCCGAAGAAATCACCAGAGATCTTCCCGGTGTCGGCGAAGACGCACGTAAAGACCTTGACGAAAACGGTATCATCCGTATCGGTGCAGAGGTTCGTGCGGGCGATATCCTTGTAGGTAAAGTTACTCCCAAGGGAGAAACAGAATTAACACCCGAAGAAAGACTTTTAAGAGCAATCTTCGGCGAGAAGGCAAGAGAAGTAAGAGACACATCTCTTAAGGTACCTCACGGCGAATACGGTGTAGTAGTTGATGCCAAGGTATTCTCACGTGCTCAGGGCGATAGCGAACTTTCACCCGGAGTTAATCAGAAGGTCAGAATTTACATCGCACAGAAGAGAAAGATTTCTGTAGGTGATAAGATGGCCGGACGTCACGGTAACAAGGGTGTTGTTTCAAGAGTGCTTCCCGTAGAAGATATGCCTTATCTTCCTAACGGACGTCCTCTTGATATCGTGCTTAACCCTCTTGGCGTTCCTTCCCGTATGAATATCGGTCAGGTGCTTGAAATCCACCTTTCACTTGCTGCAAAGGCTCTCGGATTTAACATTGCAACCCCCGTATTCGACGGCGCAAACGAAAATGACATCATGGATACGCTTGACATGGCAAATGACTATGTAAACGGTTCATGGGAAGATTTTGAAAAGAAATATAAAGACGTTCTTCTTCCTGAAATTCTCGAGTATCTGTATGAAAACAGAGACCACAGAGAACTCTGGAAAGGCGTTCCTATTTCAAGAGACGGTAAAGTAAGACTTCGTGACGGACGTACCGGCGAATACTTCGACGGACCCGTTACCATCGGACACATGCATTATCTTAAGCTCCATCACCTTGTTGATGATAAGATTCATGCTCGTTCGACCGGACCGTACTCACTCGTAACTCAGCAGCCTCTCGGCGGTAAAGCTCAGTTCGGTGGACAGCGTTTCGGTGAAATGGAGGTTTGGGCTCTTGAAGCTTACGGTGCATCCTATACACTTCAGGAAATCCTTACTGTTAAGTCCGATGACGTTGTAGGTCGTGTAAAGACATACGAGGCAATTATCAAGGGCGAGAACATTCCTACACCCGGTATACCCGAATCATTCAAGGTATTACTTAAGGAACTTCAGTCACTTTGTCTTGATGTCAAGGTTCTCGACGAAGACGGCAACGAAGTAGTGCTTCTTGAAAATACAGAAGTTAATACAAATACATACCGTGCGGAAATGGGCGACGATTCCGACACCGCAGATTATGAAGGCATGAAACTGACCGAGATGGGCTTCACGGAGCACACAATCGGTGAGGAAGAAAACGATGACAGATTCGATGACGATTACTCCGAAGAGTACGTTTACGAAGAGGATTCGGCAAATGATTTTGCAGGTGAAGACGAATAGTTGAACATTTAACACATTATTTTAAAAAGGAGAGCCAGGAAATGTCTGATATAAAAAGAGATGGATATGAACCGATAACATTTGATTCAATCAAAATCGGTTTGGCATCACCGGAGAAAATTCTTGAATGGTCCAGAGGCGAAGTTGAAAAGCCCGAGACCATCAACTACAGAACATTAAAGCCCGAAAAAGAAGGTTTGTTCTGCGAAAAGATTTTCGGACCGAGCAAAGACTGGGAATGTCATTGCGGTAAATATAAAAAGATTCGTTACAAAGGCGTTGTCTGCGACCGTTGTGGCGTAGAAGTTACTAAGGCCAGCGTTCGTAGAGAGAGAATGGGACATATCAAACTGTCCGCTCCCGTTTCGCACATCTGGTATTTTAAGGGCATTCCTTCAAGAATGGGTCTCATTCTTGATTTAAGCCCCAAGGCACTTGAAAAGATTCTTTACTTCGTGTCTTATGTAGTACTCGATCCCGCTGACTCCGGACTTGAGTTCAAGCAGGTTCTTTCAGAGAAAGAATACCAGACAGCAAGAGAACAGTACGGCGATTCTTTCCGCGTAGGAATGGGTGCTGAGGCAGTTAAGGAACTTCTCATGGGCGTAGATCTTGAGACAGAGTACGCAGCTATCAAGGAAGAACTTGATTCCGACAGCTCAAAGGGCCAGAAGAAATCCAAACTCATGAAGAGACTCGAGGCTATCGAGGCATTCCGTGAGTCAGGCAACAAGCCCGAATGGATGATTCTTGATGTTATCCCTGTTATTCCGCCCGATATTCGTCCTATGGTACAGCTTGACGGCGGACGTTTCGCTACCAGCGACTTAAACGACTTATACAGAAGAATTATCAACAGAAACAACAGACTTGCAAAGCTTCTTACACTCGGTGCGCCCGATATCATCGTACGTAACGAGAAGAGAATGCTTCAGGAAGCTGTAGACGCACTTATAGATAACGGTAGAAGAGGAAGACCTGTTACCGGACCTTCCAACAGAGCACTTAAGTCACTTTCCGACATGCTCAAGGGTAAATCCGGACGTTTCCGTCAGAACCTTCTCGGTAAGCGTGTTGACTACTCAGGACGTTCCGTTATCGTTGTAGGACCCGAACTTAAGATTTATCAGTGCGGTCTTCCCAAAGAAATGGCTATCGAACTCTTCAAGCCTTTCGTTATGAAAGAACTTGTAGGAAGAGGATTAAGCCCTAACATCAAACATGCAAAGAAAATGGTTGAAAGACTCGATGTAAGAGTATGGGACGTTCTTGAAGACGTCATCTGCGAACATCCTGTTATGTTAAACCGTGCTCCGACACTTCACAGACTCGGTATTCAGGCATTTGAACCGATCCTTGTAGAAGGTAAGGCTATCAAGCTTCATCCGCTCGTATGTACAGCGTTCAACGCAGACTTCGACGGTGACCAGATGGCTGTTCACCTTCCTTTAAGTGTGGAAGCTCAGGCAGAATGTCGTTTCTTACTCCTTTCACCCAATAACCTTCTTAAACCTTCTGACGGTGCACCCGTTGCCGTTCCTTCACAGGATATGGTTCTCGGTATCTACTACCTCACACAGGAGAGACCGGGCTCAAGAGGAGAAGGCAAATACTTCAAGAGTGTTAACGAAGCAATCCTTGCTTATGAAAACGGTATCATCACTCTCCATGCAAGAATCAAAGTCAGAATCGAAAAGAAGATGGCTGATGACGAATTTGTAACGGGAGTTGTTGAAACTACACTCGGAAGACTTTTATTCAACGAAATCCTTCCTCAGGATTTAGGTTATGTGGACAGAAGCATTCCCGAGAATGCGGTTCTTCCCGAAATCGACTTCCTCGTAGGAAAGAAGCAGTTAAAGCAGATCCTTGAAAAAGTTATCAATACACACGGAGCTACAAAGACAGCCGAAGTACTTGACCTCGTAAAAGCAATCGGTTACAAGTACTCCACACGTGCTGCACTTACCGTATCCATTTCCGATATGGTAGTTCCCGAAAAGAAGAAAGAACTTCTTGAGGAAGCACAGGAGAAGGTAGACGTTCTCCAGCTTAAGTACCGTCGTGGTCAGTGTACCGAAGAAGAAAGATACAAAGGCGTATGTAAGGTTTGGGAAGATATCGATGCCAGACTTACAAAAGAGCTGATGAACGGTCTTGATCAGTACAACAACATCAAGATGATGGCTGACTCCGGTGCCCGTGGTAGTGAACAGCAGATGAAACAGCTTGCCGGCATGCGTGGACTTATGGCTGATACAACAGGTCGTACAATCGAACTTCCCATCAAGTCCAACTTCCGTGAAGGTCTTGACGTACTCGAGTACTTCATGTCAGCTCACGGTGCTCGTAAAGGTCTTTCCGATACGGCTCTTCGTACAGCCGACTCCGGATACCTTACACGTCGAATGGTTGACGTTTGTCAGGAACTCATTATCAGAGAAGTTGACTGCTGCGAAGGAAAAGATTTCATTCCCGGCAGAAAGGTTTCCGCATTCGTTGACGGCAAGAAGACTATCGAAAGCCTTCAGGACAGAATCAAAGGAAGATTTTCCTGCGAAGACGTTTATGATAAAGACGGTAATATTATCGTAAAAGCAAACCACATGATTACACCTTCACGTGCAGAGAAGATTTGCAAGATCGGTGTAGACAAGGACGGAAATCCCGTTGAGGAAGTTAAGATCAGAAGCATCTTAACATGTAAGTCCAAGAACGGTATCTGTGCTAAATGCTACGGTGCTAACATGGCAACCGGTGAAGCGGTTCAGGTCGGTGAAGCAGTCGGTATCATCGCTGCACAGTCAATCGGTGAACCCGGTACACAGCTTACCATGCGTACATTCCATACCGGTGGTGTTGCAGGTAACGATATTACTCAGGGTCTTCCCAGAGTTGAAGAGCTTTTCGAAGCAAGAAAACCCAAGGGACTTGCTATTATCTCCGAGTTTGGCGGTACGGTATCCATTACCGAGACCAACAACAAGAGAGAAATCGTTGTTGCAAACGACGAGCAGTCCAAGACATATCTCATTCCTTACGGTTCGAGAATCAAAGTTCAGGAAGGCGACGTTATCGAAGCCGGCGACGAACTTACCGAAGGTAGTGTAAATCCTCATGATTTACTTGAGATTAAGAAGATAGATGCGGTTGAGAATTACCTTATCTGCGAAGTACAGAAGGTTTACGGTCTCCAGGGTGTTGATCTTTCCGATAAGCACATCGAGGTTATCGTTCGCCAGATGTTAAAGAAGCAGAGAGTAGAGAGCGCCGGAGATACAGATTTACTTCCCGGAAGCCTTGTAGACAGACTTGACCTTGAAGATATCAACAACGAGCTTCTTGCAAACAATCCCGATGCGGAGCCTGCAGTAGCAAGCGATATCATTCTCGGTATTACAAAGGCTGCTCTTGCAACCAACTCATTCCTTTCGGCAGCTTCCTTCCAGGAGACCACAAAGGTTCTTACCGATGCGGCCATCAAGGGTAAGGTCGATCCTCTTATCGGTCTTAAGGAAAATGTTATCATCGGTAAACTTATTCCTGCAGGTACAGGTATGAAGAGATACCGTGATGTAGAACTTGATGTTCCCAATCTTTACAGAAGAACCATCGAGGACTACAATGAAGAAATCGTTGAAGATAACGAAGAAGCAGAAACCATCGATACCGATGAAGAATAAAATCTAAAAAAACAGGTGCCCGGCGCTTACAGAGTGTCGGGTACCTTTATGTCTTGCTTAATTCACAAAAAACAATTGACATTGACAGTTTGCATTAGTATAATAATAAGGCGCGCTTTTTGTGCGTCTTTTATACTGCGCAAAAAAACAGCGTAAAATAATATAAGGAGGAAAATCTAATGCCGACAATTAATCAGTTAGTACGTAAGGGAAGAAAGACATCCGAAAAGAAGTCTAAGGCACCTGCTTTGCAGTCAAGCTTTAACTCTTTACACAAAAAGGCTGTCGAAGCACCTTCTCCTCAGAAGAGAGGCGTATGTACCGCTGTTAAAACTGCAACACCTAAGAAGCCTAACTCAGCTCTTCGTAAGATCGCCAGAGTTCGTCTTTCAAACGGTATTGAAGTAACCAGCTACATTCCCGGTGAAGGCCACAACCTTCAGGAACACAGCGTAGTATTGATCCGTGGCGGTAGAGTAAAGGACCTTCCCGGTACCAGATACCACATTATCCGTGGTACACTTGATACCGCAGGTGTTGCTAACCGCAAGCAGGCTCGTTCAAAATACGGCGCTAAGAGACCTAAAGCAGGTAAGTAATTTTTAGGTTTGTACCACAAACAGAACTAATTTAAGTGTTGGGATTCAGATTTTGGCTTAGTGCTATAGATTGAACACAGCACGAACACATTAGAGGACACATGTGAGTACCGAAGATTTAATTTCCGCAAATTAGCCGGATTATGCTTTCTTCTTTTATGAAGTAATTCGGATGAGCGGAGAAGTGAGAGCATAAGCTCTTAATTCCATTAATAATTAAGGAGGGAAGAATCGTGCCACGTAAAGGACATATTCAGAAAAGAGATGTATTGGCAGATCCCTTATACAATGACAAGGTAGTTACCAAGCTTATCAACAACATTATGCTTGATGGTAAGAAGGGCGTAGCTCAGAAGATTGTATACGGTGCATTTGCTCAAGTAGAAGAAAAAGCCGGTAAACCTGCCCTTGAAGTATTCCAGGAAGCTATGAACAACATCATGCCCATGCTGGAAGTTAAGGCTCGTCGTATCGGTGGTGCCACATATCAGGTACCTATCGAGGTTCGCCCTGACAGACGTCAGGCACTCGGCTTACGTTGGCTTACCACATACGCAAGAAAGCGCGGTGAGAAGACAATGGAAGACAGATTAGCTAACGAAATTTTAGATGCTGCAAACAATACCGGTGCAGCCGTAAAGAAGAAAGAAGATGTGCATAAGATGGCTGAGTCCAACAAGGCTTTCGCACATTATCGCTTCTAGTAACAGGAGGAAAAGACATTGGCTGGAAGAGAATATCCGCTTGAGCGGACCAGAAATATCGGTATCATGGCTCATATCGATGCAGGTAAGACTACAACGACTGAGCGTATCCTTTACTATACCGGTATTAACCATAAGATTGGTGAGACTCATGACGGTACTGCTACCATGGACTGGATGGAGCAGGAACAGGAGAGAGGTATTACCATTACTTCTGCGGCTACAACATGTCACTGGACACTGCAGGATCACTGCAAGCCCAAGGCAGGCGCTTTAGAGCATCGTATTAACATCATCGACACACCGGGTCACGTTGACTTTACCGTAGAAGTAGAGCGTTCACTTCGTGTACTTGACGGTGCGGTTGGTGTATTTTGTGCAAAGGGTGGCGTTGAGCCCCAGTCTGAAAACGTTTGGAGACAGGCTGATACATACAACGTTCCCAGAATGGCATTCATCAACAAGATGGATATCTTAGGCGCAAACTTTTATGCAGCTGTAGATCAGATTAAAAATCGTCTCGGAAAGAATGCTATTGTCATTCAGTTACCTATCGGTAAAGAAGACGAATTTAAGGGAATCATTGACTTATTTGAAATGCAGGCTTACATCTACAATGATGATAAGGGTGAAGACATTTCAATCGTAGATATCCCTGAAGATATGAAGGATGAAGCAGAAATTTATCATTCAGACCTTATCGAAAAGTGCGTAGAGCTTGATGAGGACCTTATGATGGAGTGGATGGACGATCCCGATTCCATTACCGTAGATCAGCTTAAGGCAGCTTTAAGAAAAGGTACATGTGAATGTACGGCAGTTCCCGTTTGCTGTGGTACAGCTTACAGAAACAAGGGCGTACAGAAGCTTCTTGATGCAGTTATCGAATACATGCCTTCACCCCTTGACATCCCTTCAATTAAGGGTGTTGACCTTGAAGGAAACGAAGTTGAGAGACATTCATCTGATGATGAACCTTTCTCTGCACTAGCATTCAAGATTATGGCCGATCCTTTCGTAGGAAAGCTTGCATTCTTCAGAGTTTACTCAGGAACAATGAACTCCGGTTCTTATGTTCTTAATGCATCAAAGAATAAGAAAGAGCGTGTTGGTCGTATCTTACAGATGCACGCTAACAAGAGAGCGGAACTCGAAAAGGTTTATTCGGGCGACATCGCTGCAGCAGTCGGATTTAAGTTTACCTCTACAGGTGATACAATCTGTGACGAGCAGCATCCCGTAATCCTTGAGAGTATGGAATTCCCCGAGCCCGTTATTGAGCTTGCTATTGAGCCTAAAACAAAAGCAGGTCAGGGCAAACTCGGTGAAGCTTTGGCAAAACTTGCCGAAGAAGATCCTACATTCCGTGCTCATACAGATCAGGAAACTGGTCAGACAATTATCGCAGGTATGGGTGAACTTCACCTTGAAATCATCGTTGACAGACTTCTTCGTGAATTCAAGGTTGAGGCTAACGTAGGTGCTCCTCAGGTTGCTTACAAAGAGGCATTTACAAAGGCTGTTGAAGTTGATTCCAAATACGCTAAGCAGTCCGGTGGTCGTGGACAGTACGGTCATTGTAAAGTTAAATTCGAGCCCTGTGATCCTAACGGTGACAAGTTCGAATTTGATCCTAAGGCAAACGTTCTTATCAACGAGCCTCCTACACTGCTCTTTGAATCTACCGTTGTCGGTGGTGCTATTCCCAAGGAATACATCCCTGCAGTCGGAGAAGGTATCAAAGAAGCAGCACTTTCCGGTATCCTTGGCGGATTCCCTGTACTTGGTATTCATGCTAACGTATATGATGGTTCATACCATGAAGTCGACTCTTCCGAAATGGCATTCCACATTGCCGGTTCTATGGCATTTAAGGATGCAATGAAGAAAGCAGATCCCGTACTTCTTGAGCCCATCATGAAGGTTGAAGTAACAATGCCTGAAGAGTACATGGGTGATGTAATCGGCGATATCAACTCACGTCGTGGTCGTATCGAAGGTATGGACGACGTCGGAGGCGGAAAGATTGTCAGAGGTTTTGTACCTCTTGCAGAAATGTTCGGTTATGCTACAGACCTTCGTTCCAGAACTCAGGGCCGTGGTAACTACTCAATGTTCTTTGAGAAGTATGAACCCGTTCCCAAGAGCGTTCAGGCAAAGGTTCTTGAAGGCAAAAGCGTGAACTAATAAGGGCATTTTCGGGCAATAAAATATACTTGAAAATGTTGTAACAATTTAATATAATTAAGGATAACGGCGGTTCGGTCAAATTAGCTGGCCGTTATCCGAAAATTAAACTAATTTTTGAAAAATTTTTAGGAGGAATTTTAGAAATGGCAAAAGCTAAGTTTGAAAGAACAAAACCCCATTGTAACATTGGTACAATCGGTCACGTAGATCATGGTAAAACAACTCTTACAGCAGCTATCACAAAGGTTCTTGCTGAGAGAGTACCAGGTAACGAAAAGGTTGATTTCGAGAACATCGATAAGGCTCCCGAAGAGAGAGAAAGAGGTATCACGATTTCTACAGCTCACGTTGAGTATCAGACAGCGAAGAGACACTATGCACACGTTGACTGCCCGGGCCATGCTGACTACGTAAAGAACATGATCACAGGTGCTGCACAGATGGATGGTGCTATCCTCGTTGTAGCTGCTACTGACGGTGTTATGGCTCAGACAAAAGAGCACATCCTTCTTTCCCGTCAGGTAGGTGTTCCTAAAATCGTTGTTTTCCTTAACAAGTGTGATATGGTTGACGATCCCGAACTCATCGAACTCGTTGAGATGGAAGTTACAGATCAGTTAGCTGAGTATGATTTCAATGACTGCCCTATCGTTAAGGGTTCAGCTCTTAAGGCTCTTGAAGATCCTTCAAGTGAGTGGGGCGACAAGATTATGGAACTCATGGACACAGTTGATGAGTACATTCCCGATCCTCAGAGAGAAACAGATAAGCCTTTCCTTATGCCTGTTGAAGACGTATTTACAATCACAGGTCGTGGTACAGTTGCTACTGGTAGAGTAGAGCGTGGTACACTTCACTTAAACGAGCCGGTTGAAATCGTTGGTATCAAGGAAGAGAACAAGCAGACAGTTGTTACCGGTATCGAAATGTTCCGTAAGATGCTTGACGAAGCTCAGGCTGGTGATAACATCGGTGCACTTCTCCGTGGTATTCAGAGAACTGAAATCGAAAGAGGACAGGTTCTTGCTAAACCCGGTTCAGTTACATGCCACAAGAAATTCACAGCTCAGGTTTACGTATTAACCAAAGATGAAGGTGGACGTCATACTCCTTTCTTCAACAACTACAGACCTCAGTTCTACTTCAGAACAACTGACGTTACAGGTGTATGTAACCTTCCTGCTGGTACAGAAATGTGCATGCCTGGTGATAACGTAGAAATGACAATCGAACTCATCCATCCCATCGCTATGGAGCAGGGTCTTACTTTCGCTATCCGTGAAGGTGGTAGAACAGTAGGTTCAGGAAGAGTTGCTTCTATTATCGAGTAATCATACTTCGAACTAATTAAAATAAGGGCTTTCCGATTTTTCGGAAAGCCTTTTTTATTTTCAAAAACAAGTAAAATCTATATGTTGAAATTCGAAGTTTTTGAAAGATTTATGTTATAATATATTTGTTGTGTTTCGGAAATTACGGGTGTATTTGAACTTTTATGTATTTAGCCCGTAATATTTTAGGAAGAGTAGAAGGAAATTACGGGTATTTTTCTCATCGTGCTCCTGCAGCAGATCTTCATTGAAGCCGCTGTCCTTCGCCACCTCCGCCAGCAGCTCCTTGTCATAG
>CACWZK010000005.1 GCA_902765365.1 uncultured Lachnospiraceae bacterium
AAAAGAATATCTGATTGCATTTCAGACAGATAAAGAATCAGAACTTATGATTTATCTTCAAAATAAATGAAGATAAATCATAAAAAACTATTGTTTTACAAAACTGCTTTTCCCGACTCCGCAAACGGGACATGACCAGTCGTCAGGGATGTCTTCAAATTTAGTTCCCGGGGCAATTCCTCCGTCAGGATCACCTTTAACCGGGTCATAAACATATCCACATGCCTGGCAAACATACTTATCCATACTCATAATCTCCTTTCCAATACAATATAAATATTATACTATATCTTACTTAACAAAGAAAGTGAAATAAAGTATAATTAAATGGTCTGTAAATATATAAAAAAATTAAGGCGGGAGGGTATTATGACAGTAACAAACGATATTAAATATGTTGGCGTGAATGACCACGCAATAGATCTTTTCGAAGGACAGTACGATGTTCCGAACGGTATGGCTTACAATTCGTATGTGATTATGGATGAAAAGATTGCCGTTATGGATACGGTTGATAAAAATTTCACTCATGAATGGCTTGACAATCTTGCAAATGCATTAAACGGAAGAAAGCCGGATTATCTCGTAGTTCAGCATATGGAGCCCGACCATTCTGCGAATATAGTTAACTTTGCCAAGAATTATCCCGATGCAACCATCGTTTCCTCGTCCAAAGCTTTTACGATGATGAAGAATTTCTTCGGACAGGAATTCGATGACAGAAGAATTGAGGTCAAAGAAGGCGATACGCTTTCGCTCGGCAAACATACGCTTAATTTCGTGGCAGCTCCCATGGTTCACTGGCCCGAAGTTATTATGACTTATGATTCCTGCGACAAGGTTCTTTTCTCGGCAGACGGATTCGGCAAATTCGGTGCACTCGACGTTGAAGAAGACTGGGCCTGCGAAGCAAGACGTTATTATTTTGGAATCGTGGGCAAATACGGCGCACAGGTTCAGGCAGTGCTTAAGAAGGCAGCAGGACTTGATATTCAGATTATCTGCCCTCTTCACGGCCCTGTTTTAAGCGAAAACTTAGGTTATTATCTTAACCTTTACAATATCTGGTCATCCTACGGTGTTGAAAGCGACGGCATCGTTATCGCATACACATCTGTATACGGTCATACCAAAAAAGCGGTTGAACTTCTGGCAGAAAAGCTTAAAGCAAACGGCTGTCCGAAGGTGGCTGTTACAGACCTTGCGAGAGACGATATGGCAGAGGCTGTCGAAGATGCCTTCAGATACGGCAAAATCGTTCTTGCGACTACCACTTACAATGCTGAGATTTTCCCTTTTATGAGGGAGTTTATCAACCATCTTGTTGAAAGAGGATTTAAGAACAAAACTGTCGGACTTATCGAAAACGGTTCATGGGCACCTCTTGCCGCTAAGACCATGAAGAGCATGTTAGAAGGCTGCAAGAACTTAACCTTTACAGACACAACGGTTAAGATTCTCTCTGCACTTAATGACGAAAGCAAGGCTCATATTGATGCGCTTGCGGACGAACTCTGCATGGATTACAAGGCTCAGAGAGACGAAACAGCCAACAAGAACGATTTAACCGCACTCTTTAAGATCGGTTACGGCTTGTATGTGGTTACATCGAACGATGGTAAAAGAGACAACGGCCTCATCGTAAATACCATTTCTCAGGTTACCAGCTCGCCCAACCGTGTGGCTGTCTGCATCAACAAAGACAATTATTCGCATCATGTCATCAAGCAGACGGGCATTATGAATGTTAACTGCCTCTCCGTGGAAGCTCCTTTCTCAGTGTTCGAGTGCTTCGGTTTCAGAAGCGGCAGAAATGTCGACAAGTTTGAGAATGAAAAAGACAACCTTCTTCGTTCCGACAACGGACTGGTATTCCTTTCAAAATACATCAATGCATTTATGTCGCTTAAGGTTGAACAGTATGTTGACCTCGATACCCACGGTATGTTTATCTGTACCGTAACCGAGGCCAGAGTTCTTTCCGACAAGGAAACAATGACATATACATATTATCAGGCAAACGTTAAACCCAAGCCCGAGACAGAAGGCAAGAAGGGCTATGTATGTAAGGTCTGCGGATATGTATACGAAGGAGACGAACTTCCCGAAGATTTTGTATGTCCTCTCTGCAAACACGGAGCGGCTGATTTTGAACCAATCTCATAGATTAATTCACAATTGAGTTTAATACCATAAATTGATATAATTGAGTGCGATAGTTAACTGCTTTCGCACTCTTTTATACAGGATATTTGATTTGAAAAAACAGATACTCAAAAACCTCATAATTCTCTTGCTTGCACCGGTGGTAGGATTCGTTCTGCTGCTTCTTGTTCATTTGCTTCCGACCGGTCCGATTAAGTCAAATGTTATTTCTTCTAAAGACTCGATTATTGCCGAAGGTCAGGACGAACTTGTAATAGATGATTACAACGCAACGCTTACGGGTAATTTTACCGACTGCATTATGCTTCAGCTATCGATTTACGACGGAGGACACTCCGCACTGGATCAGGCGATGAATCTTTACAGAAACGAAGTGGGCAACGAGGAAGAGTGGTGTCCCGGTCTTTCTCTCGTCGATTATTTAAACGGCTCACCGACCAGGCTTGAGGTAGCTTACCCGAGATACTGGCACGGCTATCTGGTATTTTTAAAACCGCTTCTTTTATTTACCTCGTTTAATTCCATAAGACTCATTAATGCCGGCCTGCAACTAATCCTTCTTGCGGCTTCGCTGATTCTTTTCGCGAAGAAAGGTCACTCGAAACTCGCGTTTTCTTTTGCGGCTTCGCTTCCTTTTATGTTTTTCTTTTCATCCTTTGCATCGCTTTCCTTAAGCATCTGCATTTATATCATACTTGCCGAAATGCTTTTGACAGCACTCTTTAACGAAAAACTCTCTGAGAACGAAGGATATATGACATTCTTCCTTGTGGCAGGATGCGCGACCGCATATTTTGATTTTCTGACCTTTCCTCTTGCGACACTCGCATTTCCGCTCATCGCATTCCTGGCCCTCAATGAAGGCGGGATGAAAAAAACATATTTATCCATCTTAAAATACTCCTTGACCTGGGGTATCGGATATGTGTTTATGTGGGCATCAAAATGGGTTATCGCCCTTATCTTTACCGGCAAAAACACAGTGTCCGACGCGGTTAATACCATTTCTGCGCGCACTTCCGCAACCGACGGGGGCAGAATCGCCGGATATATAAAAGTACTTAAAAACAACATTTCACCTTTTGCAAACAGAGCATTTGCCTTGCTTATACTTCTTTTAGGAGTGATTGTTTTAGTCATTATCATAAAAAAAGGTTTCAAAAAATACTTTGACGGATTCGCGCAGAGAATCCCCGTTCTTTTAATAGGATTAATACCTTTTGCATGGTATTTTGTGGCTTCCAATCACTCTTTTGAACATGCTGCATTTACCTGCAGAAATCTTGCGATATTTGTATTCGCGATTGTTTTTGCGCTCATAAAAGACGTAAAACCCGCAGACAAAAAGGAAAGCGACTTAAACAGCTGATGAAGAAAAAAAGAATTTCAACCAGAAATTTAGTATTCGTCTATTCGGTCATGATTCTGATAGTGGCCATTATTTTTGTTGCCGTCGCACTCTATTTTTCTCGCTCGATAAGAGCCGCCAGACATGCGGGCGACACCTATTCCGCAGCGAGCAGTTCCGGTGTCGATTTCAGCAAATACTATGTGATGATTACATCCGACAGAGAACTCGATTTCTGGGAATCGGTTTATAAGGGCGCATACGAGGAAGGCATCAAAAAAGGCGTATGTGTCGAAATGATGGGTGAGAATCTCTCGGAAGATTACAGTGATACGGAGCTTATGGAAATTGCCATCGCATCCAAAGTGGATGGTATCATAGTCTATGCGGATGAGAGCGCGGAAATGAGAGATTTGATAAACGAAGCGGTTAATGAGGGCATTCCAGTCGTTACCGTTTACGGTGACAGCGCCAATTCACTTCGATGCTGCTATGTCGGCGTCGGCAGTTACAATCTCGGTCGTGAGTACGGCAGACAGATAGTTAAGATCGCAAGGGAGTATGAGCTTTCCAAGACCACGGCTTCCACGCATATGAATGATACCTTAAATGTGGTTGCACTCGTCAATTCCTATTCGGACAACTCCAACCAGTCTCTTGTCTGGTCCGGTATTCAGAACGTGGTATCCACGGAAAACAATTCTGAGATTCAGATTGAGTTATCACAGGCCTATGTGGATAACAGAAGTACATTTACCTCGGAAGAATCCATTCGAGACCTTTTCAGATCTCAGGAAACTCCGGACGTTATCGTATGTCTTAACGAAACGGACACCAACTGTGTTTACCAGTCGCTGGTCGATTACAACAAGGTAGGTAAATCGGCTATTTTAGGATATTACGATTCGGAGTCCATTTTAAAAGGTATTTCGCGAAGCATCATTTATTCGACCGTATCGGTAGATACCTATCAGATGGGCGCTTACTGTGTGGACGCCATAAAAGAATATGAAGAGAACGGATACACCAGCCAGTATATGCTCGCGGACGTAACGTTAATCGATAAAAGCAACGTATCCGATTACTTAAGCGAAAACGGGGAGGTGACTGAATGAAAGAAAAAACAGCCAGACCCGCCAATTCGCTGCAGTTAAAGCTCAGTATTATCTTTATAATGGCAAGCATCCTCATTTTCATCGTTAACGCAATGCTTGTGTTCGGTATCAATACGATGACCAGGGAAATGGATGCGGTTTACCGTGACAACTTAAAGTTAAACGAACTCGCGGAAGCGATTGCCGATGTTCAGAACAATATGACCGATTATCTTAACACCAAGACCTCGGATTCGCTTGAAAGATATTATAAAAGTGAGCAGGATTATTACAAACTCGTCAACGAGCTGAACAATTCGGTTTCGGGCGACACATACGAGCTGATGGAGCGAAACATCAGAAATATGTCGAACGAATATATACAGACCACGGGTTTTGCCATCGAGGCCAAGAGAGGCCGAAACGTTGAAAGATATTCCGCAGAGTTTGACAAAGCGAGCAGACTTTTCAATTATATAAATACATACATCAACAGTCTTAACAACGAAAGATTTAAGAGCAACTCCTCGAACTTCTCGGAACTTTTATCCGCGTTCAGAATTTTCGAAACCATTTCAATGGCACTGATGCTTGGGGCTCTTTTAGGAAGTTCCGTTTTCGTTATCGGTTTTACGAGCTCAATCATCGATCCTATCAGAAAACTTGCCAAGTCTGCGGATGAAGTGGCAAAAGGTAATTTCGAAATCGAAACTCTCGAAATCAGATCGAGCGATGAAATCGGAGTCGTTACCAAAGCCTTCAACAAGATGGTTGCGAGCATCAGAGAGTACATCGAGCAGATAAAAGAGAATATGGAACACGAGCGAAAGATGCAGGAGAAGGAACTTAGAATCGAAGCCACGCTTAAAGAGGCGCAGCTTAAATACCTGCAGACGCAGATTAACCCGCATTTTCTTTTTAACACTCTTAATGCCGGTGCACAGCTTGCCATGATGGAAGAGGCGGAAAAGACCTACGATTACATTCAGAACACCGCCGAATTCTTCAGATACAATGTCCGCGAAGGAAATACAACGGTTAAATTAGCCGATGAAATAAGCCTTATCGACCATTACATTTATATTTTAAACGTTCGTTTCTCGGGTGATATCAAATACGAAAAAGATATCGACGAAAGCCTGACGGAGATTCTGATGCCCAGCATGATTCTTCAGCCGATAGTGGAGAATTCGATCAACCACGGCATAAAAGAAATGGAAGGTAAGGGCAGAATTACACTCCGCGTTTATTCCGAGGACGACAATGTTTGTATCAGTGTCAGGGACAACGGCATCGGTATGACGCAGGAGATGATAGACAAAGTTTTAAGCGGTGAACTGACCGAAGAAGAAAAGGCCGCACCCGTCGGCGCTCACGGTATCGGAATGGATAATGTCATCAAGAGATTAAGACTTTTTACCGACAGGGAAGACAGTGTATCCATCAAAAGTGAGGGCGAAGGCAAGGGTACGGAAGTTATTATAAAACTGACCAACGGAGGCAGTGAGAATGTATAAGATAATGATAGCCGATGACGAAGGCATTGTGATTGATTCCTTAAAATTCGTGCTTGAAAAAGAATTCGGCAAAGAATGTACGATAGAATTCGCCAAAACAGGACGAAGCGTAATAGAGTTAGCCGAAAACTTCAGACCGGATATTTCCATCATGGATATTCAGATGCCCGGAATCAATGGTATCGATGCGATGAAGGAAATCCGCGAAAAGAACAAGGACGTGATTTTTATCGTAATGAGTGCTTACGATAAATTCGACTACGCAACCGAGGCAATCAAACTCGGCGTTTTAGACTATATCACCAAGCCCATGGAAAAGAACAGAATCATTTCCGTCGTAAAACGCGCCATGGCCATAATAGATAAGGAAAGAGCCAGAAGAAGCAATGACCTTATGATAATGGAAAAGATGGAGATGGTTATCCCGATGCTTGAGAGCGGTCTCATCTACAGTATTTTCCTTCAGAACAAGTTCTCCGAAGATGCGTACAATTACAAAAACATTCTCGGAATAAAAGAAGAGTACGGATACATGATGACCGTGGTCTGCGGCGAAAGAGACGAGGATTCCAATCTTACCAATGCCGTAGGTTCGAGTGTGCGACTCCAGAATCACTATCCCGAACTTCGTTCCTATATAAAAGATTTCTGCGGAGGTATCGTCGGAAACGTAATGTCCAACAAAATAGCAGTGCTTGTTCCCTATGACAAGCCCGAGATGGATTATTCCGAAAGAAACGCGCTCATCGAAAAAACCAGAGAGTTTACAAGAACTCTTCAGAGAAAACTGTCGGGCGATTTTAAAATCGGTATCGGCGGTGTCAAAGAATTCTCCAAGATGAATGAGTCCTATGATGAAGCATTACAGGCTCTTTTGAACGCAAACGGACGAGTTGCGCATGCGGACGACCTGGATTTAAGATGCGATTACGAGGAAAACTATCCCGCGGAGACCGAAGCAAGGATGTTCGAACTTATCGAAAAGGGAGATTATGTCGGAGCCGGCAATGCGGCGGGACAGTTCTTTGACTGGATGAGCTCGACCTTCTCCGACGGTCTCATGGATATAAGACTTAAGATACTTGAATTTGTTATTCACGCCGAACACATCATGCACGACAAGGGCGGCAACAGATACGAATTCAAGAGCCGTACGGATTATCTGCCCACGGTAATGGGAACGGAAGACCTCGAAGTATTAAAGAAATGGTTCCTTGACAAAATTGTCGAAACCACTCAGAAGATAGAGAACAACAGAAGCGACAAGAGTGAAAGCCTTATCGAAAAAGCGGAAAACTACATCAACAAGAATTACATGAAGGATATTTCGCTCGACGATATTTCGAGATACTGCAATATCAGTTCGTATTATTTCAGCAAACTGTTCAAGCAGGAGACCGGCGAAAACTATGTCGAATATTTAAGCAGGGTAAGAATCGAGAATGCTAAGAAGATGCTGACCGAGTCGGAAGCCTCCATAAAAGAGATAAGCTACTCGGTAGGCTTTTCGGATCCGAACTATTTCTCGAGAGCCTTTAAAAAATACGAGGGTGTATCTCCCACGGAGTACAAGGATGCATTGTAATGATTATTTTAGGGTTAATATATGAAAAACATTTTTAAAAGAACAGCAAAGTTAATCAGCATATTTGTGACGATGGCGTTGGTTTTAATGCCTTTATCTTCCTGCACTGTCAAAGAGGGTGAGACCGGAGATAATACGGAAAATGTTCCCGATACCGTTAATATAGGAATGTCCTTTGACTCCTTCGTTATTGAAAGATGGCAGAGAGACAGAGACGTATTTGTTTCCACAGCCAAGGAAATGGGTGCAGAAGTCAATGTCCAGAATGCCAACGGCAATATCGAAGAACAGAAAAGACAGATTCTTTATTTCATAGAGCAGAATGTGGATGTTATCGTGATTATCTGCATCGACGCCGACACTCTTTCCGAGGAAGTGAAAAAGGCAAAGAATGCGGGAATCAAAGTAATCGCGTATGACCGTATCATAAGAGATGCCGACATAGACCTTTATATTTCGTTTGACAATGCGACCGTAGGCAGGATGATGGGCGAGACACTTGTTGAATCAGGCATTACAGAGGGCAGCAATATAGTGATGATAGGCGGTTCTCCCGCTGACTACAATGTTCCGGCACTTGAAGAAGGTTTTATAGGAGTAATGAATGAAAACAAAGTGAATATTGTCGACAGAACCCATTGCGAAGCGTGGAGAGCGGAGATAGCTTACGATTACGTATATGAAAATATGGAGACGATTTCCGAGGCGGATGCAATAATGTGCGGTAACGACAACATAGCGAGCAAAGTCGTATCCGCTCTTTCCGAACAGCGCCTCGCGGGTCTTATTCCCGTGACCGGTCAGGATGCGGACCTTGAAGCCTGCCAGAGAATAGTGGAAGGCACTCAGCTAATGACGGTATACAAACCCGTGGATAATCTTGCAAGGAAGGCCGCTGAGTGCGCTATTAAATTAGCCAAGCACGAAGACCTGGGAACCGATCAGACAATGAATAACGGATCTTTTGATGTTCCCTGTATTCTTTTGGAGCCCATTCCCGTCACCAAGGAAAACATGGATGAAGTGATAATAAACAGCGGTTTCCATACAAGAGAGGATGTTTACTTGAACGTTACGGATTAAAGAGCCTGAAACCGTATAGCATTTTTTTGGCAAAGACAAGTGTATGCTGACAATTTTTTGATAGCATACACTTTTTTTGTTTTTTAAAGTTATCAAAAAAGTGCAGAATGTAACAATTTATTTTGCAGAAAGGTGTGTTAATGTGTATTTGTATTCATGAAACGAATATCATGAGAAAATAACTTATCACATTATTTAATGGGAGGTAAAGAAATGAAAAAAAGATTACTCAGTGTTCTTCTTGCATCCGGTATGGTAGCAACTACACTCGTTGGTTGTTCAGTAGGTGGTTCAGGAAATAAGAAAGTCGGCGTTGCAATGCCTACAAAGGATCTTCAGAGATGGAACCAGGATGGTTCTAACATGGAGAAGCTTCTTAAGGAAGCAGGATATGATGTAGACCTTCAGTACGCATCAAACGACATCAACACACAGGTTACTCAGATTGAAAACATGATCACATCAGGTTGCGACGTTCTCGTTATCGCTTCTATCGACGGTGATTCACTCGGAACAGTTCTTGATCAGGCTAAGCAGAAAAAGATTCCTGTAATCGCTTATGACCGTCTTATCATGAACTCAGATGCTGTTTCCTACTATGCTACATTCAACAACGAACTCGTTGGTACAAAGCAGGGTCAGTACATCGAAGATCAGTTAGGACTTAAAGAAGGCAAGGGACCTTACAATCTTGAAATCTTCACAGGTGACCCCGGTGACAACAATGCAAGATTCTTCTACAAAGGTGCTATGGACGTTCTTAATCCTTACATCGACAACGGCCAGCTCGTTGTTCCTTCAGGACAGATCGATTTCGATACAGTTGCTACAGCTAACTGGGCATCAGATGCAGCACAGGCTAGAATGGAAGCAATCATTTCTTCCAACTATGCTGACGGCACACAGCTTGACGCAGTTTTGTGTTCAAACGACTCAACAGCATTCGGTGTAGCAAACGCACTTGTTAACTACACAGGTTCTTATCCTATCATCACAGGTCAGGACTGCGATATTGCTAACGTTAAGAACATGATCGCAGGCAAGCAGTCAATGTCTATCTTCAAGGATACACGTACACTTGCTCAGAAGACAGTTGAAATGGTAGACGCTATCCTTAAGGGCGGCACAGCTCCTACAAACGATACTACCACATACGACAACGGTGTTAAGGTTGTTCCTTCATACCTTTGCGAGCCGGTATTTGCTGACGTTAACAACTACAAGGAACTCTTAATCGATTCCGGTTACTACACAGCAGATCAGTTACAGTAATTCCCCTATGAGTAGATCGTTAATAATGATTTAACTCATTCCCTACATAAAGTTAAGTCCCCTTCGAATAAAAGGGGACTTAACTATGTAAAAACAAGATTGTGACAAAGTAAAGACAAAATTTTAGTAATCAAGACAGGAGGGATAAAATTGGCCAAAATATTACTTGAAATGCAAAATATTACCAAGATATTCCCGGGCGTTAAGGCACTTGACAATGTCAACCTTCAGGTAGAAGAAGGTGAAATCCATGCTCTTGTTGGTGAAAACGGAGCAGGTAAATCGACATTGATGAACGTATTAAGCGGTATTTATCCTTACGGTACTTACGAAGGAAAAATAATATACGACGGTCAAGAATGTAAATTCACGAATATTAAGGACAGTGAAGCACTGGGAATCGTCATTATCCATCAGGAGCTTGCACTTATTCCTTATATGACAATCGGAGAGAACATGTTCCTGGGTAATGAACAGGGAAAGTCCTGGAAGATTGATTGGGCTGAAACTTACGGTAAGAGCGATGAATATTTAAGAACGGTCGGATTAAAAGAATCATCGCGTACCTTGATAAAAGATATAGGCGTCGGCAAGCAGCAGCTCGTAGAAATTGCAAAAGCGCTTGCAAAGAATGCTAAACTTCTTATTCTCGATGAGCCGACATCATCACTTAACGAAAATGAATCAAAGGACCTTTTGGACTTACTTCTTAAGTTCAAAGAGAACGGTCTTACATCAATTATCATTTCTCACAAGTTAAACGAGATTTCATACGTAGCAGACAAAATTACGGTTATCCGTGACGGTGCTACAATCGAAACTCTTAACAAAGAGACGGATGATATTTCAGAAGCAAGAATCATCAAAGGAATGGTTGGTCGTGAAATTTCCGACAGATTCCCCAAGAGAGAAAAGAACATCGGAGATATCAACTTCGAGGTTAAAGACTGGAATGTATATCATCCTATTTACAGTGAGAAAAAGATTATCGATCATGTAAGTATTTATGCAAGAAAGGGAGAAATCCTCGGCATCTGCGGTCTTCAGGGTGCAGGTCGTACCGAATTTGCAATGAGCGTATTCGGCAAGAGCTACGGCGAGAAGATCAAAGGAACGATTATTAAGGACGGCAAAGAAATCCACCTTAACAATGTTCAGGAAGCCATCAAAAACAAACTTGCATATGTTACCGAAGACAGAAAAGGTAACGGACTTATCTTGAGTAACTCGATTAAGTTTAATACTACACTTGCTAATCTTAGTGAAGTAAGTAAAAATTCGGTAATTAACAAAGATAAAGAATATGCGGTAGCAGTTGAGTATAAAGAAAAACTCAAAACCAAATGTCCTACTGTAGAGCAGAATGTAGGAAACCTGAGTGGTGGTAACCAGCAGAAGGTTCTCCTTGCAAAATGGATGTTCGCAGATCCGGATATTCTGATTCTTGACGAACCCACACGTGGTATCGACGTAGGTGCAAAGTACGAGATTTACTGTATCATGAATCAGCTTGCTACAGAAGGCAAGACAGTTATCATGATTTCATCGGAAATGCCCGAGCTTCTCGGTATGTGCGACAGACTTTACATCATGAACGAAGGCAGAATTGTTGGAGAAATGAATGCTGAAGAGGCTACTCAGGAATCAATCATGGCACGAATAATTCAGAGTGAAAGCGAATAATAAAAATAATTATTGAAAAGGAGAAGAGTGATGGAAAAAAAGAATGACAGCGCAAAAGTCATTGAATTTATCAAAAAATATGCAATGGTTATAGTGCTCGCATTGGTTTTGGTATTTTTCTCAATTACTACAGGTGGTAAAATTCTTTTACCCAATAACATAAGTAACATTATTTCACAGAACGCTTACGTGTTCGTTTTGGCAACAGGTATGTTGCTTTGTATCCTTACAGGTGGTAACATCGATCTTTCGGTTGGCTCGGTAGTTTGTTTCGTAGGTGCTGTTGGTGCAACACTTATGGAAGCAGCCGGAGTTCCCTGGCCCGTTGCAGTACTCATCATGTTTGGTGTTGGTACATTAATCGGTGCCACACAGGCTTTCTGGATTGCATACGTAAGAATCCCGCCGTTCATCGTAACACTTGCCGGAATGCTTATATTCAGAGGTTTAAGTAACGTAGTATTAAAAGGTCTTACGGTTACAATTAACGACCAGGTCGGCTTCCTTAAGTTCTTCGGCGGCGGTGCAGACTGCTACATTCCCGATTTTATCGGCAGAGCTTTCGGAGATGTATTTACAGTTAACCTTACCTGCCTTGTAGTCGGATTTGTTGCTGTAATATTATTCATCGGACTTGAAATTTACGGAAGATTAAAGAGACTTAAAAAAGGTTATGAAGTTGACAAGATGGTTCCTTGGATTATCAAACTTGTTCTTATCTCTGCAGTAGTTGTTGCAGTAACCATCCTTCTTTCAATGTTCAAGGGTCTTCCTTCGGTACTCATCATAGTAATGGTTGTAGTTCTTATTTACTCATACATTACTTCGAATACCACCACAGGACGTTACTTCTACGCAGTAGGTGGTAACGAGAAAGCAACCAGACTTTCCGGTATCAACACTAACAAGACATACTTCCTTGCATACATGAACATGGGCTTCTTGGCAGCACTCGCAGGTATGATCACAATCGCACGTATGACATCGGCTCAGCCTACATACGGACAGAACTACGAAATGGATGCTATCGCATCATGTTTCATCGGTGGTGCATCCGCATACGGCGGAATCGGTACGGTTCCCGGCGCTATCATCGGTGCAACCCTCATGGGTGTTATCAACCTGGGCATGCTTATCATGGGTGTAGACCAGAACATGCAGAAGGTTGTTAAAGGTTTGGTTCTTCTTGCAGCCGTTATCTTCGACGTAGTTTCCAAGAGAGGCTTCAAGCTTATTGCTAAGAACTAATCAATAAGTGTAAATAGGTGTAATAACATATAGGAGCCAGGCACGCTTTGCGAGCCTGGCACCTTTTTGTATCAGTGCCCGGCTCACGAAGTGTGCCCGGCACTGTTTTTTAGGCATTAAAAATAGAATTTGTAAGGTAGAATATGCAATTTAAATGTGTTACAATCATTTAGTGTTGTTTTCTTCTTTTATGAGGAAAGATTTTAGAAACGGAGATAAAGATGAAATATACAGCCGATCTTACCAAAACCGTAGCATTTAACAACAAAGCGACTCACTGCGTGGGCACCGGCAGAATGGACTTGGCCCTTCACAAGGAGTACCTCGACCAGCTTAAATTAACGCAGGATGAGATTGGCTTTTCCTATATAAGAGGACATGGTCTTTTCTCCAAGTACATGGGCATTTACAGAGAGTTCAGACACATGGAAGGCAAGGCGGAATACTGCTTTACTTATCTTGACATGGTTATGGATTCTTATCTTGAAATGAACATCCGCCCTTTCCTGGAGCTCGGTTTTATGCCGGACGATCTTGCGTCGGGCACGGAGACCACATTCTTCTGGAAGGGAAAAATTTCTCCTCCGAAGGACTATAAAAAATGGACCGACCTCGTTCAGGCAACACTTCGCCATTTAATCGAAAGATACGGTATAGACGAAATCAGAAAATGGCCCGTGGAAGTATGGAATGAGCCCAATCTTCCTTCTTTCTGGAAAGATGCGGATATGGATGAGTATTTTAAACTTTACGAGCTTACATCCAAGGCCGTAAAAGAAGTTGACGAACAGATTAAAGTCGGCGGTCCCGCCATCTGCGGAGTGGATGATGTCAGATGGCTTAAAGCCTTCCTTGATTTCGTAAAGAGCAAAAATCTCCCGATGGATTTTGTTTCAAGACACCATTATACAAGTTATATGCCCAGTCTCGAGGGGCATTATTCATACATCGACCTTCATGAGCCGAAGAACGCCTTTGAGTGGCTCGAAAGATCAAGAGACATAGTTGATTCATACGACGAGTTTAAGGGAATGGAAATATTCATTACCGAATTCAACACATCCTATGTTCCCAATGCTCCGATTCATGATACCGTTTTAAATGCCGCATACGTGGCACATATGCTTTCACGTCTCGGCGACAAGCACGAATCCTATTCGTACTGGACCTTTGGAGATCTGTTCGAGGAATTCGGAGTTCCCTTTACTCCTTTCCACGGCGGTTTCGGACTCGTTGCGAACGGACTTATCAAAAAGCCGACGTTTTACACATTTGCATTTTACAAAAAACTTCAGGGCGAGTGTCTTTTACGAAGTGAGGATGCAATCGTCGTGAAGTGTGAAAACGGCGATTGGAGAGGTCTTTTATGGAATGCCGATCTTTATAATGAAAACAGCATAAAAGATATTGAGATAGATATTGACGAAATCGCGGACGGCGAATATTTTATGATTGAAAAATATGTCGATGAAAATCATGCCAATCCGTTAAAGGTATGGCACGAGATGGGCGAGCCCGCATCACTTGACAATGAAGAGAAGGCTCTTTTGCGCCAGGCTGCAGAGCCCGGAATATGTTCGTCCGACAGATTTGCCAAAGACGGAAAGTTGAATCTTTCTTTTAATCTTAATCCAAACGAAGTAAGATATTTTGAGCTTAAGAAAATAAAGAGAACACCTGATACCGGCTACGATTACGAAAGGGTAATCTCACAAGTCTGCGTGCCGGACGAAAATCAGGCATAACCGGAGGATGTTATGAGCCAGAAAAAAAGAATGCTTGAGAGAAAAAGAAGAGAAGAAGCATTAAAAAAAGCTGAGCGAAATCAGGCTATAGGCAGAGTAATCGGAGTGCTTATTCTGGTACTTGTCGTAGCGATTATAGCCGGAGCGCTTATATTTGATGCGGCCAAAAAGTCCGAAAAAGAACTTAATTACTCGATCGGACTGGACGCGACCGGCAAGATAAAGGGCGTCAAGGCGGAACAGTTTGTCGAGCTCGCGGATTTTAACGCGCTTAACATGAACAAGACCGACTATTATCCCACAGCTGAAGAAGAACAGACGTATATTGACGCTATCGTGGAGTCCTATCCCGATTTATCGGATAAAAAGAACGTGACCGTAAAAGAAAAAGACACCGTCAGTGTTGATTATGTCGGCAGAATAGACGGCAAGGAATACGAGGGCGGAAGCACAAACGGAATGGGTGTGAGAGTAACTCTCGGCACGCTTACCTATCCTGAGGAGTTTGAAAACGGAATCATCGGACATAAGACAGGCGAGACATTTGACGTATCCGTGCCTTTTGCCGAAGATTTCTCCAACGAAGAACTCGCAGGCAAGACGGTTGTTTATACGATTACATTAAACGGTATATACGAGACGGCCGAATTTAACGACGAATTTGTCAAAAAGAATTTCGGAAACAGTGTTGAGAATGCTGAAGATTTCTTAAACAAATACAGAATGAACGCAGCGCAGGATAAATTTGACGAATATGTCAAGGATTATGCTGTAAGCGAATCCAAGGTTAAAACCTATCCCGCAGGTTATCTTTCGAAAATGAAAAAGTTCATAAAAGCGAAAGATTACAAGCAGATGGAAACCACCAATTCCACATATCAGAATCTTTACGGAAAGGACGCATATAAAGATGTCCTTGATATGAGAAAGATGGATAAAAAGGAATACAGACAGGAAGTTTTAAAATCTGCCAAAGAGCAGGCGGATGAGAACCTTATCATGCAGGCTCTTTTCGAAAAGTTCGATCTTTCCGTGACCGATGAGGATATAAAAGAAGTTACTTCATCTTTCGGATTCAACGAAGATGAATACGATCAGGCTGTTGAAAGATTCGGTGAACCCTATCTTTACGAACAGGCCATGATTAATGTCGTAAACAATTACCTTGCAGAGAATTACAATCTGATTGAAAACTAGGCGGGGATTGAAATATAATACTAAAAGAGTACCTGAAAGGAGATACTGAAAAATGGCAAAACAAAAAGAACCTTTGGTAACACATATTTATACGGCGGATCCTTCCGCTCACGTTTTTAACGGAAAAATATATGTTTATCCTTCACACGACCTTGAACATGACGGTGAGGATAACGACGAAGGCGATGAATATCAGATGGAGGACTACCACATCCTTTCAATGGACAATGTGGATGCTCCCTGTATAGATAACGGCGAAGCTTTAAACATGAGAGACGTTCCCTGGGTAAGCAAGCAGATGTGGGCACCCGACTGTGCTGAAAAGAACGGAAAATACTATCTCTATTTCCCTGCACGTGACAAGGATTTAAGATTCCATATCGGTGTAGCTGTATCTGACAGCCCTGTTGGACCTTTCAAGCCCGAACCCGATTATGAAAAATGGCAGACCGGCGAATTCGTTGAAAATCCCGCAGAAATTCCCGCAGATGCAAAGGCACTCGGACCTCAGGTTGCAAAGCTTACCGACGATATGCTTCAGTTTGCCGAAGCTCCCCAAGAAATCACAATTCTTGATGAAAACGGCGAGCCCTTAAAAGCAGGCGACGAGGACAGAAGATATTTCGAAGGCCCCTGGATGCATAAATACAACGGAAAATATTATCTTTCCTATTCGACAGGTACCACACATTACCTTGTTTATGCAATCGGTGATTCACCCAAAGGACCTTTTACATACGCAGGCAGAATCCTTGAGCCCGTTATCGGCTGGACCACTCATCATTCAATAGTTGAATATGAAGGCAAGTGGTATCTCTTCTATCATGATTCTTCACTTTCGGGCGGAGTTAACCACAGAAGATGCGTTAAATTCAGAGAACTCAAGTATGATGAGAACGGCAAGATCATTACAATGAAGCCTTACGAAGACTAAAAAGACTCAAAAGAGCCAAAAGGGGACGGTTCTAAAATGGCCAAAAAAGCCAAAACGGAACCGTCCCCGAATGGTTCTTTTTTTAGTTGTTTTCTTCGGGCTTTAAGTGGTAGATGTCTCCGATGCTGTCAAGAACAATGCCTTCTTCTTTGGAAATCATGTTTTTATACTGCGTCGGCGAGCAGCCCGAGTATTTTTTAAAGCAGCGGCAGAAAGTGGTTAAGTTGTTAAAGCCGACCTGGAACGCAATATCCGTTACGGGAGTATTGGTTAAAAGAAGCTTTTTGGCCTCGAGGATGCGCTTGCTGCAAAGATAATCGTAAAATGTCGCGTCCGTGTACTGTTTAAACAGTCTCGAAAAATGATATTTGGAAAAGCCCGCGGTCTTTGCGACACTCTCCAAATCCAGATCTTCCGAATAGTTCGTTTCGATATATGACAATACTCTGACGAATTTATTGTATATTTCGGAATGAGTTATTATTTTCTCGTCTTCTTCATCCGATGTTTCCGTCGAATGCGTCATCAGACTGATAATCTTCAAAAGCTCCGAATATATTTCCACTTCGTTTAATTCATTGAAAGCAAAGTAAAGCTGGATGATTCTGTTTAAGGACGAATAAACCAAAGGATAAATATGTGTAGTGCCGTTTATGCCGATGACTCTTGTCGTTGAATAGAAATTCAGTATTTCTTTTTTGGATTTAAAATAATCAAAAAATTTCGAGTCAAAGAGCATGATAAAACGCTCTCCGGTTTCCGGAGCCGTGATGGAATGAACCGACATGGGCGGAATGAAAAGAATATCTCCTTCGTGGAGCTTGTAAACTTCGCCTTCGACCGTGACGGAGTAGGTGTTCTGCGTACAGAGAATGATTTCCAGTGCTTTGTGCTTGTGGTCTCCGTAGTTAGCCGGCTGGTCGTTGTGCCAGATACGGTAGCGGTACCCCGGAAGGTAATCTATCGTCTCTTCGTCATGTTCGATTTTTCTGGATACAAATTTACCGAAAGGCTGCGAAAAATCAGCCTGATTATTTTTGGGTGAGGGCATTTTTTCCTCCGGTTTCTTTTATGAGTTCACGTTCATTTTAATTATATAACAGATGACTGCTTTGTAGCAATATCTGTCAAAAAAGCAATATTTGTATACTCGTAAATCAACGTGAAAAATATGTGTTTTGATTGTGATAATCATAAAAACATAGTAAAATATAAAGTGCGATTTTTTATGAGGTATGGAAGAAATCATAAAAGATAAGATACCGAAAAGTATCAAAAGGAGAGGGATTAATGAACAGGGAAGAAGCTAAAAAAAGAGCCACGGAGCTCGTTGAGAAAATGACCGTGGAGGAAATTGCTTCACAGTTAAGATTTGATGCACCTGCCATCGACAGACTCGGCATTCCGGCGTACAACTGGTGGAACGAGGGTCTTCACGGCGTTGCGAGAGCGGGCGTGGCAACCATGTTTCCGCAGGCAATAGGACTCGGCGCGACATTTGACGAGGAACTTTTAAAAGAAGTCGGCGACGTTATTTCGACGGAAGCCAGAGCAAAATACAATTTCCAGTCCGAGGACGGAGACAGGGATATTTACAAGGGAATCACATTATGGTCCCCCAACGTGAATCTTTTCAGAGATCCGAGATGGGGCAGAGGACATGAGACCTACGGAGAAGATCCTTATTTAATAAGCCGTCTCGGCGTTAATTTCATAGAAGGATTACAGGGCGACGGCGAATATTTAAAGACCGCAGCCTGCGCAAAACATTTTGCGGTACATTCCGGACCGGAAGCCTTAAGACATCATTTTGATGCCATCGCCGACATGAAGGATATGTGGGAATCGTATCTTCCCCAGTTTGAAGCATGTGTAAAAGAGGCAAAAGTTGAATCCGTTATGGGTGCATACAACAGAACCAACGGAGAGCCTTGCTGCGCACATTCGTATCTTATGGATGAAGTACTTCGCGGAAAATGGGGCTTTGAAGGCCACTTCGTATCGGACTGCTGGGCGGTAAGGGATTTCCACGAAAATCACAAAGTTACATCAAGTCCCGAAGAGAGCGTAAAACTTGCCCTGGAAAAAGGCTGCGACGTAAACTGCGGATGCACATACCAGAAGATAATGGATGCGTATGATGAAGGACTTATAAACGATGCTCTTTTAAAGAGAGCAGCCGTTCGTCTTTTCACCACGAGATTTTTACTCGGAATGTTTGACAAAACGGAGTTTGATTCGATTCCGTTTGATGTTATCGAATGCAAGGAACATCTTGCTGTTTCATCCCGTGCGGCCAGGGAAAGCCTCGTTCTTCTTAAAAACGACGGAATACTTCCGCTTGATAAAAACAAAATCAAAAAAATCGGCGTTATCGGTCCCAATGCAAACAGTCGCGCGGCCCTTATCGGCAACTACCATGGCACATCTTCAAGATATATTACAGTTCTTGAGGGTATTCAGGATTATGTGGGCGACGATGCGAGAGTATTCTTCTCCGAAGGATGTCATCTCTTCCTGCCAAAGACTGAGTTCCTCGCTCTGGATTATGACAGACTTTCCGAAGCCAAGGCGGTTGCGGCAAATTCCGATGTTGTAGTGCTTTGCTTAGGCCTTGACGAAACTCTCGAAGGAGAAGAGGGAGATACGGGTAATGCTTACAGCTCGGGAGATAAAAAAGACTTAAAGTTCCCGCCTTCACAGATTAAACTGCTCGAAACACTGATTGAGACCAAGGTTCCGCTCATCGTGGTTTCGATGGCCGGAAGCGCAATGGATTTATCACTTGCCGATGCAAATGCCAATGCAATTATCCAGGCGTGGTATCCCGGTGCCAGAGGAGGTAAGGAAGTGGCAGAGCTTCTCTTCGGTGAATATTCACCTTCGGGCAAACTTCCGTTAACCTTCTACAGAGACGAAGATTTAAAATGCATGCCTGATTTCGAAGACTATTCGATGAAGGGCAGAACCTACAGATATATAGAAAAAGAGCCGCTTTATCCTTTCGGATACGGACTCACATATGCCGATGTCAAGATTGAGGAAGTATCTTTTAAGAATGAAAAGAACTTTGATACAGCATCAAAAGAAGGCATTACGATCTGCGTAAAGGCTGAAAATGCAAGCGCAATCGATACCGAAGAAGTGCTTCAGGTTTATGTACATGTAAATGGAACGAAGGACGAAGTGTTAAATACCAAGCTTGCATCTTTTATGAGGGTTAAACTTCCCGCCAATTCGGAAAAGGTATTTGAAATCACAGTTCCCGCATATGCATTTACAACCGTTGACGATGAAGGAATACGAAGCGTTACCGGCAACGGCGCGGACATTTATGTCGGATTTAACGGTCCGGATAAAAGAAGCGAAGCGCTCACGGGCAGCAAAGTTGCAGCATTAAAGTTATAAAATATAAAAAGAAATAAAGGAAAGTGACGGATGCCGTATTAACTTACGGCATCTGCTGAATGTTCAAAACAATGGCTAAAAAGAAAAGCAGCGAAAACAAACCCAATATCGAAGAAAAGGCAATTGCGGAAGCAGGGGAACAGGCAAAAACAGATGAGTCTGCCGTAAAAGAGGAGACTCAAATCAAAGAACCCGCGGCAAATGATGAAAAGACCGACGAATTCGAAGGCCTGACCGATGCCGAAAAACTTCTTTTGGCCAAAGAAGAGAGATTCCTCGATCATGAAGATGAAGAAGAAGTCGAGGAAGAAGAGGATGATTCCGCCTGGGGCAATTTTAAAAAGAAGATAGGCTTCTTTGTGGATTACTACAAATGGTTTGTAATCATTCCCGCCATCATTATCGTAATCGCGATAGTGATGATTACCTCTTATATAAGCGAGAGCAGGGAAAGAGCGCTCGAATTAAGTATTGTAAACGCAAAATACGAAATTCCGGATTTAATGTACGCCGTCGAACATGATTTCATCGACTATACCGGCGAAAACATCACCGGAAACGATATAAGAATAGTATACGATCTTCAATATCCGGATACTTCGACAGGACAGGAATCTTTTACGCAGGCGGAAAACGTCTCGATGCAGAAATTCAACGCATCCGTCGTCACCGGCAGAGTAGATGCAGCCCTTACGGAGTTCTGGGTTGTAAATGATTATTCCGTAACGGATGCCACACTGGATTTGAGGGAATTATTCGATGAGGATTTCTTAAAAGACCATGAAGACAGGGTTTATTACGCAAGGGATTCATCGGGAGAGAAGATACCCGTGGCCTTTTATATCGATGCAAAGGTTGTAAAAGATGCATATCCCGATGACGCAAAGCCTCTTGTGGTTTCGTTTGACACTTCCGAACATAAAGAAGAAGCCGCCCGCTTTATGCGGTGGCTTCTTGATGAAAGTGATTAATCGTTTCTTTTATATTATATAATGGGAAGATCGTCATCCGGATCCGTTTCTCCGTCGAGCAGTCCTTCTGTTTCGGCGGATTCTTTTTCTTCGGGCGCATTCTTTTCAAGAATCTTGGTGAATATATTTCTGTAAAAGATGCAGAAAAACCACGCCAGTGCGGCAAAGCCGATGAAGAGAAACAAAGAAAAAACAATAACTTCAGCCTTGGCGGACAAGTCGGCTATTAAGAATATGAAGATGTGTATGATAAACACCATTCCGATTACGGGAAAGTTGACGAGTCCCAAAATTGCGGAATTTTTTATGATCTGGCGGGTAGGCGATTTAAAAAGAGCCATCTGGGGAAATACAAGTACCGTTGCCCATAAAAGAATGAAAAGCGCGATGGAAACCGGATACTGTAAAAATCTGAAGTTCTCCGGCAGAATATTATGGGAAATGTAAATATCCGCAGCGAGGAATGCCACTATCAGAAAATAGGGAATCCAGAAAAGCGTGGATTGTTTAAAGTTGGCTTTGAATTCCGCAAAGTAGGTTTTACCTATTTTAATGTCTTTGCCACGAAGCCTCTTAAAAAGCACGGCATACAAAGCTGTGGCGGCGGCGCCTATTGTAAATATAGGAAGACAGCAGATGAGAAACATGGCGTTTAAATACATAAGATCGAATAAAAGAGTGAGTGTCTTAATCAAAAAACTGTCCGGTGAAAATATATTTCTCATAAAAATATGCTCCTGAATAAAATGTACTTATTTATATAGTAGAAAACTTGGATTTGCGATTCAAATTACGTACGAGTATATCATAAAATAAAGGACAAAACATGCTTTTGTGCGAATTTTATCTTATTTAGTGCAAAAAATATGCAAAATGAAATGCATAAAGCAATATTTGTAAAAAACGAAGCAAGATTTGTAAAGTAATAAGCATTCATAACGATTATAATTGGGTTGTTATTACAAAAGTCGACATTTTTATTGTTCGAATTGTACATTTTACATACAAATTGAACAAAGAGAACAATGAGATGTCTAAAACCTATTTAAGGAGGAAAAAGTAATGAAAAAATTTATGGCTTGTGCATTAAGTACATGCATGGTTGCTGCTACTTTAGTTGCTTGTGAAACTGGTTCAACTACAACTACCACAACTACAACAACTGATCCCGGCACAACAACACCCGCAACTTCAACAACAGAACCCGCTCAGACTTTTGAGCCTATCCCTGCACCTACAGATGGTACATACGGTGACTGGGCTATCACAGAGTCTCCTATCGGTTTCTTCTGGGGTGGTACATGGGTAGTTTCCAGCCAGGCAGCAGTTGACGCTGGTAAGGCTGAAGGCGTTAAGGCTATCATGGAATACATCACACTTGATGATTCCGAATCAGGCCTTCAGTACGCTTGGGCTAACGGTACATTCAACGTATCTGACGATGTTGACCTTGAGAACATCAAACCCGCTAACGGTGGTGACAAGGGAACAATCGAACTTTGGAACTTCACAAACGAAATTCCTAAGATGGTATATCAGTACGTACAGGATCATCCTGACTTTGGTTATAACGTACATGTTACAATCAAGGGTACAGGTGATGGATACCAGGATGCTCTTGACCAGGCTCTTATGAATGGTCAGGTTGACGTTTATGGTTGTGAATCAGCTTTCGTTCTTAAGTATACACAGGGCGACATGGCTAAGTTCGCAGCTCCTTACGAAGCACTTGGAATCGACGCTGCAGCAGCTACAAAGGCAGCTGACATCGCTGGTTACACAATTGATATCGGAACAAGACCTTCTGATGGCAAGTTAGTTGGTTTAGGCTATCAGGCTACAGGTGGTGTATTTATTTACAGACGTTCAATCGCTAAGGACGTTTGGGGTTCAGATGATCCCGCAGTAGTTAAAGAGAAAATCGGTGGTGGCACAGGTTCATGGGATACATACTGGGCTGCAGCTGAAGAACTTAAGCAGCACGGCTACGGCATCTGCTCAGGTGATGGTGATATGTGGCACGCTATCGAGAACAGCTCTGACAAGGGTTGGATCGTAGATGACAAGCTTTACATCGATCCTAAGAGAGAAGCATTCTTCGATATCTCCAAGAAGCTCAAAGACAACGGATATCATAACGATACTCAGGACTGGGGCGATGCTTGGTTCGCAGATATGAAGGGTCAGGGCGAGAAGCAGGTTCTTGGTTTCTTCGGTCCCGCTTGGTTAATCAACTACACAATGCTTGATAACTGTGGTAATAAGCCTGAAGGTTTAGGCTCCGCTGGTGACTGCGTTGCTTCCGGTACAGTTATGGCTAAGTCAAAATGTACTCCTGATTTCTTAGCAGGTCAGAACATGTTTGATGTATTCGTTCCCGCTAACGCTTTTGCAAACGGTAAGAACCTCACTCAGTACGATGAGAAGATCAACAACATCTTCCGTGATAAGGTTCGTGAATACACAGCTGGCAACCTTTCTAAGGAAGAAGCTATCGATGCATTCAAGACTGACGTTAACGAGCAGTTAGGTATTGCTATCGACTAATCACGATTCTACTATCGTAGTTAAGTTAAATTGAAATAAGAGCAGGGCGGACTTTCGTCCGACCTGCTCTTTTCAAGATTTTTATTTTACCACACTTGATTAGATTCGGCATTACGAGGTATATTACGGGTGTGTAGCACATTTATATTATTTCGAGGAGGTTGGGCGTATGAAAAAGAAGAGAGCTTATGATTATGCAAGATTTGGCTACATATTCAGCATTCCCTTTGTTCTTGCCTGGTTAATTTTCCAATTATATCCTATTTTCTATACGCTCCTTTTAGGTTTTACTGACCTTAAAGGTGCCGGCAACACAGATTTCCATATCTTGTGGAGCGAACCTTTTAAGAACTTTATCACTGTTCTTAAAAACAAATCATTCAAAATTGCATTAGGAAATACCGTAGTTATCTGGGGTCTTAACTTCGTTCCTCAGATTCTCCTTGCATTGTTAATCGCTGCTTGGTTTACAAACAGAAGATCCACCATCAAGGCTCAGGGTATTTTCAAAGTATTATTCTATCTCCCTAACATTATTACACAGGCAACTATAGCTATGTTGTTCTTCCAGTTGACACTGTATCCCAAGGGAGTTCTTAACGATTTACTTATCGCATTAAAGATATTCAAAGGTCCTGTTGATATGCAACGTATTGCGAATGTCGCGAAAGGATTCGTTATCTTTATTCAGACATGGATGTGGTATGGATATACAGCTATCGTTCTTATATCCGGTGTCCTTGGTATTTCACCTGAATTGTTTGAAGCTGCCGAAGTTGACGGTGCAAACCAGTGGCAGACATTCTTCAGAGTTACAATTCCCAGTATCAAGACAATGTTGTTGTTCACATTGGTTACATCACTTATCGGTGGTTTGAATATGTTCGATATTCCTAAGCTGTTCTTAAACGGTGGACCCAACAACGCAACACTTACCACTTCATTATATATTTATAACAAGGCTTTCCAGGGTGGTTATCTCTATGGTGAAGCATCCGCAGCCTCTATGATAATGTTTACGATTATCGTATTCCTGTCCTGTATTGTATTCTATCTCTTAAGAGATAAGGATGAGGTTGAGTTAAGAAAACTCGTAAGACAGCAGGAAAAAGAATATAAACGTAAATTGAAAATGAGTAAAATGTAGGAAAGGAGGAGAAAAACATGTCTAATAATTCTAATTTACAATTAACTGTAGAAGGAAGAGAAAAAGGCAAAGGTGGCGTAGTACAGAAAGTCATCATCTACATCGTAAGTATTTTACTTTCGATTTTAAGTGTTCTCCCTTTCTGGTTGATGTTTGTTAACGCAACAAGATCAACTCCTCAGATTCAGTCGACAGCGATTTCGTTCCTTCCTTCGACTCATTTGTTTGACAATATCAAAATTCTTACATCCAAGAACATGTTCAAACCTTTGGTAGGTTTCATGAACTCCTTCATTTGTGCAGGCGGTTCAACTGTTCTTGCTGTATACTTCTCGTCATTAACAGCATATGCACAGGTTGTATATGAGTGGAAATTGAGAAATGCATTCTTCTCATTCATTATGGCGATCATGATGCTGCCCGGTCAGCTTACATTAATCGGTTTCCTTCAGATGTGCTACAAGCTTCATCTTACCGACAACCTCTTAATGCTCGTTATCCCGGCTATCGCAGCACCTTCAATGGTATTCTTCATGAAGCAGTACCTGCATCCGGCACTTCCGATTGAAATTGTTCATTCGGCACGTATCGACGGTGCAAGAGAGTTTTACATCTTTAACAAGATCGTTCTTCCCATCATGAAACCGGCTATTGCTACACAGGCTATTTTCTCCTTCGTAGGTAGCTGGAACAACCTCTTCACTCCTATGGTACTTATCAACAGTACAAAGAAGTACACAATGCCCATGATGGTAAGTTTGCTTAGAGCTGATATCTACAAAACAGAGTACGGCTCAATCTACGCAGGTCTTACACTTACGATTTTACCTTTGATTTTGGTATATATCTTCTTATCAAAGTACATCGTAGCAGGTGTTGCTCTCGGTTCAGTAAAAGGTTAATAAAACTATTAATCATACAAAAAATACCACATACTTTCGTATGTGGTATTTTTTTGATGTTATGTTGTTGCCTTTGCCTGCCATTTTCTGCCACTGGGTGACACATGGGGACGGGGGTGTTGTGTCATTTCTGGGCTGCCCAAAATGACACAACACCCCCGTCCCCATGTGTCACACGCAAGCCACGCACCGTGGTGTCACTTAGTGTTCCCTATCGTATTTCCTCTTAACTATGATATAACATACCACATGAACGGAGAAAGTTAAAAGCCATGAAATGGGGTATGAATAATAAATCGTCTGAATGTTGTGCCATTTATCAATCTGGAATACCGTAGCAAGCCATATTAGCCTGAATACGCATGCACCCATCAAAGATACTATGGCAGGCATTGTCGAATAACCAAGGCCCCTTAGAGAGCCTACGATTACGTCCATGATACCGCAGAGAAAATAAATGGAACAGATAATGCTTATACGAATGTAACCTGCTTCGATAATGGCGGGATTTCGTGTGTAAATTGAAAGAAGTTCACGGCCGAAGTAAGTTGCGAGAGAGCCTAAGAAAAGGCCGGTGGCACTTACTAAAAGAAGTCCGATAACTGTAATTTTGTTAATCCTGGATTTCTTTCCTGCGCCGATATTCTGGCTTACAAACGATATTGTAGCCTGATGGAAAGCGTTCATTGCGACATATACGAAACCTTCGATATTAATGGCCGATGAATTGCCGGTGATTACGGTGTCTCCGAACGAGTTAACGCTCGACTGTATAAAAACATTCGAAAGAGAGAAGAGCGTACCCTGCAATCCCGCGGGAAGTCCGATCTGAAGGATTTTAAGGAGAATGTCTTTGTTGATGTATATTTTATGAATATCGAAATGTATGGTTCCCTTGTCGAGCATCAGGCAGAGGATAACCAGTATGGCGGATATTGTCTGTGAAATAACCGTAGCAATTGCAACGCCGGCAACATTTAAATGAAAGACTATTACAAAAAGAAGGTTTAATCCCACATTCACAATACCTGAAATAATCATGAACAAAAGAGGCCTTCTTGTATCTCCGACTGCACGAAGTACGGCACTTCCGAAGTTATAAATCATAACTGCAGGCATTCCGAGAAAATAAATCCGCAAATATATGGATGCAAGTTCGAGTATCTCACCTTCGAGTTTCATCCATCTTAAGAAAACAGGCGTGAAGATAAATCCGAATACAGCAATGACAAAACCTAACAGAGTGCTCAAAGCAACGGCGGTCTGAACGGTATTGTGCAGGTTTTCTTTCTGATTTGAACCGTAATATCTGGCAACAAGAACATTAACGCCGACGGAAAGTCCTATAAAAAGATTGGTTAAAAGATTGATAAGCGAACCCGTACTTCCGACAGCACCGAGTGAATTGTCTCCGGCGAAGTTTCCGACTACAACGATATCGGCCGCATTAAAAAGAAGCTGAAGCATGCTTGAGAGCATCAGCGGTATGGTAAATAAAAGCATTTTGCCGAATATGGATCCCGAACACATATCCATTTCGTTTTTACTTTTCATGCGCACCTCCTTCGTTTATGTCTTTTTTAAGTGAAATTAGAGAATATAATATCTCAAAACAAACATATATTCAATAGATGTAGGACAGATACTTCACAAATCCCTGCAATTATCATATAATCAATATGTGCGTTAATGTAGTACCAATAAAAGGGGTTAAAAATGGGCAAAAAATCTATTAAAGAAAACAAAAATATTTACCAGGTTTCCAGAGAAGAAGCAGGTTTAACACGTTCTCAGGCGAGCGAAGCTCTTGTTTTCATGAGCGATTCGAGAATCGAAAAAATCGAGAGCGAAAAGTGCGAACCTCATCCCGATGAAATATTAGCAATGGCCAAGGCTTACAAAAAGCCGTTTTTATGTAATTTCTACTGCTCGAACGAGTGTCCCATCGGAAAGGTAAGTGTACCGGAATTAAAAGAAAAAGATCTCGCTCAGATTACACTCGAGATGCTTTCAACCATCAATATTTTATCCAAGCAGAAAGACCGTCTTGTTGAAATCACCGTTGACGGAAAGATTACAAAGGATGAAATGAAGGATTTCCTGCTTATAAAATCCGAACTCGACAAAATGACCGTTTCAATCGAGTCCCTCAAACTCTGGATCGATCAGATGGTTGCCGACGGCAAATGGGTTGAATAGTATTTGCCCGGAGTAATGCCTTCGTATTTTTTGAAAACTTTTACAAAATAGCTCTGGCTGCCGAAAGCCAGTATATTTGCTATCTGCGATAAAGAATAACCGGAATAGTCTATCATGTTACGGGCTGTTTCGGTTTTTTTGCGCATTACGTATTCGCTGAAGGTCATTCCGGTTTCTTTTTTAAACAGTCTCGACAGATGTCCCTCGCTCACTCCGGTTTCGGCCGCGGCATCGCCAATCGTTATTTTTTCATGCAGATGATCATAAATGTAGTTGATGCACAAAACGATATGTTTCGAATAAACCTTGTCGGTTTTAAGATTTATCATACGTTTCATATAGTCTTTTACCATTTTTTTATGAAGAGCCGAGAGCTCTTTTTTTGATGTGCAGATATCGGCCTTGTTAATGTACAAATCGCTTAAATGATAGGCCTGTTCGTGCTCCATTCCGCCGTCGATGCAGTATCTTGAAAGCATGGCCGCTGTGATTACAAAATGGTATTTAAAGCTCTGAAGAGAGTTTAAAGAAAGCTCGCCGAGGCCTTTTTTATCACAGAAATCCACAGCCAAAGCCTTATCGACGGTTTCCCTGTTTCCGTCCCTTACGGCCTCATAAAATTCAACTTCCGGATTGTATGGAGCGTGAAAGGAATAATCCTCACGCATGACATATTCTTTATAGCCTAATTCCCGGGAAATAATATCCATAAAAAGCTCCTTTTTATAAGCCTTTGCAAATAATTTTGCCATGCTTAAGATTTTTAATGAATTCATTGTTATTATATCATTATTTTGCTAAAAAAATCAGATAATTAATATAAATCATAAAAGAATTGTTTTATTGTTTAATTAATGTAGCAGAAAACTTTGTATTTTTTAGGAGTGAGGATTATGAAGAATTTTAAAAGAGTTATTTCGGTTGTTTCGGTAATGACACTTTTGACATCACTGGTGACCTTTGCCGGATGCAACAACGGTGCTTATCAGCCTGAAATCGATCTTGTGCCTAATCCCGATGTGGAAATTGTCGAAGCCACACCCGCACCGGAACTTGAGGGCTACAACATTCTCTGGCACGACGAATTTGACGGAAACGAACTTGATTTTAATACATGGAGCTATGATCCCCATGCTCCCGGCTGGACCAACAACGAACTTCAGGAATATACACAGTCCACGGACAATGTGTTCGTAAAAGACGGAAACCTTGTCTTAAAGGCTATAAAAAAGACCATCGACGGAAGAAATTACTATACTTCGGGCAAGGTTAAAACCAAGGATAAAGAGGACTTTTTATACGGCAAAGTTGTTGCACGTGCAAAGGTTCCCGAAGGACAGGGACTCTGGCCTGCAATCTGGATGATGCCCACCGAGGAAATGAAGTACGGCCAGTGGCCCAAATGCGGCGAAATTGATATAATGGAAGTACTTGGAAGCGATGTAACCACGGCATACGGAACCGTTCATTACGGCGAGCCTCACGCAGAGCAGCAGGGCGTAGTAACGCTTGATTCGGGCTCTTTTGCGGACTCTTTCCACGAGTATAGCGTTGAATGGGAACCCGGCGAGATGAGATGGTACATCGACGACAATCTGTATCTTACCGTAAATGACTGGTTTACCGGTGAAGTCGGAGCTGACGAAAAGCCTTATCCCGCACCTTTCGATCAGACGTTTTATGTTCAGTTAAACCTTGCGGTCGGCGGAACATGGCCCGGAAATCCCGATGAAACCACAGATTTTGACAATGCCGAGTTTTTGATTGACTACGTACGTGTTTATCAGAAAGACGAGTATGATACAAATGTAAAGAAACCCGAAAAGGTATTCCTGGAAGCTGACGAAACAGGCAACTTCATCAGAAACTGTGATTTCTCCGTAGCTGAAAATCTCGACGATGACGAAGACTGGAAATTCCTTCTTTTCGAAGGCGGTGAAGGAAGTGCGGAAATCAAAGACAATACAATGATTATATATACTGATGCAATGGGTACGGTTGACTATTCGGTTCAGCTTGTACAGCCCGATCTTCCGATGATAAAAGGAAAGAACTACCGCATCACGTTTGACTGCTGGGCAGAGGAAGACAGAAACCTCATTGTATGTATCTCGGCTCCCAACGCAGGCTGGATCAGATATTTCCCGGATACGCTTTTCGATGTAACCACCGAGCCTCAGACCTTTGTATACGAATTCACAATGACTGAAAAGAACGACAATAACGGCCGTCTTGAATTCAATATGGGTAATAAGGGTTCGGACGCAACCATTTATATTAAAAATGTGCGCGTAGAGGAAATCGAGGAACTCACACCCGTGGAGGAGTAATTATGAAAAAATTTGAAGGATACGAAAAAGGCGTAAATTTCGGCGGATGGCTCTCTCAGTGCGACCATACCAAAGAAAGATACGATACTTTTATCACAGAAGCCGATTTTGAAAAAGTTTCAAAAAAATTCGATCATGTCAGAATTCCCGTTGATTACGAGCTCATATTAAAGGACGACTATTCTTTTTATGAAGAGGGATTTTCATATATAGATTTTGCGATAAAAATGTGTCGCAGGTACGGCCTTCATATGATACTCGATCTTCATCGTACACCCGGATATTCATTCGATCCCGCGCACGGTGAAATGGGATTTTTTGATAGCGAAGATTACCAGAATGTCTTTTATTCGATCTGGCGTGAATTTGCAAAAAGATACGGCGGGGAGAAAGACATTCTGACCTTCGAACTATTAAACGAAGTTACCGACAAAGCGTTCTCGGACAAATGGAACGAAATATCGGTTAACTGTATAAAAATGATTCGTGAAACGGCTAAGGATATAAAAATCATCGTGGGCGGCTATTACAACAACAGCCTTGAAGCCGTAAAAGATCTGGCTATGCCTTACGATGACAACGTAGTATATACTTTCCACTGCTACGAACCCCTTATTTTCACACATCAGGGTGCACACTGGATACCCACAATGGATGTTTATTTCAGATGTGATTATAAAATGCCTTACAAAAAATACGATGAATACAGCAAGATTCAGGTAGCCGGTGCTTACAGGGCCTTCCCTCCTTTTGACCCTGATGAGTGTCCGGACGAAAGATATTTTGAGTATCTTTTAAGCGAAGCCATCGAAGTGGCAAAGGAAAGAAACGTGGCTTTATACTGCGGCGAATACGGAGTAATAGACAGAGCCAACAAAAAAGAAGCCGCAAAATGGTTTCACGACTTCCATGCAGTAATGGATAAACACAATATCGGACGATGCGTCTGGACTTACAAACAGATGGATTTTGAAATAGACGAGGACTTTTAATATTATTCGCTGCCGCTGTTAACATAGCGTGAATAATCCACTCCTTTTATTTCAAACCAGTTAGTCCAGGTTTCGTATTCGACGGAATCATATCCGATTCCGGAGTTTTCGGTTCTTGCATCTATAACCATTCCGTCCCCGACATATATACCCACGTGGCCGAAGGTGTACACACCAAGGCCCGGTATGTCGGGGATTGTTTCTATAGGTCCCGAAAGCGGCGATTCCGCCAGCAGTTCTTCGGTGCCCCTCGCACATACCTCAACTTTGGATTTTATAAGTCCCGAACAGTCTACACGACCTTCCTCACAGCCTCCGTAAACATATTCCCAGTCCTCGTAATATGCTCTGAAAGCCCATTTTACAAGGTCGTCGGCAGAGGTGGTTAAAATATCGTCTTCGGATGAATACGTTTCTTCTTCGGGAATTAAAATATCCTGTCCGTCGATTGTAATTACCACCATTCCTTCGGGAATTTCGGAAGTAGAAATCTCGATTTCGACAGTCTCGTTTTTAATGTTGGATGAGCGCGTCAAAATAACGGTCTCACCCTGGTAAGACGTATTGACCTCTTCCTCTTCTTCAATTATCTCAGGCACTTCGGGCTCAACTTCCAATGTGGCTACATCAACCCATTCGATTTTCTTTTTTCTGTTATTTATCCCCGGAAGCAGAGAAACGGATAAAACAAAAACAAGAAATAATAAAACGGTGATTATGCCGATGACCCTCGATGTCTTTAATCTGAAGTTCATACATCTATTTTACAGTAAAATCTGTTATTTTTCCATCAAAACAGTTTCCGGATTTTAGTTTGTTACCTAATGTTTATCACACATCTAACTTTGTTGATTTTAAGGGTTGCCTCAGATATAATAATTTTATACGTAAAAGAGGCATAAAAAGATGTCAAACACCAAGAATTTTAAGGGTTTAAACCTGTTTACTTTAAAGTTCATAGCGATATTTGCAATGACCATAGATCATGTCGCGTGGGCCTGCATTCCCTTTGATTCCGTGCTCGGTCAGATAATGCATATTGTCGGAAGATTTACGATTCCGATTATGTGTTTTGCGATCGTGGAGGGTTATATTCACACGGGCAACGTCGTCAAATATGCCTTAAGACTTCTTATCTTCGGAATTATCTCCGCGACTCCTTTTTACATGTTTTTCGGGTCTATGTACGGCTACAGACAGAACATCATCATAGACCTTTTAATAGCGCTTTTAACCATAATGATTGCGGCGAGCGAAAACAATTCGCTTTCTGCTAAAATTATAGCAATCATATGCCTCGGAATCATTTCGGCGACGCTCGGCGGATGGCCTATCTTACCGATGATTTATGTTCTGATTTTCTATTTCTTCAGAAAAAATTTTGCTAAAATATGTCTCTTTTTCTCGATTGCGACGGTTGTCACGGTCGTTGTCGTCACACTGTTTTCCGTTATAAACGGCAATGCGCATTTACTTAATCTTGACTGGAAATGGTATGACAAGCTGTATCTTTTAGGATTTGTTCTGCCGCTTCCTCTTTTATATTTTTATAACGGAGAAAAGGGCGGAAACCGCTTTTCATCCACATTCTTTTACGTTTACTATCCCTCACACCTTCTGGTTCTCTCGATTGCATTTTCCACCATGACGGATATCAGAAGCATCTTCATCATAGTTCAGGGAACCTCTATGTTACTCATCGCGGTTTTGCTTGCAATGGCGGCTGTTCAGAGCAAAAGGTCTTCCAACGCATCAATTATCGCCACGCTTATTTTCGGACTTCTCTTTATGGTCGGATTTTTCGGAGAGATTATAAATCCCACGTATGAGACCATAAAAGAAGTGGTAAAAATCGAGTATGTTGCGGACTGCGGATTTTTGATCTGCTTTACATGGTTTGTGGCGGATTTCTTAAGAATGAAAGTTCCCATTACAATTTACATCATAGAGGGCTGCGTGAGTGCGTTGACGGTGTTCGGCGTGTACACGATGGACAGTAATACGCTTTTCTACAAGAGTTTTGAAGTCGGCGGAGATTTGGCTTATCCCGTGGCTATTATCGAGCCGGGTATTCTTTATATTCTCTTTTATATCTGCATCGTGCTTGTGTTCGCGGGATTCTTAATAGCCAATTATATTTCGAGCCGTGAAACCTCGTATATCGAGCATCAGAGAAGAATGATTATCAACTACGCCGTTTTTGCACTCTGGTTTTTCATTGCGCTTAAAGTTGTCGGAATTTCACCCTACGACCTCATTGCTTTCGGTGTAATCGCCGCCATCTTAATAGTCTCGTACGGCACCTTAAAATACGGCTTTAACAACAACACGAAGGTCATCGCGGCAAGCGCGTTAAACCATACTTCGGAGAGCGTGGTCGTAATAGATATGACGGGCGAGGTCCTGATGATGAACGAAAACGGCAAGGCTCTTTTCCCGTACGTTCAGACCGGCAAAAATGTTAAAAGATACAGAGTGTTAAAGGATATCCTTGATGATAAAAGAAACACCATGGAAAAAGACGACCATGTGTACGGCTTCAGAAAAGAGCCACTGAACGAAAACGGCGTGGTTCAGGGCTATATGGTTTGGGCTTCGGATATTACCAATCAGGTTGAAGTTTTCAACGAAATCAAGAATATGGCTGAAACGGACGGACTGACGGGACTTTACAACAGAGTATATCTTGAAAAGATAGTCTCGTCTGAAATCGCCGCAGGAAATATCGGAACGCTCTTTATGACCGACCTTGATAATTTTAAGAGCGTAAACGACCTCTACGGACACTCAACCGGCGATGCTGTTTTAATTGCATACGGAGAACATCTTATAAACTGCTTCAAAGACACGGATGCCATCGTATGCCGCCTCGGCGGTGATGAATTTACGGTTTATGTAAAGAACGATACCGACAGGGTAACCATGGCGGAATACGCGGGCAAAATTATTTCCGGTCTTTCCGATAAAATGTCGCGTTCAAGCCTGCCTCCCATAGTCGGCTCTTCGATAGGAATAACCGTTAACGACGGTCAGATTACAAGTTTCGATGAAATGTACGAAAAGACCGACAAGGCTCTTTATTATTCAAAGGAACACGGAAAGAACAGATACAGATTCAGTGAGTAGGTGAATTATGGGTCTTTTTAAAAGCAAATACGAAAAAGCAATGGACGACTGCCTTAAGCATGTCGACGTAAATATGAGCAACAACTACAAAGACGCCGCACAGGAAAATTTCCGTGAGTTCGAAGAACTCTTCAAAAAACTGTGTGAAGAAGGTGTCCTGAAAGATAAAGTCAAGGCCGAGTACGGCGAAAAACTCGAAGCGTACCGCGTCAAACTCAAGGGCTATACCCACAAGGACCAGAAGCCTTTCTGGACTTGATTTGAGGGGAGTCGCGGCAGCATTTCGACAGCAACGGCACGTTGAGTACTAAGTTCGCTTTATCGCTCACAAACTCGACCGTTTCTGCGGAACTCGCTTCGCTCAGACAGTCCTCGAAACGGTCTGTTCGTGATCTTGCTCACTAAGTACTCACGGCAAAAGGTTGCTTTGTCGAAACACTGCCGCGGCTCCCCTGAAATATAATTACTGTAATACTATAAGATTGGAGAAAACAATGGGATTAAATGATACTCCGGGATCGGAGAGAAAACATATAGCATTTTTTGGATGCAGGAATGCGGGTAAGAGCAGTCTTTTGAATGCGGTAACCGGGCAGAAGTTTGCGATAGTGTCCAATGTGCCGGGAACAACTACGGACCCTGTATATAAGTCGATGGAACTGCTTCCTGCGGGACCTGTGGTGGTTATTGACACACCGGGTCTCGATGATGTCGGAGAACTTGGTGAACTCAGGATTGAGAAGGCCAAGGGCGTTTTAAGAAAAACAGACCTTGCAATCCTAGTCGTGGATTCTGCGAAGGGCTTTGCGCCTGCGGACGAAAGCATACTGGCTCTTATCGAAGAAAGAAAAATCCCCGTAATTAAGGTGTACAATAAATCGGATATATCAAAAGAAGAAGTGTCTGCCGAAACAAAAGCAAGAAAAGTGGGCAGTTCACTTACGTCCGATACCGCAAATTCGGTATCTCTTTCCGTAAGCGCAGTTACGGGCGATGGCATATTTGAGTTAAAAGAAACGATAGCCAAACTTTTAAATGAATCATCAAACGACAAAGTTCTTGTCGGTGATCTTATTGCGCCAAACGACCTTGTAATACTTGTGGTTCCGATAGACAAGGCTGCGCCTAAAGGCAGACTTATCTTACCGCAGCAGCAGACCATAAGAGATTTACTCGATCACGGTGCAATCCCTCTGGTATGCCGCGACAGCGAACTCGCGGACGTTATTGCAAGATATGGAAGCGATGCCAAGCTTGTAATCACCGACAGCCAGGCATTTAAGAAAGTATCGGCCATAGTGCCCGAAGAGATACCTCTTACTTCTTTTTCAATTCTTTTTGCAAGATACAAAGGCGAGCTTGATTATCAGCTCGATGGCATAAAAGCAGTCGAAACCCTTAAGGATGGAGACTATGTGCTGATAGCCGAAGGCTGCACACACCACAGACAGTGCGGAGATATCGGTACCGAGAAAATTCCCGCTATGCTTCGCAAAAAAGCGAATGTGCAGATAGATTTCACGCAGGGCACGGAATATCCGGACGATCTTGAAAAGTACAAGGTTATCATTCACTGCGGCGGCTGCATGTTAAACGAAAAGGAAATGAAGGCACGTATAGAGGCAGCCAAGAAGCACAATGTCGCCATCACCAATTACGGAATGACGATAGCTTATCTTACGGGCGTGCTTGAAAGAAGCATGAAACCGCTTCAGTCATGACAAAAACATATCGGTTCTTTTATGATAAAAGAATCAAACAGACTTATTAAGGAAAGAAAACGCATGATAAAAGGACTTCATCATATCTCAATGAAATGCAACACCGAGGAAGAAATCAATAAAGTTAAAGATTTTTATATTAACGTTTTGGGTTTGACCATAATTCGTGAATGGTCGGACGGATTTATGATTGATACCGGCAACGGTTTTATAGAAGTTTTTACCAATGCTAATGGCGAACATCGACTGGGTTCGATTCGCCATTTTGCTTTACTTACGGATGATGTGGATTCGATTGCCGCAAGGGTTAAAGAAGCCGGTTACGAAGTTTTTTTGGAGCCCAAGGACAAAGTGATTGATTCCAATCCCGCGTATCCGATCAGGATGGCTTTCTGCTTTGGACCGCTCGGCGAGCAGATAGAGTTTTTCTGCGAGAGGAGAAATTATGTTTAAAGTCGATTATAAAAATCTCACGCTGTCTTTTAACCAATTTCATGTTTTATCCGACAAAGATATGCCTCAGTATGGAGAATACTGTCTGGTTGAACTGAAAACAGGCGATTATACGGCCGGCGGCTGGCATCCGTCCGGAAACGGGCGCAACACAGAAGGGTATTTTTTACGCGGAACCGCGGACACCGTAGATTCGAAAGATGTGGTCAGATGGCACTCATTAACACGCTATGATCTTACGGAATGCCTTGAAGATGAAGAGATCGACTGGATAAATATCGGAAGCGAAGAAGAGGGCGATAATAATGTTCAGTTTGAGAAGTTTAAGTCTTTTGCAGACAAAAAGAACCCCAAAGATGAGCAGTTCTGCCTATTAATCATGAAGGACGGTACTCTGGCGGCAGGCAGATGGAACAAGTGGAGAAACCAAGCCGGAGGAGCTTTTATTTATTCGTCGGCGCTGGCAAGTCACAATTGGGAAGAAGTATGGGCATGGACGCCACTGAGTACGGATGAGTTTTTCGCGATGGAGCTGGAACGTGAGAGAGAAAAAAAGCGCGAAAAGAATCTGAATAAAAACCCTTCCCTGGATCCTGAGCTTTTCAAATACGGAAAAGATATCAACATATATTACGAAAAAGCTTTGGAAAAACTTAAGGAAGAATTCTATTGGGCAACGCTGACGATGATGAAAAAGAAAACTCCGGTCTGGGAAATTGCGCCTCTTCACGGCAAATATGTTTTCGGTCAGATCAGCGAAAGCTATTATGACAATTCGAAGATAGTGACTCCGTGGACAGAGGGCAGTACTTCGGATGAGTTCATAGATTTTCTTTGCAAGTTTACCCGCGATACCGTGGAACATTCGAACCCTGAAGAGAAATTTAAACTTGGCACTGACATAAACGTATATCTGGAAAAAGCCTTCAATAATGTTAAGAAGGATTATCGATGGCTTGACAAAAAAATGCTCGACAAGTGCTGGAAGTACGATATAAGGAAGGTTGACGGAGACCTTGAATTCGTAAGAAAATATTGGAGTGATAACAAATATTCGGTGTACGACGTAGAAAGCGCCGAACGTTTTATAGAGACTGTTGAATACGACTATCAGAGTGCTGCTCTCCAAGCCAATAAAACAGTGACAACTTATGAACCTTCATTCGGTCATATCAGCATCCACGGCTGGAATCTTGAGAGGTATATTTTTTGTAAACTTAAATCAGGCGATTACAAAGTGAGCGTAACTGCCGGAGACCGTACGACAGGCGGCAGCAGGGAGTTTTTCATCACACCATACTGCTTTGAGGCTAAGACATACGAGGAATTCCTGGATCGCTATCTGGAAATCGTTCCGGACTACTCATTCGGACTGGGCAAAAAGGAACTTCTGCCTGACAAAAAACTTCAACAATTCCTTGGATATTAAAAGCGTTATGCAGCGCAATCCGAATAAATCAAACGGGCAAAAGTTATTTGCAAACAAGTGGTATAAAAGTTGAATAAATAGAGAAAATATTGTCTTTATGCTATAGGAGAAGACTTGGATGGAAGATATTAAGAAACATATTTGTCCGACTTGTGGCGGAAATCTCATTGTCAATGTTGAACGTCAGATGTATGAATGCCCGTATTGTGGTGTAACGTTTGACTATGACTATTTTCGCGAAGAGAATGTATTGGGAATAGCTGCCCAAGCGCTTACGAATAAAGAGTTTACTTCAGCAGGTAGGGCTTACGATTTTATGTTGGAAAAAGAGCCGGATAACTTTGAAGCTCTTCGCGGCAAGGCCCTCATAGCAATGGACATAACAAAGATTGACGATATCCGCAAGCTCGACCTTTATTCAAAGATTAACTATAACGCTGCATGTGAAGAAATCAACACGGCAATCGAATCATCCAAGCCACAGGACCGCGAGTATTTTACCGTCATGAAGGATATTGTTGATTCGGGTAATGAATATATCGATGAGAAGAATAAGCTTGAGACACTAAGAACCGAAAGAGGTAAATCAGTAAACGGGCTTAGCGAATTAGTAAAGGAAAGAGACACTGTATTTATCTATTCTTCTTCCAAGATTCGTCCGAAGAAAGCCATTATCCTTACGCTTCTTTGCTATATTTTATTCTGCCTGATAGTATTCCTGGGGTATAAGTATTTCACGAGAAATCCGTATTCCAGAGCAGAAGATCTCAGCAAATATGAGACAAAACAGACAGAAGACTCAAAAAATAATACTAATTATATCCCGGGGGGATATAAAAACAATGCCAATGATTTTGTAAATGATTATATTAACTTTGAAAAATATCAAGAAGCTCTGAAGAGGGAAGAACAGCGAAAGATTAACTATGATAACTGGGAGAAAAACTATAAGCCATCCAACGGCAATCTCGTTGTAACTTTATGTGTTGCTACGGGTATTTATGCATTGATTATATTCATTCTTTTCATGGGTGGCAGGTACCTCAATGCCGAGATTACTAAGATACAGGCCATAGTGGATGAACAGACCGATCAGATAACGAATCTCAATAAGAGTATGGATGAGCTAAAAGAAAGAATAAATAATGGTTATAATCTGCTCTGCGAACTTCATCACATCGATGAATGATGATGCCGGGGACGGCCTTGGTATATGGGTTATAAAAGAATAGGCGAGAAGATTAATGAACTGAAAGGAAGAAAACTTTCCGCTAAAGAAAAAAAGAATGCAGATATGTTTTTTGAAAAGTTTGGCGGACTGCAATAATATGTACAACGGACTGATAAATGTATACAAGGAGCCCGGATTCACATCCATGGATGCGGTGGCGGTGCTTCGAGGTATATTAAAACAAAAGAAAATTGGACATACGGGAACTCTCGATCCGGCGGCCGAGGGCGTTCTGATGGTGTGCCTTGGGAATGCAACAAAGCTTTGCACATTTCTTGAAGATAAGGATAAGGAATATGAGTGTAGAATGCTGCTTGGAACCGAGACAGACACAGAGGATACGACAGGAACCGTTCTAAGGAAAACAGATGTTGAATGCAGCGAAGAAGAAATTGCCGATGCGATTAATTCTTTTATCGGAGACATCAAGCAGATTCCGCCCATGTATTCGGCGCTTAAAAAAGACGGCAAGAAACTTTACGAACTTGCCAGAGAAGGAAAAGTAATCGAGCGCGAAGCCAGGGATATTAAGATATACGGCATCGACATAAAAGAGATTAACATTCCGTATGTGACATTCACGGTTCATTGCTCGAAGGGAACTTATATCAGATCTCTCTGCAGAGATATAGGCGAAAAGCTTGGATGCGGCGGATGCATGGACCATCTTAAAAGAACCGCAGTTTCTTTCTTTGAGGAAAAAGATTCTCTTAAATTATCTGAGATTGAGGCTTTGGCAAAGGAAGGTAAAATCGACGAATTCATTCTTCCGACCAGTGATGTATTTTCTGATTTAAAATCTTTGTATGTCAAAGAAGAAAGCACAAAGATAATTGCGAACGGAAATCCTCTTCTTTGGAGTAATGTTGAGAAAATCGTTGATACAAAAAATCTGAGAGTATCAAATATTGAAGATATAAAAGAAAATAATGGTGAATTTGAAATGTTCAAAGTATACACATCGGAAAATTATTTTATGGCAGTATATAGATACGATGCAGAAAATGATATTTTCAAATGTGAAAAAATGTTTTTGTAATTCAAGAAACAACTTTTCAATTTGAAAGGTGCGGATAATTCCGCACTTTTTTATTACTGTTGACAAAAGTATATACAAAAGTCTATACTAATAAAAAAGGAGGTATAGTATGGATTGTGCAAAAGTTTTTACCAATGGCGGAAGCCAGGCGATTCGTCTTCCCAAAACATGTCGTTTTGATACGGATGAAGTTTTGATTAACAGAATAGGGAATATCGTTATTCTTTGTCCCAAGGAGAATAAATGGGAGAGTATGCTGTCGAGTCTGGATTACTTTACGGATGATTTTCTGATAGAAACAATTCCTTCGCTACCGTTAGAGAGTAGGGAGGAAATCAAATGATAAAATATATGCTGGATACCAATATTATTGCGTATGCTATTAATAAGAGTTTTCCGGAGGTTATATCGAATCTTCTGAAACATAGCCCTGATGAAATATGTATATCGGCGATTACTATGGCGGAATTGGAATATGGTATTATGCATAGCTCTCAACCTGAAAGAAATCGTGCAGCACTCATGATGTTTTTGGCCGAAATATCAGTTGTCTCATTTGATTCAAACTCAGCTTATGATTATGGGTTAATTAGGCAGGACTTGCAAAATAAAGGACAACTGATTGGAGCTAATGATATGCTTATTGCAGCACAGGCCAGATCACTGGGAGTTACCCTTGTGACGCATAATGTCAGAGAATTCTCTCGTGTTGAAAATCTTAAGTATGAGGACTGGTGCGAATAAAAATCTTATCGCTTGGCATTTCTGTATGCATAGAAAATATACTGCTGAATGACTCCGTTGTACGGGGCATAAAGATTCATATCAAAACCATCTGGGAAATGCTCGTCGAGGGCGCGGTTAATCCACACGTCCTTCGGGAAGAAGTTTAAGCGGTGAAAACCGAACAAAGCGATGCAGGAGGCAACTTTGTCGCCCACGCCCTGCATCTTTTTTAATTCTTCGAGAAGTTCTTCATCTGTTAGTTTATCGAGTCGCTCCGTTATGTCCGGCTCTTCATAAAAGAGTTCTGCCGCCTTGAGAATATATGGAAGCCTGTAGCCCAGACCACAGTTAGCAAGTTTATTCACATCGGCATAAAGAATCTGAGCCGGTGTCGGAAAAGCATGATTTTCATCGTCGATTTTATCCCCGCAAAGTTCACAGAGCCTTTCAATCGAAGTCTTGATTGCGGGAATGCTTTTTCTCTGGGAGATGATAAAAGAAACAACCATCTCCCACTTATCCTGATTTAATATTCGCATACCGACGGAGTGCGCCGCGCAGTCGCAAAGGAATTTATTGTCTTTTACGGATTCGCGGATGGATGAATAGTCGGTATCCATATCAAAATATTTATGCCATATTTTTTTATAATCATCTGAAGAACAGTCAAAATCAAAAGCGTTTTGGCCCATATCTTTTATGGTCAGAACCTTTCCGAGGGCAACTACTTGAAAAGTATTCTCACCGGTCTGATTAAACCTGAAACACTGGCCGCTCTCGGCGATAACGTTTAAATCGAAATCATCTTTAAAAGATTTTTTCATAATATTTTCTCCAAATCCGGGATTAAGAAATTTGTATTTTTTCACCTATGGCTATGATATAATTATATGTGGTCAAAAACAAGAAATCAGCAAATATTTTTTCGCATAAACTGAGATTTTGCAATCGTAAATTAAAGGAATTTCCTGTCGGCTTGAATAAAAAAGAGCCACAGGAAACGGAGAATATAAATGAAGATTATCCATACGGCGGATTTACATCTTGATTCGTCAATGAAAACACATTTAGAGGGCGATAAAGCGACAAAGCGTAAAGACGAACTTACGCTTAATTTCGCGCGCCTCTGCGAGTCTGCAAAGGACCTTGGAGTCAAAGCGATAATTATCGCGGGCGACCTTTTTGACACGAAGAGTGTGACCAAAAAAGTAGCAAGCATCGTTCTTACCCAGATAAACAAATACAAAGACATACAGTTTTATTATCTTCGCGGTAATCATGACAGGGAAAGTTTTATCAGTTTCATAAAAGGTAACGGAGATGTTCCGGCTAACTTTCATATGTTCGGTGATGAATGGACATCGTATGTTTTAAATCCCGAATCAACAGGTAAAAAGATAAAACTTTACGGCGCGGAATTTAACGACAATGTTTCCTCACTCATGAAACTTTTTACCGCTGATTTTAATGACATAAATATAGTGACTCTTCACGGTCAGGAGAATGAGTACAAGGGCAAAGACAAGACCGAAATCATTCCGATATCGGAGCTTAGGGGCAGGGGCATAGATTATCTTGCGCTCGGCCATGTGCATGAGTATAAGCTTAAAACACTCGATTCGAGAGGCGTATACTGCTATCCGGGCTGTCTTGAGGGCAGAGGGTTTGACGAGTGCGGAGACCACGGCTTCGTTCTTTTAGACGTGGATGAAGAAAAGGGAGATATCATTCCTTCGTTCGTGGATTTCGCATACAGAAAACTTCACACGATGGATGTGGATATAACAGGTCTCGACAATTCGGGCGAGATCATTGAAAAAGTTAAAAAAGATCTTTTATCCAACCGTTACAGCGAACGCGACATGATTAAAATCCGACTTATAGGAAATGTGGATGAGAATGCGGAAGTAAACGAGAACTTAATCGCAACGGCCGTGATGGATGATTTCTTTTTCGTAAAAGCCAAAAACGAAAGCCGTGTGAGCGTGGATTTCAGAAAATACGCGCTCGACGAATCTTTAAAGGGCTTCTTTATCCGTCTTGTCGAAGAGGATGACGAAATAGACGAAGAGACAAAAGGACAGATAGTACGCATGGGACTTAGAGCATTATCCGGAGAGGAGATTATACAATGAAACTGATTTCCTGTTATGTTTCCGGATTCGGAAAAATCCATGATGAAAGATTTGATTTTAATGACGGACTCAATGTGTTCTGCGAAGACAACGGCTTCGGCAAGAGCACGCTGGCTTCGTTTATTAAAGTTATGCTTTACGGCTTTGAGGATGAGAACAAAAAGAGCTTAAAAGATAAGGAAAGAGAAAAATTCCGCCCCTGGAACAACGGTACTTACGGCGGAAGCATTACTTTCGAATATGAGGGCAAGGAATACGAAGTATCGAGAACCTTCGGCAAAAACGATACGAGCGATTCGTTTGAAGTCAGAGAGCTGCCTTCAAACGTTATAAGCGATGTGTTTGAAAAGAAGTCACTTGGCAACAGCATATTCGGAATAGACAAGGATTCTTTTTTCAGAACCGCGTATATCGCATCGCCTGATCTTAAGAAAAACGATGATTCCGTAACTGATTCCATCAGAGCCAAACTCGGCAATCTGACCGATGCGACCGACGATATCAACAATTTCGATACCGCGTGTGCGAGATTTGAAAAGAAATTAAACGAGTATTCTCCCGACAGAAAACCCGGGAAAATCAAATGCCTGCAGATAGAATTGTCCGAAGAAAACAACCGCTTCAGAAACTTGGAGGATACCGAAAAAGCAACCGATATTCTCGAAGGACAGATACTGGCGCAGACAGAGCGAATAGACAACGACCGCCGCAAGATTAAGGATCTTAAAATAAAAGAGTCCGAGGTTATGAAGGCCGATTCGATAAAAGCCAAGAAAACCATGTACGATTCGCTTAAAAAAGAGTACGAGGAAAGCCGTCAGAAGACGGATGAGATATTTGATTTCTTTGCCGGCCATGTGCCTCCTTTAAGCGATATCAACGCGGTCAGAGACAAGGGCATAAAGATGAAACATCTCAAAGAAGAGATGAGGGAAAATGCCGTAGTCAGAGACGATAAGTGGAATACGCTCGAAGACAAGTTTAAGGAAGGAACCTGCAGCGAAGAAGAGGTTAAAAAATACATCTCTCTCTGGAACGAAACCCAGACCAAAAAACATGAGGTTTTAGGAAGGGAAAATGCGTTAAATACCGAAGCAGAAGAATTCATAGAGAATCAAAAAGCCGAGCAGAGGGAGAAATACGAAAAGGGCCTTGAGACTTTCCGTTCAAACGAGAAAAAGAGAAAGACAAAACTTGTAATCTTTCTGGTTTTGGCACTTCTTTTCTTTGGCGTTGCGATAGCGTTAACCGTACTCGGCATAAGAGGCATGCGCGATACATTTATTCTTATTCCCGAAGTGGTTGCGTTTCTTTTAGGAGTAATATTCGTAATTCTGATTCTGGTTATGAGACTCTTTAAAAAGGGAGAGTTTAACTTAAAGCGTGATACGGATATTACAAAGGAAGAGGCGATTTCGAGAGTCGATTCCTCACATTTTTCGAGAAATGTCATCAAGTCGGGAAAGGACGACATTCTTTTTGCCAACAATCAGGTTAAGAACTTTTTGGACAAATACAAAGACGTGCAGGAGAACC
>CACWZK010000006.1 GCA_902765365.1 uncultured Lachnospiraceae bacterium
AATGACACTAAAACCCCGTCCCCCAGTGTCAAAACTATTTCGAGATAATAATCTTTCCGTCCTTAACTTCCACTCGCACTTTGTTTGAATCGATGCCTGCCATGTCAAGCGCATCCTGCGATATCTGGACACGTCTTGCCTTATCAAGGATTGAGTACTCTTCGTGGGACTCAACTTCGGCGAGGCTTTCTGTGGTCATGTTGTCGAGCTGCTGGCGGTATTTTTCCTTCATGATCTTCTCGGTACTTATCTTACCGTCGCTTATCATGATAACTCGCGAAACCTTGTTGGCGAGGCTTAAGTCATGCGTAACGATGATAATCGTGATACCGATTTCTTCGTTGATTTTACGGAAAATATCCTGAATCATATTGGATGTCTTCGAGTCAACGGCACCTGTGGGCTCGTCGGCAAGAAGAATCTTGGGGTCGTGTGCGAGCGCAACCGCTATGGCTACTCTCTGCTGCTCACCACCGGACATCTGTGCGGGATATGAATTGGCTCTGTGATCTATTCCAATCATCTTAAGAAGGCCCATAGCCTTTTCTCTTCTGGCTTTTTGACTCATATGGTCAAAGTAGAGTGGAGCCTCTACGTTCTGAAGTGCTGTAAAATAAGGGAAGAGGTTCTGACCACTGTTCTGCCATACGAAGCCTACCGACTTTCTTCTGTATTCAACCAGTCCTTTTTCAGACATAGCAAAGAGGTCGTGGCCGTCCACATAGAGACGTCCGGCTGTCGGCTTTTCAAGTCCGCCGATCATGTTAAGCAGTGTCGATTTACCCGAACCTGATTTACCGATTATGGCTACAAGTTCGCCTCGCTCGATTTCAAGTTCAAGACCCTGCAGAGCAAGTACTTCGACATCATCGGTCTTATAAATTTTTACCAGTCCGTCGCAGACAAGAATATTGTCTTTTACGGGTGCATCAGACTCATCAACGATTTTTTCATTGTAGATATTGGTGAGGACTTCGTCAGCGCCTTCATTACTTTCGCCTGCATAAACTTCTGCTTGAGTCTCGTTATTTAAATATACGTTGTTCATTTCGTCATTGTTCTGCGGGTACATACTTTAATTCTCCGTCTTCCATCTCGTATACAGCATCACCGAAATCCATCAGGTTGGGGTCATGCGTAGTCATTACAATGGTGATTCCTTCTTTTGTGATAAGTTCCTTGAAAAGCTTAATGATTCCGAGACCTGTGTTTGTATCAAGTGCTCCTGTAGGCTCATCGGCAAAAATAATCTTGGGCTTGTGAGCTACGGCTCTCGCGATGGCAACTCTCTGCTGCTCACCGCCGGACATCTGCGAAGGCATGTGAGCCATTCTTTTTTCAAGTCCGACGATAGATAAAACCTCTCTTATTCTGGCATCTCTGTCGCCCTTGTAATCAGCGAGTTTGAGAGCAAAATCCACATTCTCGTACGCACTCATTATCGGCACAAGAGCCACCGACTGAAATACAAATCCGATATTGTATCTTCTCATGGTTTCTCTCTGTCTGACACTCATGCTGCTGACATCTCTTGAGTCGATGATTACTTTGCCGCTCGTGGGGTCATCAAGCATACTTAAAATATTTAAAAGAGTCGTTTTACCGGAACCCGAACGGCCTTTTAAAATCGTCAGGCACGCAGGCGGTACATCAATATCGACGCCCTTTAATACTTCAAGGATTTCGTGGTTTCCGAGCGGGAAACTTTTATGAAGATCGATTGTTTTAATTATACTGTCCATATTTTTCACCGTTATTTTCTTTTGAGAACTGTCCCCAGGTGGTCAAAAAAGCCATTTTAGAACCGTCCCCGTTTGGTCGTTAGTCTTCGCCAAGCTTGATAGCCTTGGTAATGTTCATGTTCTTGATGATTCTGTAGATTACGATAAAACAGAGGATAAGTACAAATCCTACGATTACCGCCATCTTCATGCCGTCTTCGGCTTTGCAGATAATTGTAAGCGGAATGTTGTGTTCTCTCGGGAGATAAACCGTCGAGATAAGTTTCGTAAATAAGAATGTTGTCAGCATTCCGACACCGAAGCCCGCTCCGCACGCGAAGATTGAAGAGAATATCTGCTCTACGATGAGCATTCTGAAAATCTCTCCCATGGTCAGACCCATGGATCTGTAGATACCGTAAATCAGTTCTCTTTCTTTTATGGTGAGTATCCAGTAGATTAAGAAACCTACACCGCAGACAACGAGCGATATTACAAATCCTATCGAGAACATACCGTTTGTAATCTGGATAAGAGTTGAGTTTCTCTGATTCTGTATAAGTTCCTCTCTCGCGGTATGCTTCGGAATTCTGCCGTGTTCGTCAACGTAATCGTTTATAACTTCATAGTTGCCGGGGTCGGACATTTTCAGCCATACCTGGTAAGGTCTTAAATTAAATACATTAACTACCATATTGTAGTTTGCCACTATGAGGTAGTTTTCTCTCTTTTTATAAGTTCCGTCAGGCTGCTCTTCGTAAACCGTGGATTCGTATCCGGGGAACGAATCGACTATACCTACGATTTCTCCGTTTGTAGTGGCATATATTTTACTCGGATCAATCGGAGATATTCTTCCGTAATTAAGTTTATCGCCGACCTGCAATTCATATTTTTGTGCCAGATTGCTCGAAATCAGAATTCCTTTGGGTTTCTGTCCGAGGTCGTTTAAGTAATAAAACCAGTGCTTGTCGTTAAGTCCGTCCGCAAGAGATGCAGTCTCTCCGAATTCCTTGGTATTGATACCAAGCAACATCACTCCGGCCTCTTTTTTATTATTCTGACTTATGGTCGCGTTATCGTCACGGATTACCTTCGTCATACTTTCGACACCCATTCCGGATAACGGTTCAAAACGCTGGTAATCGGGTTCTGTGTAACGCCAGAAAGCCTCTCCTCCCATTGAAGACTTTTTGATGATAAGGTTCCAGTTTTCTTCAATTACATAGTCGCAGCCTGTATTGTAGTTGATTCGACTTTCCATGTTTTCGTTGACGCTTCGCGCCAGGTTTGAATTGAATATACCCATCGCAATCGTCATTACAAGGAATACGGAAATAAATCCCTGCTTCTTGGTGTTTCTGATAATCTGCAGGAAAGCAACGTATTCCGCAGGTTTCCACTTGTTTCTTCCCAGTTTGTAAATAAGGTTGATGATAAGATGGATTATTCTTAATGCAAACAATCCGCATCCTAAAATAAAGAGTGAAGAATCAAGGAATATAATCGGATCGATCTGTCCGCCCGCAATAACGGTCAGCGAAATCGATTCTCTCTGTTTCATATAGTTATAAAGAAGATATCCCGAAAGTGCCAGAAGAGGTATATCCAGGAAAAATCTCTCCCAGAAAGCTTTTCCCTTGCCTGCGTTTTTATGCGATCTTCTTTCGATAATCGTAAATCTCGAAAGAGGAATAACCGGTATTGTCATAAAGAGCATGGAAAGTGCAAATGCAATTCCTGCGAATGCAAGCATCATCAGCGTAGGCTGATAGATGGTCGTGTCTTTTAGGGTGAACACAAGAAACGCATCCGTTCCGGCGCCCAGCTTGCAGAAAAGATATCCGATAGGCAGACCGATGACTGAGCCTGTAATCGCTATCACAAATGACTGAAGCATATATAATCTGATGACTTTAAACCTTGAGACACCACGGCTCTTAAGCATTGCGATTTCGCCGGTCTCCATCTCGAGAATTCGGCTCGAAATCATATAAATGAAAAGAAGTAAAAGTGCAATAATCGGAATTTCGAATGTGAAAAGAATTATACTGATTGTCTTCTTGGATTCCACATATGAAGACAGAATGTTTTCAAAATTCGAAGTAAGATCCGAATCGATTGCCCTGAACTGTCTTAAATACGATAAGTATTCTTCGGCGTTGTTGTAATTGATATATGTATAATCAAACATTACTCTTTCGGTATAATTCATTGTCGACTGACTGTATATTCCCAAAAGAGTAGAAAAATCTTCTCCGGTTGTGAAAAGAACTCTGTCAAAGGTTCTTAATCTTCTGTCCCAGAAGGGATCTCCGTCGTCAACTTCTTCGATGATACCGCAGATAACCGCATCAACATATATTTTCTCATCGTCCTTTTTAACCACTGCTGTCCAGTGCTGTCCGATAGTCAGATCTTCGGTATCATATGTTTTCTGTGATACCGCAACAGGAATTGCACCTTCTTTTAGGGCTTCCTGAACCATTTCGTTTTCCGACTTTTCGGCTTCTTCGGGCCATACTCCGGCCAAAAGCTGGGCATGATCCCGATAATTGTTTAAATAACCGAACATCAGCTGTCTGGATTTGCCCGTTAAGTTTTCTTCCGCATAACCTACGGGTATTTCAAGTACCTGCTGCCTTTGAATAACGGGAACGTCAATATAATAGTTCCACTTGCTCTCAAGACTGTTCAAAAATCCCAAAGCCGCATCCACATCCTTATAGCCGCCTACATTTAAAGATCCTTTAGTGGACATTACGGCAGGATATGTAACATACTTTTCCGTATAATCTTTAAAAAGATTCTGAAGCAGTCTGTTAAGGCTTCCTTCCTTAAACATCGGATATACGCTTAAAAATGCCGACAGAAGAACAACTCCGGTAAGCAAACAGATATTAAGCCACTTTTTATTCAGTATTTTGTATTTGATAAATCTTATCATTTTATCCTTCTTTCGTTACTTAACAAGAACGTCTCCTTCGTGTAATCCGTTTATAATCACCGGTTTGTCAAGACTTCCGAGTCTCTGATCCAATCCGGTCTGTACGTATCTCTTGTAAACGCTGTCTCCGTTTAAAATCCAGACATAATAGTATTCTTTTTTATCAAAAGATACTTCCTTGAATACAAAATTGCCGGGAACCGTCAGCATGTTATCCAGACTGAGTTTATAGTATGAAATTTCTTCCGTCATAAACTGGCTGTCGTATGAGAAAAATTTCTCGTCATTCACACGCACATAGAAAGTATTTGAATCATACGCAGGCGGAGTGCAGTAAACTTTGCCGTTCTCGGTAAACACATGTGCAAACGAATTGGTATTTCCCGCTATAACCTCTGCCGGATAGTCTTCATCCTTCATGGTAATCGAGAATTTGTATCCTGTGGGTTCGGGATCATGTTGTCCGCCGAATTTTACTATATCGTCAAAATAGTATGAAATCTCTGCGAGTTTCTTGCCTACATTGACCTTATCCCGTTCGGAAACCGGCATCGAAGTGATTTTACCGTCATATTCGGCATAAATGGTCTTAAATCCGGTTCCGTCGTTGTTCTTTCTTGCGGTTTCAAGCTGTCTGTTCAAAGATGCTATGGTACTGTCATGCTGTTTTTTGCGGATTTCCTTATTTATTTCAAGGAGTTTTAAATCCATCTCGGCATACTTGACATCATAAGCTCTGTCATTTGTTTCCATTTCAAGCTTGGATTTTTCCTTGGACAAATCAAGCATATCCGCCGTGCTAGTGTTCGCATCGGCAAGTGCTTTCTTTATTTCTTCGAGCCTTGCAACCGACTGCTTTGACTCATTTGTGCAGTCAAGGATGGTTTTGTTTAAATCTTCAAATTCCTTTTCCGAATCTTTTACGAAGTTGTCGTAATCCCTGTTTTCGCTTTTAATCATGTTTTCTATTCCGACAAGTTTTCCTTTTTCGGAATCAATCATGATTTTTAAAATAGGATCACCTTTTTTGACTTCTTCAAGTTCGTTTGCAAAAATCTCTACAACTTCTCCTTCATCGTCCGAAAAATAAGAATGTACCGACTCCTCGACATACTTAATTCCTTTTGCGGTTTCAAACTGATTGAATGTCTTTAATTTAACCTCATACTGTTCTTCCATTTTCGGAAGAGTCGCTTCCTGGGAATAAAGAACCATTTCTCCCTCTTCGAGGCCGCTTATAACTTCATAATTGTGTTCGTCCGATGCGCCCATCTCAAAATATCTTTTTTCAAGCGAACCGTCATCGGCCTTAACATATACGAACGATCCTTTATCATCGGTATTTACCGAATCTTTTCCGACTACCAGACAATCATTTTTATCATTTGCATAGAACTCTAAGAGAACAAAATCTCCCATCTCTAAATTGGTTTCTTCCTCGGTCTTAAAGCGCTGTACGGGGAAAAGATTCTGTGCCTTGGAATAAACCGTTTCACTGTCCGTATACGCGTATTCGGTTATAGGCACTTTTTTGCCTTCGATGAAAGCAAACTTAACCGGATACTTGGAGTAATTGTATGATCTGGTATCACCCTGTGAAACAATAAACAAATCCTCGGGGTCCGTAACCGTTACCAGATTTTCGAATGCCGAAGCGGTATTTCCGGATTTCAAATCTTTTTTGAAAGTAACGTATCCGCTCTTTTTGGCCCTGATGACACCGTCATTTACTATTTTGTTAAGATCTGTAAGACTTTCGTTTATTTTTCTTTTCTGGAAATCATAGAGTTCACCGGAATATGTATAATTTTCCTTAAAAGACTCAATGGTCTTGTCAAAGGATTTTACATAGTCTTCACTGAAGATTCCGAGGTTTTTGTTGTATTCTGCCTCTTCTTTCTGAAGTTCCAGTTTGGCCAGTTCGATTTCATATTTTTTCTCTTCGGCCTCATGTTCGGCATTTAATACACTTAAATTGGAATTAAGGTCCGTTATCTGATCCTTAACCGAATCAAGGTCAGCTTCCACCAGAATATCGCCCTCGTTGACATAGTCACCGACAGCAACATTAATATCTTTTATTACAATCATTTTCTCATAAAAATGACAGTATTCCTGACCGGATACATTACCGATAATAATCTTCGCAAGACCCATATCCGCAGTTTCAACGGGCCTGAATGTGGCTTCCGCGCCGACAGGCTCTAAAAGTTCGGGAACTTCCTTATTTGAAGTGCAGGATGCCAGGAATATGACGGCACCTAACGAAAGAGCCAGAGTTTTAATTTTTTTGGATTTTATCATTTTGCAGCCACCTCTTCTCCGCCGTTAAGTCCGTTCGTAATAATAATCATACCGTCCACAACGGGACCTACTTCCACGTAAACGGGATCTTTGAAACCGTTTTCATCCACCAGATATACAAAACTCTTTTCGTTTGTGGCGGTATAAACGAGTTTTTCTTCCAGATATACCACATCTTTGATTTCTTCCAGAGGAATAATAACTTCAAATTTCTCGGTACTTACATATACCACATCATCACTGACGGGCTCGAAATGAAGCGTTTTGCTTCCGGAAGCGTTTTCTTCTATCTCTGTTATCTCAACATCAAATTCCATTGTGGGGGACTGAGCTTTGTAAACTGCGCCCACTTCGTATTCGTAATCAGAATTTTTTACCTCGGTATAAAAGCCTACATCTCCGCTGGCTTCGGTTAAAATATCCTTGCCCTTAACCACAACACCATTTGATATTGCTTCGCTTACATATGTAATAACACCGTCTTCTCTGGCCTTGACTATACACTTGTCAAGATCTCTCTGGCTTTCGGAAAGTTCAATCTGTTTTAATCTGATATCATCTTCTATTGCCACTATCTGATCGTCGTAAGTCTTGCCCAAAGCAATGTTACCGGCGTATTCTTTTACCGTCGGATCCGTCTTTTCGGGATCGAAATTGATGCTTTTGAGTTTTTTGATATGCTCTAAAAGCAACTGGTCCTTTTCGAGTGTCTCTCGTGCATCGCTTACCTTTTTCTCAATTTTATCAGATTTAAAGACACAGAGAACCTGACCGGCTTTTACATAATCGCCGTTGGCAACATTCAGCTGTCCGAACTCAAGGTCGTCCAAATCAACCGAATAGTTATAGTATCTTAAAGAATTCTGGGTGAGTTTAAGCCTGATGGTAGGCTGCATGTTGCCCCTCTGAACAACGAATGTCTCAGGAATGGTTTTCTGATATAATTCTTTGGGGATGGGGTCGATTTTGTGAATATCGGTCTTTTCGCACCCCGTAAGAAGGACTGCGAATGACAAAACCGCACATGAAATTATTCCTTTAATAGGTTTCATTTTTATCTCCGGTTAATAAAATTAGTCTGCTTGTACCTATTTTGGTATTTTACCACAAAAGTTTGATAAGTAAAATATGATAAATTTTAGACAATATCCCTATTTTTTAGAGAATTCCTTTTGTCAATTCAATTTCTTTATGCTATAATCTGAACGAACGCGCTTTCAAACATTCGTTAGCGCAAGAATTTCTATCTTTTTAGGAGGTTTTAAAATGGCTTTAGTTACCACAACAGAAATGTTTAAGAAAGCCTATGACGGCGGCTATGCAGTCGGCGCTTTCAACGTAAACAATATGGAAATCGTTCAGGGAATTACAGAAGCTGCAGGCGAATTAAAGAGCCCTGTTATTCTTCAGGTTTCCAAGGGCGCTCGTGCTTATGCTAACCACACTTATCTTGTAAAGCTTGTTGAAGCAGCAGTTATCGAGAATCCCGAAATCCCCATCGCACTTCACCTTGATCACGGTGATACATTCGAACTTTGTAAATCATGTATCGATGGCGGATTTACATCAGTTATGATCGATGCTTCTTCCAAATCTTTCGAAGACAACATCGCACTTACAAAGCAGGTAGTTGAATATGCTCACGCTCACGGCGTAGTAGTAGAAGCAGAACTCGGTACTCTCGCAGGTATCGAAGACGAAGTAGTAGTAGAATCTGGTAAGGAAGCTTACACAAGACCTGAAGAAGTTGAAGAATTCGTTTCAAGAACAGGTTGTGACTCTCTTGCAATTGCTATCGGTACATCACACGGTGCATACAAGTTCACAGCAGCTCAGTGTACAAGAAACGCTGACGGCATCCTTGTTCCGCCACCCCTTCGTTTCGACGTACTCGAAGAGTGCATCAAGAGACTTCCCGGATTCCCTATCGTTCTTCACGGTTCATCTTCAGTTCCTCAGGAATTCGTTAAGATGGTTAACACATATGGCGGAAATATGCCCGATGCAGTTGGTATCCCTGAAGAGCAGCTTCGTAAAGCAGCTTCACTTGCTGTATGTAAGATCAATATCGACTCCGATATCCGTCTTGCTATGACAGGTAACATCAGAAAGTACTTCGCAGAGCATCCCGATCACTTCGATCCCCGTCAGTACTTAAAGCCCGCTCGTCAGGCTGTTAAGGACATGGTTGCTCACAAGATCATCAACGTTCTTGGTTCAGACGGTAAGGCTTAATTAAAGAATTTTAAAGCACTAAAAATAATAAACCGGGGCTTTTTACAAGCTCCGGTTTTTATTTGTAAAATTTACCCATCATTTTGATAGGTTTTTCTTTATTTTTTGTTTTTGGCGTTATATAATGTTTTCGGTGAATAAAAGTTTTATCAAAAAGGCGGTAAAATTATGATTTCAACAAAAGGAAGATATGCACTTCGAATAATGATTGATCTTGCATCCCAGGATCCCGAGAGTTTTATTCCTCTTAAGGATATTGCCGAAAGACAGTGTATTTCAAAGAAATACCTGGAAATTATCATAAAAGATTTGGTAGAAGGCGGTCTTTTGATAAGTCTGTCCGGTAAAGGCGGCGGATACAAGTTGAAGAGAAAACCTGAAGAATACACAATCGGTGAAATCATTGAATTAACCGAAGGTTCACTCGCACCGGTAGCCTGTCTCTCCGAAAAAGCCGAAGAATGTCCGAGAGCCTCAGGATGCGTTACGCTTCCTCTGTGGAAGGAGTACGGCGAACTTGTGCATAATTTCTTTTACGGTAAGAAATTAACCGACCTTTTATAAATCTATTTTTTCAAGCTTTCTTCCTTTTTTTAGATAAACTCCTTCGATACCGTTTGTATCTGTCAGAGTGATTTTGGATACGGTATCTTTTCTTGAGAAAATACTTCCGAGCACGGATGTTCTGACACCGTATACCGCGAGAACATTTTCGCCCTCATAATTCTGAATCTTTGTTTTATATGCCCTGATGGGTTTCTTTGAATCTATTTCCACAACCGAGAAATACATCAAATCAACATTGTCCGTTGCATAGTATATTATGCCGTCATTTTCTCTGCTTGAATCTTTGAAAATAACCTTGTGAAAATATACTTCGTCAAAATCGTCCTCATCCTCGTAGAGTAAAACTGAATTTTCCTCTACGTTATTATACTTTCTGCCCGCACTGTCAAGCATAAGGGCAGGCTTGGTGATTTTAGCGTATATATTCTTCTGACTGACGGGAACGATCGGAAGATTAAGCAGAATGAAAAGCAGTATTAACGAAACGATTGCAACGATTGAAACCACTTTCGATCTGTCATTCTTTCTTTTAACGTTTAGACCAATTTTCTTAATTAATTTCTCGTCGTATTCTTCTGAACTCTCAGTTTCCTTTTCCCCGGGAATATCGCTTTTCATGGATTCATACACCTTTTTGCAGTCGGGGCATTCGTTTAAATGATTCTCTATTTCTTTATTTGTTTCTTCGCTTGTAAGTTCGTCTATGTATGATGGAAGCAAATCTTTTATGAGACTACATTTTTCATTCTTCATCATTCATCATTCCTTTCAGTTTTTCTTTTGAACGGTAAAAAGTAACTCTCGCCCAGTTTTCGCTTTTGTGAAGCACATCTCCGATTTCCTTAAAAGAGAGTCCCGAATCAATTCTGAGCTTTACAACCTCTTTTTCGATATCCGAGAGGGAATTAATGCTTTCTTCAAGCCTCCGCTTTTCCTCTCTCTTCATGACTTCGGCTTCGACATTCATGTTTCCCGCCACTTCCATGAAGTTTTCATCGTCTATAGATGCGTTCGTATTATCTTTTTTCTTCAAATGGTTGAAATATATGTTCTTAGCTATCGTACACAGCCAGGCGAACAGGTTTCCACCCGTAAAAGAATCATAATTCTTTATCGCCCTGTAAAAAGTTTCCGATACGATGTCGTCCGCCAGGTCCTGATTGCGGCAAACCGAAACGACATACTTTTTAAGCGGTATACAGTATTTAAGATATATTTCTTCCATCTCTTTGGTGGAAGCGCCGTTCATCTTTTTACCTGCTTTCTGTATGATAAACAAGTCTTAGTTTCAAAATGTTACAAAAAATATCAAATTTTTAAAAAAATATCGGAGACGCCCGGCGAAACCGATATTTTTTATCCTTATTATTTAATTACCATGTCTTTCTGATAATCTTACCGCCGCCTATTACACATTCGTTATCATCATAAAAGACAGCAGACTGTCCTGCGGTTGCTGCACGAACCGGGTTTTCGAATACTATCCTGAGAGTGTCGTCGTTAAAACGCGTAAGAACCGCATTCTCTCCGTCATGACGATAGCGAATCTTTACCCTGGCGGGAATTTCCTCACCGGGTTTAATATCTTCTATACTTAAGAAATTAAGGTCATTCACAAAAATCTCATCCGTATACAGGGCTTTGTCTTCACTTAAGACTACTTCGTTCGTATCGGTTTTGATTTCTTTTACGAACATCGGAACACCAAACGCAATACCGAGGCCCTTTCTCTGGCCTATAGTATAATGAATAATTCCCTTATGTCTGCCGAGGATTTTACCTTCTTCATCCACGAAATTGCCTTCCACAGAATTAAAATCCAAAGCGTTTCTTTCTATAAATCCGGCATAATCTCCGTCGGGAACGAAGCAGATTTCCTGAGAATCGGGCTTATTTGCCACAATTATTCCCGCATTTCCGGCTATTTCCCTTACTTCGTCCTTAGAATATTTTCCAAGGGGCATCAGTGTTCTTGAAAGCTGCTCCTGAGACAGTTTGTAGAGCATATATGTCTGATCTTTCGCTGCGTGAAGGGCTTTTTTTACGGTATAACGGCCGTTATCCAGTTTAATGACCGAAGCATAATGCCCTGTGGCGATAAAATCTGCCTGACGGATGTTCGCGAAATAAAGCATTCGCTCCCATTTAACATATCTGTTGCACTCGATGCAGGGATTGGGAGTATTACCGTTTATATACTCGCATATAAAAGGCTTCGTAACCTTTTGTTCAAATTCCGATATACAGTTAAACGTATAAAAAGGAAATCCGATATGATCGGCTATGCATCTCGCATCATCGATTTCACAGCATCTGCTCTCTTCGCCGTCCGATGATTGCCAGTTTCGAAGAGTGAGTCCGATCACATCATAACCTTCTTTTTTTAAAAGGTATGCACACACGGCGCTGTCAACGCCTCCTGACATACCGACAACCACTTTTTTACTCATAAAACCTCGAAAAACTATGTTAAATCTAAATTTAATTTTCAGTGAGAATTGCCTGTTCTTCAGGCTTTTCCTCTTCAGTCTCTTCTACTTTCGCTTTTTCTTCTTTGGAATCCTCAAAACCTTCTTTTCGGTTCATTTTATCCGCATATTCTTCCCCGAGCATAGGCTTCGCAAAGAAATAACCTTGAATCATATCGCAGCCTTTTTCGGCCAGAAAGTCAACCTGCTCTTTAAATTCCACACCCTCAGCAACGGTTAACATGTTAAGACTTTTTGCAAGAGAGATGGCCTTTGAAATAACAATCTCGCCTCTGCCGCCGTTAATATCTCCTCTGAAGAACTCAGCATCAAGTTTAAGAATATCCAGAGGCATGTCTTTAAGTGAGTTAAGCGACGAATAACCCGAGCCGAAATCGTCCATTGAAACCATAAAGCCGTATTCTTTGAGTTTAAGTATGGTATCAATTAAAGCCTTCTTATCATCAAAGAAAGCGCTTTCGGTAAGCTCAATCTCAAGGAGATTTCTGGGACAGCCTTCAGCATCAACCGCATCCCTGATCTGCTCAGCCAGATCGTCTTCAATAAAATGCGCTCTGGAAACGTTTACGGAAGCAGGAACGCACTCATATCCCGCATCAAGCCATGCTTTCTGAGCTCTGGCAACGTGGGTTATCATATAATGATCGATATCCTGAATAAAACCGTTCTTTTCAAGGATTGGAATAAAGGTTCCCGGAGATTTGAATCCGAGTTCCGGCGAATTCCACCTGATAAGAGCCTCAACACCCCTGAGTTTATTGGTTTTGGGGTCGTATTTGGGCTGGTAATAAATCAAATATTCTTCGTTTTCTATCGCAGACCTGCGATGTTCCATTACGATATCTATCCACTTTTGTTCTTCCAAAAGATTTTCATCAAAGAAAGCAATGGCCGATTCATCACTGTCTTCAAGCGTGGATCTGGCGGTGCAGGCATTATTGTATTCTCTCTCGATATCAATGTCTTTTCTTTTTACCGCCCTGCCTTTGGCGTCTTTTATATTTTCAACCACATATACGCCGACATGGAAAGTGAATTTATGATCTTTTCCTATTGTTTCGAGTTTATTGATTATCTGCTGGATTCTCGCCTTTAACTCTTCTCGGTCCTTAAATTTTAAAAGAAGCGCAAAGTTTGCGGATGCATAGTGTGCTGCCATTTCCTTTTTGCCGATGCTTTCGTTCAAAATCCTGTCTACTTTGTAAAGCATTTCCTCGCCTTCGACAACGGAATGGCATACACAGTAATTTCTGTATTTTACAAATACCAGGTCAAGTACCGCATAAGATACGGCAGCACTTCTTCTTTTCTTTAAAAGCTGTTCTCCGCGAACAGAAAACCACATCCAGTTATGCCCTCTGGTAATCGGATCCGTAAAGAAAACCTTTGACATATTTCTCTGGTATATAAGCGTTGAAAACATATTTACAAGCAGAAGGACAATGATACATCCTACCAGCAGAAGTGCAAGAAGTATAAAAATCAGCAAAAATGCCACATCTGAAAAAGACATTCTGTAACCGGTTTTGGCATAAAAGGTTTGTCTTCCGTCTTTTACATCAATAGCTATCCATAAAGGCAAATCAACCGAGGTCTTTTTCGATCCAACCTGTAAGTTTGTCTGTTCCCACACCCGGAAAGCATACGTAAAAATCGAACCGGTCGAAAACACCAGTTCTCCGTCTTCATCAGGTACGAAAAGTCCTTCTGTAATATTATCGAGATATACCTTTACCTTCACTTCTCCTTCAGACGTGATAGGAAGTACAAATGTTCCGGATGTGGTACCCATGGTGTTTTCACCATTCTGGTAAATCACTTTTCCGTGATTATCTGTTATAAAGTAACTTCGACCGTCTTTATTCAAAAAATCAAAAATGCTGTCGTCGTCTTCACTGCTGAATTCATACATCTGGGCCATATAAGACACAGCATCATATTCATCACCTATTTTGGAATTAAAAACAAATGTTCCGATGGTACTGGAAAATATAGCAATAAAAGTATCCGATACAATTGCAATTATAAGGCAAAGAGCAATCGTAACCCAGATGTGATTTTTCTTTACGATTTTTAAAACTTTATTCTTTTTTCTTTTAGGAGTTTTAGACATATTTCGGTTAGATGAAGCTTTCATCTGCCTTTCTAAATAATCTCTATCTGGCACATTTTCATTGTTTCAAGTGCCGCATTGTGGCTGTCGGGTGTAACTCCCGCACAGCATTTCGGATCTACGGATATTTTAATTTCCGGGAAAAGAGCTTTTAAAATAAGTGCATTGGAAACAACGCAGATATCGGTGCAGAGTCCGACGATTTCAATTTCTTCAAACGAGCGCTCTTTCCAGCCTGTATATCCGAACGAAGGCTTATTTATAATCTCTGCTCCGTCAAAATAAAGGCCTTCCCTTATCTCCCATCCTTCTGTGTTTTCGATACAGTGAACTACAGGAAGATAATGTCCTTCGTTGGTATCAAGATAATTCTCGTGATGGGTATCTCTCGTAAAAATAACTTCATCTCCGTTTGCTCTGTATTCGTTTATTTTTTCTTTTACCGCAGGAACAATCTCAACTGCCTCTTTGCTTCCGAGGCTTCCGTCGATAAAATCGTTTTGCATGTCTATTACTATCAGAGTTTTCATAGCTTCTTCTCCCTTAATATACGAAACTTTTATTTAAATCCTCAACTTATAATAATACCATATTTCTCGTATTTTATGAAGTTTGAGCGCTTACATGCACGTAGTGTCGGAATCCTTATCCCAGTAATTTTTCTTTGTCTCAACCATTGCCAGAATATTGGCTTCGGTAAAGGGGCGGAAGTAATTTAAATCCGCACAGACATTAAATCCGAAAGGCTTCCATAAACCGGTTCCTCTGTGTGTATGCGCGAAAAGATTAAGACAGTCTTTTTTATGATCCATGGGACAGTGAATAAGATGGAACTTAATACCGCCAATCTCCACGTCCGCATCTTTTAAAACATCATAAAAACCATGATTTTTTAGTTTGTTTCGCATGTACTCGAAATCGTTTCCGTACACTTCTCTTAAAACTCTCTCTTCGCCGTTGCCCATTATAAGAATGACTTTCGGATTAAGACGCCTTACTATTGCAAAAGCTTCATCAGGATCAGGATGGTGGCCTGAATTGTAATTAATCCAGTCGCCGAGCACATAGAGTTCATCTGCCTCTCCCGCCATTTTGTTTACGTTTTCAACAAAGACATCTTCAAACTCTTTGATGTCTTTAAACGGGCGCCATTCACGCTCAATTATTTCATTGTCGCCAAAATGTAAATCTGCTGTAAAATATTTCATACGAATTCCCTCAACTCTTCTATTTTACTATGTTGCGGGATTATATTCAAATCAAAAAAGGCCGGGATAAAAACTCCCGGCCCAAAGCGTTTTTTATTTTTCAACTTTTAAAAGACTCGCGTTTCTTAATGTGCAATAAGTATAACTGCCTTCATCGTATGTATCGAATATACCTTCCACTGTGATAAGATCGCCTTCTTCGGGATAATCGTCCGGAAACTTTAAATCATCAGACAGTTCAAACTCTATTCCCGTTGCACAGCAGGCAGTAGCGTCCTGTACTATACAGGCATCATATCTGGTTGAATATGTATCATCAAAATATATTGCATATAAGCCTTCCATTTTGATTTTTTTACCCATGTAGTTCTCAGGCGTAGCCATCATGTTATAGACTTCAGAATATACAAGAATGCCCGAAATCGCTGTAAGATCAACGTCAATATCGTCAGAGCCTTCCGATGTTGCTTCATCACCTGAATCACTTTCCGTAATTTCGTTTTTATCCAACGGTTCGCTTACAGATTCCTCTTTTATATCTTCTGTTTTTCCGACGGAAACATCTGCGACAGTTTCTTCGGATTTGTTGTCCGAATTTGATTCTAAAACATTCTCTTTTACGAGATTTGTTTCGTCAGGCACATCCTGCTTTACTCCGCCGTTTATGCAGCCTGCTGCCATTACGAATAATACTGCTAAAAGAAAAATACGAGTCCCTTTTTTCATTTGATTTCTCCTATTGTAATGCCTCTTTTAAAACCTCAAGATTGCTTTCCATTATCGAAAGATAAGTGATTCCTTCTTCAACACCCTTTGATGTAACAGACTGCATAGAATCCATTACAAGGATTTTCTGATTTTTGTCTGTTGTATTTTCTATGATTGTTTCCGCAATACTGTGGTTGGTGCCTTCGATTGTCATTACATTTTTAAGTGATAATTCATCAACCTTTTGTGCAAGGAAAACTACGGTCTGGAAACTTGCATTGGTTTCCGTCGAACAGCCTACAAAGGCCGCATAATAGGAAATTCCGTAGTCATCTACGAGATATCTGAAAGGGAAACGGTCGCCGAAAAGAAGTGTCTTTACAGGTGCCTCTGCGACTGCCTCCTCATAAGCCTTATCAAGCTCATTAAGTTTGCTGATATAAGCATCCGCATTCGCTTTGTAAACCGCTGCGTTAGCCGAATCGATTGTTTCCATCGCAATTTCTATGCTGTTTACAAAAATTGTGGCATCCTTTAAGGAAAGCCATACATGTTCGTCATACTCGACTTCCTCTTCGCCTTCCTCTCCTTCTTCGCCTTCTTCCTCTTCTTCACATTCCATACCTTCGATGATTTCCTCTTCCTTGGCCGCATCACCGAGTACTTCCATCAGATTGATGACCGTAAGGTCTTTGTTTTCGGACTGTTCCAATACCTCATCAACCCATTCGTCCGATTCACCGCCGACATATATAAACAAATCCGCGGATGTGATTTTCATAATATCTTCCACTGTGGGCTGGTAGCTGTGAAGATCGACTCCGTTATCTAAAAGAAGTGTAACTTCTGCGTTACCGGGGTTTTCTCCCAAAACATTTTTAACCCAGTCGTATTCGGGGAAAATAGTTGTTACAATCTGTATTTTACCGTCTGCCTTTGTATTGTTTAAATTACCGCAGGCGGTAAGGCAGAGTGCCGCCATTACGGTTAATAAAAATGCTGAAATTTTTTTCATGTTAAAACCTCCGTTGTAAAAAAGTACGCAAAAAAGACAGAATATTTTAGTATCTGTCGTTAAACGAAGGTTTGATTCAATCGTTCAGTCGGATTTTGTATGAGACGGGTGTTTCTTTTTTTAGATTATAAGAAACCGAAACAAAAACACCCAAACATAAAAGAACGGGAACAAACGCAAATACTGCGACGACTGCAAAATCCGATATCTGATGCAGAGTATTCTGACAAATCTGCATACATACACATATCGGACAGTTTTCCTCATTATCGCATTTGTGGTTTGCTTCGAGAGAAATAAAGAACGTGGAGAAAACAATATATAAAAGCATCATTGTTGCAATGATGCCTGCGGCGATTTTCTTTTTGGAATTTTTAATGTCGCACATATAAGTCTCTCCAGTGTTTACAATAACCAATGTCAAATTGTAATGCTGCCTGTATAAAAAGTCAATTACTTAAGAATATTTATCGTGTTTTTGCAGTTAGGATACCCGGTGCATCCCCAGAATTCGCCGAATTTGCTTTTTCTTATGACCATTCGCCTGCCGCATATCGAACAAACAGGAATCGTTTTGTCGCCGTTTTCAAACCTTTCGGTTTCTTCTTTTAGGAGTTCATAAACCTTCTGGTTCATAAGGCAGTCGGTGAGTGCTCTGTGCGCTCCTTCGATTGATATTCCGAAATGCTCTGCCAGAACCGTCAGGTTTTTGTGTGCAAGTTCGGGCATGCAGTGTCTCGCAAGCAAAAGAGTATCCACATAATCGTTGTCAGGAACTTTGCCGTCGAACTGAAGCATGCATTCCATCTTCAGAAAATGCATATCAAATGATTTGATATTATGCCCTACCAGAATATCGTCTCCGATAAAATCGATGAATTCCGTGAGTGCTTCCTTCATCTTCGGAGCGTCTTTGACCATATCGTCCGTGATTCCATTTACGGCGGTTGCATCGGGTGAAATCGGCTGTTCGGGATTTACCAGAGTGGCAAATTCTTTTACCACCTTGTGATTCACTACCCTGACTGCGGACATTTCAATTATCCTGTCACCGTCAAAGGGGCTTAATCCCGTGGTCTCGAAGTCAAAGATTACGTAATCCGCAAAAAAATCATTTATGTTATTTCCAAGTTGTTTTCCTAACATATAACCTTTTTACCTTAAAAGAGCAAATCGTGAGGTTATCACAATTCGCTCTTTTAACTTATCTTTCTTCTCTGAAGAATGACAGTCCCAGACTTGCCGGCGGCTGATTCTCCTTTTTGTTTCTCATGCTGGTTAATACCAGGACGAAAAGTGTAACCACATAAGGAATCATCTTGTAGAGTTCCTTAAATTCCATGTAATCCATACCGGTCGGAATGTAGAGATATACGATATAAAGTCCGCCGAAAAGAATGGATGCGAATATACCAATTAACGGGTTCCAGATGGAGAATATAACAAGCGCAATCGCAAGCCATCCTCTGTCACCGAATGCATCGTTTGACCAGACGCCAGAAGCGTAATCCATTACATAATAAAGTCCGCCTAAACCCGCTATCATACATCCTATGCATGTTGCAAAATATTTGTATCTGCCGACATTGATTCCGGCAGCATCGGCTGTCGAAGGGTTCTCGCCGACCGCTCTTAAATGAAGTCCCTTGCGGGTCTTAAAGAGTACAATCGCCGCAACAATGGCGATTAAAAACGCAGCATAGCAAAGAAATCCGTAGCTTAAGAAGATTTTGCCGAACCATCCCATCTTCGATGCAAAAGGAAGGGCTCTCGAATAAAATCCGCTGGTTCTCGAAAGTGCTATCGAAGGCACGTCTGCGCCCGAAAGTTTTATGAGCGAACCGCCGAAGAAGTTACCTATGCCGACACCGAACGTGGTCATCGCAAGACCGGTAACGTTCTGATTGGCCCTGAGCGTAACGGTTAAAAGGCAGTATATAAGTCCCATGATTAGTGAGCCTGTAAGTGAACAGAGAAGCGGTATCATTATTGCCAGAAATCCATTCATGTCTCCGCCTGCACACGCCTGCTCATAAAAGAATGCGCCTATAACTCCGCTGATACCTCCGACATACATTACGCCGGGGATTCCAAGGTTTAAGTTACCGGATTTTTCCGTTAAAATTTCTCCGGTACATCCGAATAAAAGCGGTACACTCTGACCTATTGCTCTGGGTATAAATGCAACTATATCAAACATATCACTTATCCCCCTTCTTTCTTAATACTATTCTGTACGAGATGAAGAATTCACATCCTATGATAAAGAAAAGAATGATACCCGTCAGAATATCCGCAAATGACTGATTTAATCCGAAATTGGTGGAGATTTCGCCCGCACCTCTTTCAAGGAAAATAATCAGGAAACTTGTAAATATCATTGTAATCGGATTGAATTTGGCAAGCCATGAAACCATAACCGCGGTAAATCCCTGACCGGAATTGATCGTGGTTGTAATCGTATGGTTGATGCCGCCGACCAAAATAAGTCCCGCAACACCGCAGAGACCGCCGGATAAAAGCATCGTTCTGATGATGATTTTCTCTGTTTTCATTCCGACATACTTGGCCGTTTTTTCACTTTCTCCGACAACTGAGATTTCGTAACCGTGCTTACTGTATTTAAGATATACAAACATCGAAACCGTGGTTAAAAGCGCAATCACTATCGGAAGCAGATATTTGGAACCGAAAAGCTGCGGAAGCCATCCGGCATTTGTCGACTGATTGATAATACCTACCGTAAAAGATCCCTTCGGAACTTCCCAGACAATGGTAAAGAAAGCTACAAGCTGTGTGGCTATGTAGTTCATCATAAGTGTGGAAAGTGTCTCGTTGGTGTTCCATTTTGCTTTAAAAATCGCAGGAATAAGACCCCAGATTGAACCGGCGAGAATTGCACTTACCGTCATGATTAAAATAAGCAGAGCGTTCGGTATTTTATCGCCCAACGTAATCATACATGCTGCGGTTGCAAGCGCACCTACAAGCACCTGCCCTTCACCGCCGATATTCCAGAATCGCATCTTAAATGCAGGTGTCAGCGCCAGTGAAATAATTAAAAGCACCGACATATTCTGCATGGTAATCCAGACCTTTCTGCCGGAGCCGAAAGCGCCCTGGATAAAGGCACCGTAAACTTTAAACGGATTAAGGCCTGTGGTTATGGTAGTGATAATACCGCACACAATAAGTGCGACAACTATCGCAATTGCTCTTATTCCCCATGATTTGTACCATGGGAGAACATCTCTTTTAACTATGTGAAATAAAGGTTCTTTTTTATTCATCACTGTCTCCCGTTTCGGTACTCTCTTCTTTCTTATCGCTGTCATTTAAAACTTTCGTCATCATAAGTCCGACCGTGTTTTTGTCAGTCTTTTCGGCATCGACGATACCGCTCACCCTGCCACCGCAGAGTACGAGGATTTTATCGGATATCTCAAGTAATACGTCTAAATCTTCTCCGACAAAAATAACCGCAACGCCTTTTTTCTTCTGCTGGTTTATAAGATCGTAAATGGTGTAGGAAGAGTTGATGTCAAGTCCTCTGACCGCATACGCCGTAAGCAAAACCGTGGGTGCATGTGCTATTTCTCTTCCGACCAGGATTTTCTGAACGTTTCCGCCGGATAATCTTCTGACGGGAGTCTCGATGGAAGGCGTTACAACTTCGAGGTCGTCGACCACCTTCTCCGCGAGCGAGTGCGGTGATTTTCTCTCCGTAAAAGGACTCTTGCCCTTTCTGAAAGAACGAAGCATCATATTGTCGGACAAGTCCATATTTCCGACAAGTCCCATACCGAGTCTGTCCTCGGGGACAAAGGATAAGGCAACGCCCAGCTCTTCTATCTTTCTCGGGTCTTTGCCGAGGAGTTCTTCCTCTTCACCGTTCTCATTTATATATTTTATGCTGCCGCTTTCGGCAGGCTGTAATCCTGCTATTGCTTCAAGAAGTTCCTTCTGACCGCTGCCGGAAATACCGGCGATACCGAGTATCTCACCGCTGCAGGCGGTAAACGAAACATCTTTTAATTTATCAATGCCTTCGATGTTTTTAACAGTCAGGCCTTCAACCCTGATTCTCGGCTTGGGATCGACGGGCTTGGGTCTCTCAATATTAAGCGATACGCTTCGGCCAACCATCATGTCGGTCATTTCACCGGCATTTGTATCCTTGGTCATCATGCTGCCGACATATTCGCCCTTACGTAAAATAGCCACTCTGTCGGAGATTGATTCAACCTCATGCATTTTATGAGTGATAATAACGAGAGCTTTTCCGTCAGCCTTCATATTGCGCATGACGTTAAAAAGCTTTTCGGACTCCTGGGGTGTTAAAACCGCTGTGGGCTCGTCAAGAATAAGGATGTTGGCTCCGCGGTACAATACTTTTACGATCTCGACTGTCTGTTTCTGTGAAACGGACATATCATATATCTTCTGGTCGGGATTGATGTCAAATCCGTATTTGTCGCAGATTTCTTTAATCTTTGCTGCGGCTTCCTTTTTGTTTAATTTACCGTCAAGGCCCAGAATGATATTTTCGGTCGCGGTTAATACATCCACCAGCTTGAAATGCTGATGTACCATACCTATTCCGAGTTCGTATGCAATCTTGGGGGAACTGATTGAAACTTCCTTACCGTCTATGAAAATCTGTCCTTCATCGGGATAATAGATACCCGAGAGCATATTCATAAGAGTGGTCTTTCCGCTTCCGTTTTCTCCTAAAAGAGCCAGAATTTCGCCCTTGTTGATCTCAAGCGAAACATTGGAATTGGCCTTAACCTGGCCGAAAGATTTTGAAATATTAACGAGTTTTACAGCTGCTTCTGCCATATTAACCTCTGACAATTGAATAAAAAAAATGAATTAACAAAATAAAAAAGAAAGGCAGTCAGCGAGCACGCTCACTGCCTTTCTAAAGTTTATCACATATTAGTATGATTCATCAAGAAGTGTAATGCCATCAATTCTTAAATCGAAGTAAGGAGCCGATCTGAATCCGTCAGCAGATTCATTGAAAGCACCGTTTGAAATAACTTCATGATCGCCTTCATATGCAGCATCGGTATCAACGTCTGCCATATAAGTAGTAACAGGTTCACCGCCTACTGTAAATGCGGATGTATCGAAGATCTTTCTTGTGCCGGCCTGGATTTCAGCCTTAACTGCATCCATCTTAGCCTGTGTTCCTTCAGCGGGAGCAATCTTACCGAGGTCTGTAAGAACTACGGAACCTGTTTCGATTGTACCTGTGTAATCTGTAGGAATCTTCTCACCGTTCTGTACTGCCTTGATAATGAGTTCGAAGTAAGGAACCCAGTTGATACGTGAAGAAACGATGAATGTGTTGGGAGCTACGCTCTCTGTGCTTCCGTTGTAGGAAACATCGGGAACACCTGCGTTTTCACAAGCTGTAGGAGCACCCATTGAATCGGCATGCTGTGAAATAAGTACGCAGCCGTTGTTGATTAACTTGATAGCGCCTTCCTTTTCAGCTGTCTCATCATACCATGAACCGGTAAATGTAACTTCCATTGTAGCTGTAGGGCATTCTGAACGAGCGCCGAGGAAGAATGATGTATAACCTGAAATAACCTCTGCGTATGTGTAAGCACCTACATAACCGATCTTAGCCTGCTCGGGAGTAATCTCACCGTTAGCAATCATTTCGTTTAACTTCATGCCTGCTGCAACGCCTGCAAGGTAACGGCCTTCGTAGATAGAAGCGAAAGCGTTGTGATAGTTGGGAAGGTTCTCTGTGTGAGCCTTTGTACCTGTAGCATGGCAGAATTCAACGTTCTTGTATTCCTTAGCAGCTTCGATTAAGTAATCTTCGTGACCGAAACTGTCGGCAAATACGATGTTGCAGCCTGAATCTGCGAGTTCGCATGCTGCTTCGTAGCATTCCTGACCTTCAGGGATGTTTGTCTTTAATACATATTCAACGCCGGCCTTTTCGCAAGCTTCTTTAGCGGCATTGATGAAGTTAAGGTCATATGTGGAGTTTTCATCATGTAAGAAAATGAAACCTACTTTAACCTTACCGCCATTTGCATTGCCTCCTTTACCGCCTGCTGTACATGCAGCGAGGGATAAAACCATAAGACATGCAAGGAAAACACTTAAAAGTTTTTTCATAATATCCTCCTAATAAAACAAATCGTCATTTAACCTGACAAATGGAGTATATACCCTATTCAAAATGAGGTCAATTCCAAAAGGTCTTTTTTGTGCATTTTGTGGCGAAAACATTTAATATATGCTAACATAATTGTAACACCTCATCAGTCAGCCTGTGGCTGACAGCTTCTCCTCAAGGAGAAGCCTAAAAATTGGAAAGGGAAGGCTTCGGCCGGAGAAAATTATGAAATTACTGGAAGATAGAATTCGTAAAGACGGTGTCGTAAAAGAAGGAAACGTACTTAAAGTCGACAGTTTCTTAAATCATCAGATGGATGTTAATCTCTTTCATGAAATGGGACTTGAATGGAAAAAACTGTTCGAGGGAAAGCCCATCAATAAAATCCTTACCATAGAGGCTTCCGGCATAGGAATCGCCTGTGTGGCCGCCGAATGCTTTAACGTCCCCGTTGTTTTTGCCAAAAAGGCTCAGAGCATTAACCTTGACGGCGAAATGTATACTTCGAAGGTTGAATCTTTTACGAAGAAAAAAGTATATGACATCATCGTTTCCAAAAAGTTTTTAAACGCTGACGATCATATACTTATAATCGATGATTTCCTGGCTAACGGCTGCGCCGTAAACGGGCTTATCGATTTGATAAACGCCGCAGGCGCAACCGTCGAGGGAGTTGGTATTGCTATTGAGAAAGGCTTCCAGCCGGGAGGTCAGATGATTCGCGAAAAGGGTATTCAGCTTGAAAGCCTTGCCATAGTCGAATCAATGGATGCCGCTACCGGAGAAATTGTATTCAGATAATTTATTTTGAATTTCTAAACGGGTGTTCTTTCGGATGCCCGTTTTTTATTGCATATTATTCATACATCCCAGGAATACAGGAATGCCGGTTTCGTTATCCACGATTGCATATACAAAAGGTCTGTCGAGGTTGATGATAACGGGATCTGCTGCGGGAGCTATTGCCATGCACTTGTCGACTTCTACTGCAGTGACCGCTGCCGCTCTGGTACCTTCACGGTCAACTTCGATATGGGTTTTGTGGATAATTTTATCAATCCATACTTTGGAATTTGAATCGTTGGTGAAGATTCCCTTTAAATCTGCCTTATCCTGATCAAAAGGAAGATTCATTCCCATATTCTTGTAAACATCAACCATTCCTTCATTGCCGTAATCTGTAGTAAATTCAGGCATTGTAACATATACTTCTCCATACTCTGCTTCTCTTACAGCCTTTGAAAAATCTTCGTTGTTTTTAACAAGGTCTTTTATGTATTCTTCGGGACTTACTCCTTCTTCGGGTAAGATACCCACGAATGAGTACTCGCCACCCTTGTAAGGTTTGATAAATCCTGTGCCTTCACCAAGTGTAAAATATCTGTCTTCGGTGCTTGAAAGCATTGTGCAATTGCTTGTACTTCTGTCTGCATTTGTAAATTCTCTGTTTTCAAGGACCTGACTTTTCTCGTACTCTTCTGCCCACTCGCCCTCAAAAGCAATCGCATTTACAATAAAGAGCATTGCATCGGGTGAAAAATCTCTTATGACTTCATCTATCATTTTGTTGGTTTTGTTGTAAACCCATTTGTTAATTTCATTGGCGGTCGATGCGTCAAAAGCCTTTTTATAAACCTCCGCATCGTAATACTCTATCGCTTTCTTAAGGAAATCATTTTCGATTTCGCAGTCTCCGTTGTCGTTAAACCAAAGCGAATTTGCCACGCCCCATTCTACATCTTCCGAATTATTGAGTTTATAGGAAGTATAATTTAAGAGCGCGTTCATATCTTCAATGGAAATTCCGCCGTTAACGTACTTTTCCATCTGCTTAAGCGTATCGCCGTTAGCTCCGTTTTCGGTTATTGCCATGGCAAATGCGAGTGATGCAGGTGATATAAGAACGTTTTCTCCGTTTTCGCCGCTTTCTATCGTCTCATAAAAGACATTTACTGAAGCGTTTGAAAGAGCATTAAGTTCGGCTTCACCCGGAATCATGTTTTCTTCTGGAGCTTTCTGAGCGCCTGAAAAGTTTTCAGGCATTTCCGCAACAATCGGCGAAGAGTTAGAGGCGTTTGCGGTTGCAGGGTCAATCTGATACAGTCTTTCGTTCCATGGAAGGCTGCAGCCTGCCATCGTCATAACTCCTAAAAGAGATGTAAATTTTATAAGATTTTTGTTTTTCATAATCATTCCTCCGTTTTCTTTTTACAAAACATACACGATTGGTTTTGAAAGTTTTATGGAGAATTTTTCAAAAAACTTTAAAAGTTTGAATAAATGCCCTAAAAATGATAAAATTGAAATGATATTTGCCAAAAGGATATTTTTGGAAATGAAAAAGCGCAAACACTTTTCTACCACCAGATTAATAATGCTCTTCTTCCTGCTTGCAATACTTGTTGGAAGTGTTCTTCTTGTACTCCCCATCAGTCAGCAAAAAGGCGTTTCCGTTTCTTACCTTGACGCACTCTTTACCGCCACCACCGCGGTCTGCGTTACCGGTCTGGTTACAGTCCCCACCTATTCAACATGGAGCGTATTCGGTCAGATAGTTATCCTGATCCTTATTCAGATAGGCGGACTCGGAATCGTCACCGTAATGAGCGGCATTATGATCGGTTTTCATAAAAGAATCGGCCTTGGTCAAAGAATGCTTATTCAGGATGCATTTAATCTTAATACTCTCTCGGGTATCATCAGTTTTACCAAAAAAGTTTTAATTGGTACTTTTATCGTAGAAGGCATCGGTGCTCTTCTTTATATGACGGTGTTTATACCACAGTTCGGTGCTAAAGGAATATGGATATCTCTTTTTAATTCGGTTTCGTGCTTCTGCAACGCAGGCATAGATATTATCGCCGACAACAGTCTCTGCAATTACACATTAAACCCGATGATAAACTTCACCACTTCGGCACTTATTGTCGTTTCCGGTATCGGTTATATAGTATGGTGGGATTTTCTGGTTGTCATCAAAGAATTTCCCCAAAAGAAATTCAGATGTTTCAAAGGGCTTACTTTCCACAGCAAACTCGCAATTCTTGTTACGCTTATCCTCATAGTTTCGGGAGGATTGCTTTTCTTCGTATTTGAATTTAACAATCCTTTGACCATAAAAGAATACAGCGTTCCCCAGAAATTAATGGCAGCTTTCTTCCAGTCGATAACCACCAGAACCGCAGGCTTTGCCACAGTTCCTCAGGAGAATCTGACCAATGCGTCCTCGTTCGTATCGCTGATACTGATGTTTATCGGTGGTTCGCCCACAGGTACCGCGGGCGGTATCAAAACGGTAACCGCAGCAGTCTTAATCGCTTCCGCGATTGCCACCATTAAAAGCAAAGAAGAGACATCTCTTTTACACAGATCGATACCGAAGCAGTCGGTTAACAAATCGGTTGCGGTAATCGCAGTTTCTTTTGCGATAATGTCCGTTTCAACCATTCTTTTATGTGCTGCAACCAAAGCCGACATACTCGATATTTTATATGAAACCGTAAGTGCGACGGCAACAGTCGGCCTTACGAGAAACTTCACCTCGACACTTAATTTCTTCGGAAAACTGGTAATAATAGTAACCATGTATTTGGGAAGAGTAGGCCCGATATCGTTATTTATCGCACTCAACACTCAGAAGTACTCTCCCAATGCAATTAAGAATCCGACCGAGCAGATAAGCGTCGGATAACGAAAGGATTAATTATGAAGAATAAGAAAACTTATGCGGTATTCGGACTCGGAAGATACGGATGCGCGGTAGCTAAGGAACTGGTAAGATGCGGTATGGAAGTTCTTGCAATAGATATGGACGAAACGCTCGTTAATGCCGCCATTGCCGATATTCCTTACTGCAAATGTGCGGATGTTACGGATAAGGAAGTTTTAGAGCAAACTGTAAGATTCTCGAAAAAGTCGGTGCGGACAAAACAATATTCCCCGAAAAAGAATCCGGCATGAGACTCGCCAAGAATCTTTTAAGTTCGGGATTTATCGATGCCGTCGAAATCTCAAAAGATGTCTCCATGATGGAAATCGAAGTGCGCGACGAATGGGTCGGCAAGACTCTTATGGAATTAAACTTACGTGCAAAATATTCCTTGAACGTAGTTGCCATTATTCAGAACAAGAAAATCGAAACCTACATCGATCCCACAGTTCCTCTTACCAAGGAAATGACACTCGTGGTTATCGCAAATATCAGCAAAATCAACAAACTGCGCGAAGTATAAATATTGGACACAAAACATTTAGGAATGTATAATGTTTTCGGAGGATTCGAAATGGACGAAATAGCGGTATTAATCCCGTGTTACAACGAAAGCAAAACAATAGAAAAAGTCGTAAAAGAATTTAAAGAGGCACTTCCCGAAGCCGTTATATACGTATATGACAACAATTCCACAGACGGAACCGACGAAATTGCAAAGAATGCCGGTGCCGTGGTTCGTTATGAGCATCAGCAGGGCAAGGGAAATGTCATCAGAAGAATGTTTTCCGAAATAGATGCCAAATGTTACATCATGGTAGACGGCGATGACACATATCCTGCCACCAACGTGCGTGAAATGGCAGACAAGGTTTTAATCGACCGTGCGGATATGGTTGTCGGAGACAGACTCTCCTCCACGTATTTTCAGCAGAACAAAAGGCCCTTCCACAACTTCGGAAATTCACTGGTCAGAGCCTGCATCAATGTGCTCTTCAAGAGTGATATCAAGGATATCATGACAGGCTACAGGGCTTTCAGTTACAGATTTGTAAAGACTTTCCCCGTTCTTTCGAAAGGCTTTGAAATAGAAACCGAAATGACCATTCACGCTGTGGATAAAAATATGTATGTAGAGAACGTGGTAATTGATTACAGAGACCGTCCCGAAGGAAGCGTTTCAAAGCTTAACACTTACTCTGACGGCTTCAAGGTTCTGGGAACAATTTTCAGGCTTTTCAGAACATACAGACCTGCCAGATATTTCGGACTTATATCTTTTATCCTGGTTGCACTGGCAACAGGATTTATGATACCGGTTATAATCGAATATATTCAGACCGGACTGGTTCCGAGATTCCCTACATTGATCGTCTGCGGCTTTGCCGTAATCGCCGCTATACAGTCTTTCTTTACGGGACAGCTTTTAAAAACGATTTATCAGAAAAACCGTCAGGATTTCGAGATGAATCTTTACAGTGTAACATCAGAAATGAATGAAAAACTCGAAAAATAAACATCTTTTAAAACAAAAAAACAGGGCGTGACAGATTTAAAATGTCACGCCCTTTATTTTAGTCATTTTTATTCCTTTTTTATGCTTAAAACAAATGCCATGTAAAGCGAAACTATTGCACATCCTAAAAGCACACCGCCCAAAATATCGGTGAACCAGTGAACGCCGCTTATAAGTCTTCCGAGGGCCATGCCTGCAGCAAGAATCGCGCTGGCTATAACAACAATTTTTTTGATTAAATCATCTTTGATTCTGTATATTGCATATACTATCGCGCTTCCGAAAACAGATACCGCAAGCATTGTATGAGATGAAGGGAATGATGCTTCAAGTTCTCCGTCTTCGAGGATGGGTCTGTAATTGATGATTACGACCTCAAACATCAGATAGAAAAGAGCTGTGATAACATATATTACTGCCATGGCGTATATTGCAAAATCCACCTTTGCGAAGCTTTTTTCTTTTATGAGCTGTATTAGGCCTAAAACCGCAAATGCTGCAATGTAAAGGAAAGAAATCGCAGCTATCAGTTTGGTTAAAAGATAAAAGATTTTGCTGTATGAAAATATGCCTGCCACAAAGCCGTTAATTGCAGAGAAGCCTACTTCGGAACCGTTAGGACCGATGGCTGCCACGTCGACGAATTTGACTGTAAGTGTGTATATTGCAAACATTGCAAAAAGACATATCGGTAAAATAAATTTCTTAACCTTCATTTTATACTCCAAGTTCTTTAAATAAATTTACGAGTGACATTGCGTCCTCGGTATAATAATCCGCATCGATTTCTTTGGCGATTTCTTCGGTAAGAACCGCGCCGCCTACCATGATTGGAACATCGCAGTTATTTGCACGAAGAGCGGCTATTGTACGCTTCATGTTTTCAACCGTGGTGGTCATAAGTGCGCTCAGTCCCACTGCATTGGGCTTTTCATTTACAGCTGCCTCAAGTACGGTCTCTTTGGGTACATCCTTGCCCAAATCTGTCACGCTGAATCCGTGGCTCTGCACCACAACCTTGACTATGTTCTTGCCTATGTCATGGACATCGCCCTTGACGGTGGCAATGATCATGTGACCCTTTGACGGCTCGTCATCACCCTTGGTGCCAAACTGCTCGGATATGACGGCAAACGCCAGCTTGGCGGCTTCGGCCGAACGTATAAGCTGGGGCATGAACACCTCGTTGCGGGCAAAACGGGCACCTACTTCACCAAGTGCCGGAATGAGAACCTCGTTTATTATGCGGTCCTTGCCAAGATCCGGCATCTCACGCTCTATGCATTCCTTAACGCGGTCCTTAAGGCCTTGCGCGACAGCGTTGTAGAGGTTATCTGCAACCTGCTCATCGGATGCCTGGGTGTTGAAGTAAATGAATCCCGCGCAACCGGGGTCATTGCCGGTGAGCGCCATCGATGCACGCACGGTGGCTACGGTCTCGCGGTCCAGCGGGTTCATGATGGGCATATCCAGACCGTT
>CACWZK010000007.1 GCA_902765365.1 uncultured Lachnospiraceae bacterium
GATCTTAAATTGCCTCTGACATAAGGAATAATGCAGTAGGTACAGTATCTGTCGCAGCCGTCCTGGATTTTGACGAGTACGCGGGAATGCTCTTCGCTTTTATTGATTTTTAATTCTTCGTAGTCGCAGTGGTGAATGTCGGTGACGGTAGTTCCCTCTAAATCTTTGCTGACTGATTTTTGATTTAAATATTCTTCGACAATCTCAAACAAATCCTTCTTTTTGTTGTTGCCGACAATTAAATCAATCGCTTCATCCTTGGCCACTTCCTCGGGATTGGCCTGTACGAAACAGCCTACCGCAACCACGACGGAATCGGGATTTTGCTTCTTGGCTTTATGTAACATTTGTCTGGATTTTCGATCTGCAATATTTGTTACGGAACATGTGTTAACCACATAAATGTCTGCTTTTTGTTCAAAGTCGACAATTTTGTATCCTTTTTCGATACATTTTTGTGCCATTGCATCCGTTTCATATGAATTTACCTTGCAACCAAGGTTATGAAATGCTATAGTTCTCATTTTTTGACCCTTTATTTTCGGCATTTTGAGTAATTGACTTTTTTTACCATATACAATATTATAAACTCGTGATTAGGAAATCACTTAAAGAAACAGTAAAAAGGAGGGTATTTAACATGAAGACAGTTACAATTTCTTTAAACTCAATCGATAAGGTAAAAGCATTTGTTAATGATATTACTAAATTTGATTATGATTTCGATCTTGTATCAGGAAGATATGTAATCGATGCAAAGTCAATCATGGGTATTTTCTCACTTGACTTATCCAAGAACATCGAGCTTAACATTCATGCTGAGAACGATTGCGACGAGGTACTTAAGGTACTTGCTCCTTACATCGTTTAATCAGATAATCAAGTAAGTTGAGTTTAAAGCAATGCAGTTTACTGTGTTGCTTTTTTCTTTTCAGTTAAAGGTGCCGGGCTCCCGAAAGGGTGCCCGGCACCAATTATTTTAATTAATCTCTATTATTTCTCTGGTATCGAGTGCCGTCTTAAACATTTCGTCTATGCAATCGTCGAGATTGTGTTCGTGTCTTTCGATTACCGATGGTATAGGCTTGGTAACAGGATGTTCCGCTACGAATATCGTACAACAGTCTTCGTAAGGAAGGACACTCGTTTCGTAGGTATTTATCTTTTCGGAAATATCCACGATGTCCTGCTTGTCAAAGGCAATTAACGGTCTGTACACGGGAAGCGTACATACTTCGTTGGTACACATTAATGACTGCATTGTCTGGCTTGCAACCTGGCCGATGCTTTCGCCTGTAACAAGTCCCATACAGCCGTTTTCCAAAGCGATGTGCTCTGCGATTCTCATCATGTATCTTCGCATAATAATCGTCAGTTCATCGGGCGGACATTTCTGGTAAATAGCCATCTGAATATCCGTGAAGTTGATTACATGAAGCTTAATCGGTCCTGTATATGCGGATACAATTTTAGCCAGGTCTACGACCTTTTCCTTAGCCCTCTCGGATGTGTAGGGAGGCGCGTGGAAATAAACCGCCTCTATCTTAACGCCGCGCTTTGAGATCATATATGCTGCAACAGGCGAATCAAGTCCTCCTGATAAAAGAACCATTGCTTTTCCCGCAGTTCCCACAGGCATACCGCCCGGGCCCGGAATGGATTTGGAATATACGTAAATCCTTTCTCTGACCTCTACGGTTATAAGAACATCGGGATTATGAACATTAACTTTTAAATTGGGATAACTGTCAAGAAGCACTTCTCCGAGTGCACAGTTCATTTCCTGTGAATTGAGCGGATAGTTTTTTCTCGCTCTCTTGCAGAGCATCTTAAAAGTAAAATCCGCTTCGGGATGAAACTCAGCCACATATTTTACGAGCTGTTCTTTTAGATCATCGAATCCCTTGTCTTCAAGCACGCGTACGGGGCAGATTGCGGTAATTCCGAATACTTTTTGAAGTGCTTCAATAAGTTCGCTCTCGTCGAATTCACTCTTGCATTCAACATATACTCTCGAAAGATTCTTATATACCTTAAATCTTCCTTCAACTTTTTCGACCGCTTCGGTTACTCTTCTAACCAAAGCATCTTCGAATATGAATCTGTTTTTTCCTTTAAGGAAAATCTCGCCGTACTTTAATAAATATGTGTCTGTCATAACTGTTTTACTGCTCGAATTCTATAAAATCTTTTTTAACGTCGGTATACTGAAGCTGACTGATAGGAATCTCTATACCGTTCTTCGTCAAAAATCTGTATCTTGCTATGTCCTTTACTTCAGACAGATTGATAATATACGATCTGTGGCATCTGACGAATCTGTCTGAAGGAACCTGCTGCTCCATATCGGAGAACTTCGCATGTACGCAGATAGTCTCGGTCTTTGTGACCACATATGTATCTCTGCCCATACTTTCCAAATAAACGATATCATCCAGATTAACCTTATAAAATCTGTCTGCTACCTGGAAAGAAAGATATTCTTTTTTCTTGTTTCCCTTTGCCGCGTATGCTTCAAGAATTGCTTCCTTAAGCTTGTCTATCTGAACGGGCTTCTGTAAATATCTGAGTGCATTTACCCTGTACCCCTCCAGCGCAAATTCGGCTGTCGAAGAAATAAACACTATCGGCAGTTTATCGCCGAGCCTTCTGATTTCCTCAGCTGCTTCGATTCCGTTCATTCCTACCGCAAGTATGTCCGATAAAAGAAGATCAAAATCCGCATTGTCATCCATGACTCCCTTAATCATGGATTGCATGTCTTCGAATGTTGTAATTTCGTATTCGATATTGGCTTCTTCAAGTACCTGCTCCGTGAGTGCCTGGTTAATCATCAATGACGTCATTTCGTCATCGCAAATCGCAACCTTGAACATTTTCAATTCCCCCTTGGCGATGCTAATACATCCCTAAAATTATACTAAAAAAACCGCCTTTTGACAAGACGGTTGAATTTTTAGAACATTACATGACTACTCTTTAAATTCGATTTCGTCGGACTCGACTTCCTTGTTTTTGTTCTCGTCGATTCCAAGTTTCTCATTCATCTTTTTCTTGGCACGTCTAAAGTAAATCGCAAGAAATGCACCTACAGCAATCACAACACCCGCTACAGCCTGAATAATGTAGGTTGTTACGGACGGATCTATGTAAAGCATTAACGGATAATTCATTTTTTGTTCCTCGTTCTTTCAAGTAATTGCGTCGCTACGTATCTGCCGCCGACCTCCGCACTGTGACCGATGTTATACACCTGAGCCTCTTCGTATTCGCGAATCTTTTCGGCAAACATTTCGCTGTTCGCAAATAAATATTCTATCTTTTCGGGAATCTTGTCAAGTTCTTTGGGCGATATGTTGCATCCGACGATATCTCTTATCTCGATATTAATCGGCACCACGTCTATTCTGTCGTACTCCGGATTCATGATTTTCATGGGAGTATTGATAAAAAGCACGGGCTTATGGGTGCAGAAAGAATACTCCATGGAGATATCCGACCAGTCCGTGATAAGAAGGTCTGCTTTCCAGACGGTATCTGTGGCGGAGAAATCCAGCTGAACTTCGATTCTGTCATTGCCCGCAAAGCTGAGGATGAGGACGAACGATTATTTTATAATCCAGTGTTCCAAGTACCTCAAGAAGCTCATCCAGACATGAATCCACAATATTGTCATCCTGCCACGAAGGAGCTATAAGTATGGTTTTCTGACCGGTCGCAAGCGGAGTCTTATCCATCTCTTCATACGCTTTTATCATGTCATCAAGTATAAAATATCCGCACTCCACTATCTTCTTCGCAGGAAGGTTATAAAGCGCTTCCTGGGCTCTTATTTCCTCGGTCTGCTTTCTGTTGGGAGACAGAATCGTATCATAGTGGTCAAGCGCGCCTTTTCGGTATGTAAGGCTCACACTGCCCATTCCGTGCTGCACGTAGAGGTACTCGATATCTTTTTTGATATAACTTCGTTTGATATGAAAATTCTCAAGGTCGGGCACGGTCATTACCACAATGTCGGCTTCCATTCTCATCATAAGCGTGATGAGTTTTTTCTCACCGATGTAATACCCGCGGATTCTCGGCTCTTTTTCGGCCATTTTGAATATATTGTCATCGGGGTCCGAAGTAATGTAGTGAATGGTGATATTGGTCTTTTCTAAAAGATATTCAATCATTCCAGCATAGTATTTATAGAACCCGTTGCTTTCGGAATAAAACACAAGATGCTTGTTTACAACCGAGAAGAAACGCTTGTAATCAGCCTTTTCTCTTTTGGCGTTTTCTTTATCTTTGGCGGTCTTTTTGCCTTTCTTAGCGCCTAAATTTTTTAGCTCGTTAAGTGCTTTTTTACTCTCTTCGAGTTTTTCGTAATCGACATGTTTTTTAGGATTTATAAAAAAGTTTAAAATATAAAGCTGCGCGGTCGCAAAAAGATTGCTGAAAACCCAGTAAACCGCTACTCCGACCGACACAAAGAATCCAAGGTAAAGCGAGAGTCCTACCGAAATGACAAGCATTATTATCTGACTTACTTTGGACTGCTCTGCCTGAATGACATTGCTCTTATTCTGACATACACACATTAAAAGTGCCGAAAGTGCTGCAATTATCGGTGATAAAAGATACCATCCGCCGACCTTTGAAGGAACGGTTGTAAGGGAAAATCCCATGAACATCATATCGACGCCGGGGTTTTGCATACCGGCTTTAATTGCCTCAATTACGGCCATCAGGAGAATCAACTGAATAATAGTCGGAATGATGGAAATAAAAGGATTGTATTTGTATTTTTTATAAATTTTGGTTTCTTCTTCGGCTATTCGTTCCTTGTCACCGAAAAACTTAGCCTCCATGAAGTTAAGTTCCGGCTGCATTTTAACCATTTTGATGGAATTGTACTGAAGCCATATTGATAACGGAAGAAGGATAATTTTGCTTAAAAGAGTAAATAAAATAATCGCTATTCCGTAGTTTTGGCAGAGCCTGTAGCAGGCTTCCATTATCAGTATAAAAGGTTTGAATATAATCTGCATGTTTCCTCCGGGGAGCACACTCCCCAAGTGAATTTATTTGTCTGAAGTCAGGCTATCGGTTTTGTAAATCAGTTGACGACAATTACCTGCGTGTAATCTCCGGCGTGGCCTTTCTGGATGCACTCTTCGTAATGCGCATTACCCTCTTCCTTGTAGAAGTTGACGAAACATTTTCTGTCACGCACATCTCCTTCTTTCCAGTCAAATACCGCATCGCTTAATGCGCCGTCTTTTAGTCTTTCCACTGCTTCGCCAAAGTCTTCAAACGACACGGGAGCATCGTTAATATCCATTTTTTCTTTGCTCTCACCGATGCCTTTTGCAAAGAATATCGGATGAAGTCTGTCCACGGGAATATCCTCTTCTGAAAATCCGTGATCCGCGAGAATGATGATGGCGGAATTATCGTAAACGCCGTTTTCTTTTAAGGTTTTAAGGAATTCATCCGCCAGATACATGCTTCCTTCAACGCTCATTTTATAATTCGAGTTTGAAACCCTGTTGAGCTTCTCATCATACACGAAAGGCACATGTGCGCCCTCCACGTGATAGATTTTTAAGAATTTGTCGGAAGATGTGGTAAAAGTTTCGTTTTGCAAATCGCGTAAAAATGCATCGTTGTCGTCCTGAAAGATATTGTCTTTTATGATGTCGCGTTCATCCGCCATGAAATTCTTGTAATAAATCTCGCAGTATCTTTTAACTTCAAAAGGCGCGTATTTAAATCCCACTAGTTTGGTCATGTTTTTAACATACGATTTAATATCTATGCCCATCATGCCCGTTCTGTAAACATTGTCAAAGGTGGTGATGCGCTCGCCTTTTTCGGGATATATGAATGGTTCGTAAAAACCGATTCTGTAATCGTCGGACTGGAATTTGTCAAAGAATGTGGAGTTTTCGATTTCCCTCGACAGGTAATCCTCGAAAGGTTCCGCCTTTTCGCCCTCCCAGAAAACGCCCGTAAAAAGATACGGCATGGAAGTGTCGGTCTGCGTGTAAGTGGAGACCATATTTCCGTAATATGTAAAGTCGCTGAAAACATCGTAATACTCAGGATGCTTATTAAGTAGTTCGTCGAATGCATCGCCGTCCACGGCATCGAGTACGAGAATGATGATATTTTGATCGTCGGAAAATTCGAACTCGCAGTCCTTGTTGATGACGAGTCTGTCTTTTTTGACAAAGCCTTTGTTCATCACGCCGAGCGTAACCACCGTCAGAAGAAGTACCGCGCTTATGGCAATTAATGCGTATTGGGAATATTTTTCCGTCTTTTCAAATTTTAAGCAAACCGCGAGTGCGATTACGGCCGCAATAAGTACGAGAATCACAACTGCCGATAAGATTCGGTGAGTCGTATAAATGCTCCAGTCTATCTCTCTTCCGTCGAGTCTCGGCAGATTCTTGGCCAGAAAAGTGCCTTCAACGTAAAAATCAAAGAAGCACACCAATCCCGATAAGTAAATTACCTTGTAAACCATGGGGTGAATGATATGCGCTAGGAACAGTAATCCGAAAATGACCGCCGCGGTCAACAAGGCCAGCAGAAGATTAATTCCTATGATATTGTAAAAATCAAACCAGAAATCTCTTTTATTGGGAAAATATATCTCAAAAGGTGCATACAAATAGAGAAAAAATCCACACGCCGCAGATAATACTACTGCAGGAAGCAGGTGGAATTTTTCTCTTTTTTTCTTGGTCTCCGACACTTTTAATTACTCCTTTTTCGCGTCTTTTATGTCAGATTGGCGAGTTTTATTTTTTTATGAGTGAACGTTTAACTGTATTATTGCTTTGGTGATGGAACTTATAAGCTCTTTGTATTCGTCCAGGAATTCCTTATGATTGGCTCTTATAAAAGCAGCATCTGCCTTCTTGCCCGCAAGTTCGAGCTTGTAGGCCTTGTCAGCAATATCCTCCGCGCCGATGTTTCTGCAGGCTCCCTTGACGGAATGTGCAATAACTTCGTAATTGTGCCAGTCTTCGGCCTCGTAGTAGGATTCAAGTCCGGCCGCAAGGTTTGATGACGAGAATGTACGAAGAATCTGGATATATACATTTCGGTTGCCGCCGCAGTTTCTGATACCGTTCTCGATATTGATGCCCTTGAGCGAGAAGAGCAAATCTTCTTCTCTCTGTTCCTTGGTTTTGGCTTCGCTTGAGGGAACGGGCTTCATTTCTTCGCCGTCTACCACACGAATCTGTTTTTCGAGCGGAAGCCATCTTTTAAGGATGTCATTTAACTGATCGACGTGAATGGGTTTTGACAGATAATCGTTCATGCCCGCGTCCTTAAACTGCTTTTCCACACCTTTTATGGCATTGGCGGTAAGCGCAATAATGGGTATTTCCTTGGCATACTGCGAATCCAGGGCCCTTATTTTCATGGTTGTTTCGACACCGTCCATAAAAGGCATCATGTGATCCATGAAAATCATATCGTAGGTTACCAGATGCTCGTCGATTCTGTTAAATGCTTCTGAGCCGTTGTCAATCGTCGTGGCTTCAAAGCCGAATCTTTTCATGATTTCAAAAGCAACCAGAAGGTTGACCTTATTGTCGTCTACAATCATTACACGGGCTGTAGGCGCCTTAAAGGATATCTTGAATTCGTCGTTTTGTCTGACAACGATATTGTGGTCGTTTTTATAGTTCGAAGGTCTCGAGTCTTTTACTCTCTGGGGGAGTGAAAAACTGAAGGTTGAACCGTAATCCAGTGTACTGGTTGCCCAGATACCGCCGCCCATGAGTTCCAGGAGGTTCTTTGAAATCGCAAGTCCGAGGCCGGTACCTTCAACGTTTCTGTTCTTTCTTGTATCAATCTGTCCGAAGGCCTTAAAGAGCTTGCCCATATTTTCTTCGGAGATACCGATACCCGTATCTTTTACCTCCACTTCGAGAACGCCCTTGTCACTTCCCTGGGGAACCCAGACGATTTTTAGGGTAATGCTGCCTCGGTGGGTAAAGTTTACGGCGTTGTTTAAAAGGTTGATTAAAATCTGTCTGATACGAAGTTCATCACCGATCATTATTCTCGGAATATTGGGATTGATCTCCGTTATCAGTTTGACGGATTTGTCTTTCAGTCTGAATTCGATGATACTTAGTACGTCGTGGATGAGCGAATTGAAGTGGTATTCTTCTTCGTTTATTTCCATCTTACCGGAATCGATTTTCGAGAAGTCGAGGATTTCGTTGATGATGGAAAGAAGGCTCTCGCTGGACTTCTGAATCGTCTCGACATATTCGCTCTCTTCGTCCCCGAGTTCTCTCTCCGAGAGAAGCTGTGCCATACCGCAGATGGCATTCATGGGAGTTCTGATTTCATGGGACATATTTGCAAGGAAGTTGCTTTTTGCTTCGAGAGCATTCTGCGCCTCTTCCTGTTTTTCTTCCATCTTCTGCTTGTAATTCTTAATACCGCTCGCCATGAAACCAAGTGTCACCATGCCGAACCATGCCGATTAAAATGACTGCGGACACTATCGAATACTCAAGCATGAGCTTGCGGTTAGAGTGAAGCGCTATCATTAATGCTCCGGCAAAATATACCATGATTAACATTCCGAGGGTCTGGATTTTCCATGCGATGAAATAGCTCGCTATAAGCATGGAAATATAGAATACTCTGACGATAACATTTTCTTTTTTGACCAGTCTGAAAAGAAGCACGGTTAAAAGAATCGGAATAAAACCGATTGCGGAAAGAAGCGTTTCTTCCATTCCGAAATGGCCGAACGCATATATTACGTGAAGCACAACCACGCAGAAAAATTCGATTAAACTAAGCACCATTGTGGTGGAAAAAGGTAACATTCGCTCTCCTTTAACGTCTTACATAAAGTCTTAATTTTTCTATCGTTTCCCTGAAATTTTCAAGTGCATAATCTGTTTCGTCTTTGGTAGTTAAAACCGAAAGGCTGAATCTTACGGTCGAATCAAGCAAATCTTTGTCAACGCCAATAGCCTTTAATGTTGCGGAAACCGCGGGCTTGTTGGATGCGCATGCGCTGCCCGAAGAAATGTAAATGCCTTTCTCTTCAAGCGAATGAAGCAGCACTTCCGCTCTCACGCCTTTTACGGATACGCTTACTATATGAGGCGCCGCAAAAGCTTTCGTTTCCTCATCCGACAAAGGTCCGTTGACTTTAGTTCCCTCGCTCTCAAGGAGTCCCTTTGCGAGGGTATCTCTTAATTCGCACATTCTTTTATTGTCTTCGTCGAAATTGTCAAATATCTTTTTAACAGCAACGCCGAGGCCCATGATACCGCATACGTTTTCGGTACCGCTTCGCATATTCTTCTGCTGTCCGCCGCCGAATATGATTGGTTTGATTTTTATTTTGTAAGACACATAAAGAAAACCGATTCCTTTCGGTCCGTGAATTTTATGACCGCTTACGCTGAGTAAATCAATGCCCATTTTCTTGGGGATGAGTTTAATCTTACCGTAGGCCTGTACGGCATCCACATGAAAAAGCGTATTGGGATTTTTCTTTTTTATAATCTCGGATATCTTCTCAATCGGTTCCACGGTTCCGATTTCGTTGTTGACACCCATGACGGATACAAGAATCGTGTCTTCCCTGATGGAGTTTTCGAGAACTTCAAGATTGATGAACCCCTTGTCGTCGGTCGGAAGATATGTGATTTCGTAGCCTTCTTCTTTTAAGAACTCCGCGCTCTGAAGAACGGCCGCATGCTCTATCGAAGAAGTGATGATATGTTTTCCGCTTCTTTTATACGCTCTGGCTATACCGATTAAAGCCATATTGTCGGCCTCGGTACCGCCCGATGTGTATATGATTTCGCTCTCGTCGCACTTAAGCGTGGAAGCGATGATCTTAGTCGTCTCTTTTATTTTTTTCTCGGCTTCAAAACCCTTTATATGCATGCTCGAGGGATTGCCGTAATATTCGCTCATTTCGGCCTTCACCGCTTCTATTACTTCGGGAAAGCATTTGGTTGTGGCCGAGTTGTCAAGATAACATTCCATGACTTGTGTTTCCTTTTCTGATTTCCAACAAAAATAATACCATAAGAGCGCTTATTTTTCCATTAAATAAATCTAAAAATCCCACCGGTTAGTCGGTGGGATTTATCATTCGCGCGTAATTTAACGATTTACCTCCAGTTTGTATCCGATCCAGGCCAGTACTGTCATGCCTGCCGTCTCGGTGCGAAGGATACGTCTGCCCAGCGAAATCGGTTTTATGCCGGCGCTTACCGCTTCGTCGATTTCACTCTCGTCGAATCCGCCTTCGGGACCGATGAAGACTGCGATGGTTTTGCCTTCTTTTATGATGTCAAATGCTTCTTTGGTAGCATCCATTCCTTCGGCAAGTTCGTAGGGAATGAGCTTTACATCAGCTCTGGCAGCGTCTTTTATCGCATCCTTAAAAGATATTACCTGTCCTATAATCGGGACATATGCTCTTTTGCTCTGCTTGCCGGCCGCTTCCGCTATCGCCTGCCATCTCGTAACTTTCGAAGAAGCTTTTTTATCATCGAGTTTAACCACGCATCTTTTGGATGCAACGGGTATTATCTCGCTTACGCCGAGCTCCACGCATTTCTGGATTATCATCTCCATTTTATCGGCTTTCGGAAGGCACTGATAGAGGATAACTTTTGAGGGAAGTTCGACGTTGGCTTCTTTTATGAAAAGAAGTTTGCAGATTACCCTGTCATCTTCGAAGCGCTCAATCGCACATCTGTATTCGTTCTCATCTTCGCCGTTGCCGACGGAAATTTCTTCACCCTCACGCATGCGAAGAACGTTTTTAATGTGATTGAAATCCGCGCCCTCGATAATGACGGTATGATCGATTATGTTGTTTTTATCTACAAAAAAATGGTACATTTTATTCCGGCTTTCTTGCAGTAATGCTTACCCACTCGCCCTGTCTGGTAACATCGAGTACCTCGAGTCCGTCACGCTTCATTACATCGAGCATAAAGCCCTCTTTTTCGTCGATAATGCCCGAGGTGATATAAATACCGCCCGGCTTTAATTGATGCAAAATTACGGGCGTTAAAACGTCTAAAACGTTATGCAAAATGTTTGCGACAACTATATCGTATTTTTCATAGCCCGCCCAGTCCTGAACAGCCTTGTCGCTAATGATGTTTCCGATGATGATTTCAAAATCTTCGGGTGATATTCCGTTATTGGCAAGATTCTCTGCGGAAGCATCGATTGCGCAGGGATCAAGGTCAGTACCCTTGGCATGCTTGGCACCGTACATAAGTGCTACTATTCCGAGTATTCCGCTGCCGCATCCGACATCGAGTATTTCGGTATTTTCATTTACATACTTTTTAATCTGTCTGATGCAAAGCTGCGTGGTCTCATGCGCCCCCGTGCCGAATGCCGTACCGGGATCTATATGCAGCACTTTCCCTGTATGCTCAGGGTTTTCAATCTCCTCCCACGAAGGAATTACAAGCAGATCATCTATATAGAACTGATGGAAATATTTCTTCCAGTTGTTAATCCAGTCCAGATCCTCGGTCTCAGAGAGCATCACACTGCCTTCGCCGATATCGGTAAATTCCCTGATTGCTTCAAGCTCGGCTTTGACATTTTTTACAATCTCATTTATATCCACGCCCTCTTCTTCCTCTACAAAGAAGTTAAGATACGCGATACCGTCATCTTCTTCGCTTACGGGCGGGATATCCACAAACATCTTTTCTTTTTCAAGCGGTGTCAGAGGAATTTTGTCTTCTATCTGCGCACCTTCAAGACCAATGTCTTCCATGTAGCAGATAATAATATCTTCCGCGTCCGTAATTGTTTTAATTGTTATTTTGTGCCACTTCATGCCGTTGTTATCCTCCAAATTATTCTCTGTCCGCCAAATCGATTTTCAATGTCTCAAGGTAAGGAACAAACACATCCGAATCACGCGGAATAACATACGCAGGATTTAATTCGTCGTGTCTGAAACTCTTTCTTCCGCCTTCTTTGGCCCGCTGCCAGAATATCTTCAGATATTCGAACGGAAGGTAATAGAGTTCGTCTATCGAAGTATAGTATATCAGAAAAAATGCCACGCCGCCCTGGGCTTCAAAATCTTCCATGAATTTGTACTGATGCTCGTGAATGTTTTGAAGCGCGAACGTTTCGCTCGCGCTTTCCTTAGCATCAAAGCACACAGGGATTCCCTGAACGGCGCCGATATAATCGACTGTACTTTTCTGATCAAAATATGCAAGAGTGATATGTCTGGTGCTCTGATCGATTTCTATCGGCGTTATCGGCGTCGGTATCTTCTGAATGAGCGCCAGACCTTCATCTCTGTATTTTTCGTTTGTACGGTTTATCAGTTCCTCAAGTGCCGAACCTCTTAAACCTCTTGATTTCCAAGTTGCCATTTTTTACCTGACTTAATTAAAAGTTTTTAAGAGCCCGTGCCGTTTTAAACATCAGAACAAACTCCCATATTAATATGACAATGGCTGCTATAACAGCTACAAAAGCTCCTATCATTGCAAGTACTCTTATGACAGGAATAAACATAAGAACCAATATTGCCACGAGTCCGATAAAGAGATATATTATAGCTTTTCTTAATGTTTCCCACGAAGATGCAACATAATTATCCACGCCGGCAAGAATGTTCATGCTGCCGTTAATAAACTCAAACAGATAGAACAGCTCTGCTATTAATGTCAGAATTCCAAGAACCGACTTAAGCAATCCATCCGGAAGGAATTCAGAAGCCGTTTCAAACACCACAACCAGAATATAGGAAATACCAGCAACTCTGAAGCAGCTTTCTTCCTTACCGAGGATAAATAAAATAACGGCAACAACGATACCGATGGCCAACGAAATAAGACTGATTCCTCCGATAATAACATATAATAAAGACATCGAATCAAACATAGCGTCAAAAATACCGCCGACAATACCGCCGATAAGCGATAACAAAAATATAACCGGTGTGCCGAGAACCGTCAGCCAGAAAAGAATGAAATAAAGTTTTCCTTCCTTGTGGCAGCGTTCTCTTTTGTCCTGCATCAGTTTTTCTTCACGTTCTCTGTCTGCAGTAATCGAATCGTAATTTGAGTAATTTTCAAACATGTCATTTCCTCCTAAAAATAATTAATCCCCTCACAGGAAAAGCAGATTTTCTGCTATCGTAAAGTATTATATCATAAAAAATTTTTACTGTCAGATATCAGATTCGAACATTAGGGGAACTCAAATACACAAGGTTAGTAAATTAGGATGTACTAAATGCTCACGCTCGGAGACGTACACCAAACTCATCACTTTGCAAGTCGGACATAAAAAAGGATTGCCCCGCGCAGGACAATCCTTAAAAGCAACATTTTAATTTCGATTGGAAGGTTATTTTATATAGGCATCACTCCTCTTTTATGATTTTAAACTTTGTGTTTATAAATTCGCGTCTGCCTCCGCCTCTGCTACTGCCTCGATCTCTGCCTCGGCATCTGCCATAACGGGAGCGCTTTCTTTATCAAAGATAAGAATAGCCTTAAACAAATCTCCGTCCACTTCTATTTTAAACTTTCCGTTCATGGCTTCGGTCATGGTCTTTGCAATAGCAAGGCCGAGGCCGTTGCCTTCCTGATGTCTGGATTCATCGTTTCTGGTAAATCTCTCGGTCAGTTCATCGGGAGAAATCGTAATAAAATATTTGTAAATGTTCTGTAAAAGATTATCCACCACTCTCCAGAGTTTCCTGCTGTCGGCTTTTAGGTAGAGATTTTCTTCGGGTATTAAAGCAATCGCTTCGAGTCCTTTTTCCTCGAATCTTTCCTCGTACTCACCGAGTGCCTGTGACAAAATCATGCCCACATCAAGTCTTTCCATCTGAAGTTCCATATTACCGCTGCTGGCCTTGGATATTTCCACAAGATCGTCGAGAAGTCTCTTAAGTTTGCCCGACTGTCTGTTTAAAACCTCAGAGTATTCGGCTATCTTGCCCATGCTTTCGGCAGCATCGGTATTTTCATCAAATGATGCAGCCTCTGTGTTGATTAAATCCGAATAATTGATAACGGATGTAAGCGGGGTTTTAAGATCGTGCGAAACATTGGTGATAAGCTCGGTCTTCATTCTCTCGCTTTTAAGCCTTTCTTCAACCGCATTGTTTACGGCGCCCGAAAGGTTGTTGAGATTCTCGGCGTGCTTTTTGTAAATTCCGAAGAAACCGGATAAATTTACCTTATAATCCGTATCACCTTCCGCAAGTTTTTCTCCCGCATAAAAGAGCTGACGAATCATAAGAACTATGTATAAAAGAATCGGATATATAATTGATTTTTCAAATATAATAGCCAGGAAAAGGAGAAGTACCACAGCAGGTTCGCCAACCATTCCGGCTATGCACAAAGATCCGATAAGTTCCACAAAAAGTATTACGATAAATGCGAGAACAGCTTTCCAGATAACCGAAATCTTCATGTTCATTTTCGCAAATAAAACGCATATTTTGTAGCACAAAGTACTTTTAAATATATTTTTAAGTTTGGCTCTATGAATAAAATTAATTAATGCTATCAGGAATAAAGTGACGAACAGTACTCCTGCGACAACCACCGTCTCGGCATCAAAGTTTGAAACCATCAGGCCGAACAGACAGACTTCCGCAAAAATGAAGAGCAACGCCGCTATATCAAACGGAATCTTCGTAAAAATGCTCTCTTCAACCTTGCCCGTTTCATATGACAGGCCTATACCGCAAACGAAGACAGTCGCACATACAAGAAACAGAATGGCAGATACAGCAATCCCAGCCAGAACATAGTAGCGAAATCGGTACTCCAGATTAATCCGGAAATTACTGTTGTAGTATGAATCCTCACACTCATTAAGTTTGGGGATTACATATATTTTCCATTTACTCGTTCCTTCATGACCCTTAAACAAAAATGCTTCGGTCAGATTGGCATTTTCATACCCATTTCTCACATAAACATACGAATAATATTTGCCGTCTTCTCCTTCTTTTTCTATTTCCATTGCCATTATATTTCTGTTTTCAAGAAAAGAATCAGCCATATCGGTTTCGTCGTTCATAAGGTACGAAGCAACCTGATAGTAATTCGCGGTAGCAATTTGCTCAAATTCTTCAATTATTACCTTGTTGGGATCCGCCGTCGTATACAGGCCCTGTTGTCCTATCCCTACCGCCGCATATATGCCTAATAAAACTCCGGCAGCAAAAATAAGCACTCCCAAAAAAGAAAATACTTTTACCAGCGGGAAAGCAACAAACGGTCTTCTTGTTTTTTTATTTTTCACAACATTTTCAGCAGTATTATCAATAGTCGTATTCTCTGTCATGTCTCTTCCTTTTATCCTTCAATCTTGTATCCCTGTCCCCAGATAACCTTTAAGTATCGCGGTTCGTTGGGATTTATTTCTATCTTTTCTCTAATGTGTCGTATATGAACCGCAACTGTTTTTTCGCACCCGGGGAGCATGCTTTCATTCCAGTTTTTCTCGTAGATTTCCTTGGGTGAAAACACCTTTCCCGGTGACTGCATCAGCATTTTTAATATATCAAATTCTTTGGGAGTAAGCGTTACCTCTTCATTGTCAGCAGTTACGGTTTTAGTAGAGTCATCGAGTGTAACGCCTCCTACAGTATACATGCTTTCCGTTTTAACCTTTCCTCCGAAATCGAAGTATCTTCTTAAAGCCGATCTTACTCTCGCATTGACTTCTATCGGATTAAAGGGTTTTGTGATGTAATCGTCGGCTCCTACGTTAAGCCCGAGAATTTTATCAGTATCTTCGCTTTTGGCCGAGAGCATTATGACCGGAATATTACTGAATTGTCGAAGGTTGGAAAGTGTTTCTATTCCGTTCATTTTAGGCATCATTATGTCAAGTATAACCAGGTGAATTTCGTTGGATTTTAAAATGTTTAGTGCCTCCGCTCCGTCTGCGGCTTCGTAAAAGTTTAAATCAGGGGATGATAAATAAATCTTCAGCGCGTTTACGATATCTTTCTCATCATCACAAATTAAAATGTTATACATGTTAATATAACTCCCAAATATTTATTTAAGGAATCCTGCAGGTCTTCCGTACATCTATTATAATAGTCATCCAAATATTAAGAAACAAGGGGACAATTGGTTAAGATTTTATTAAGACGGCAAAAAATATGGTTATATTTTACCCTAATAAACTATTTATACTTGAGGTTTTATATTTTATAATAGATATATGCTTAAAAAAGTGTATTAGGAGGATAATGATGAAAACAGAAGCTCTAAACTGCAGATGCTGCGGAGGTGTGCTGAATGTCAAGTCCGCGATGACCGTTTGTGAATACTGCGGAGCCACCAACTTTGTATCGGATACGGCGGGAAAATACATCAACCAGCTTAACCGTGCCAACAAACTGCGTCAGGAAAAAGAATACGACAACGCAATCCGTATTTACGACAACATTTTATCCGAAAATGTTCCTTCTGCGGATATTTTATGGTTAAGAACTTTATGCGAGTACGGTATCGAATATGTTCCCGATCCCATCAGCAGCAAATACTTCCCCACTCTTCACAGAATCAAAGACGAGAGTATTCTTAATTACTACTCTTATCTTGATGCTCTTAAATTATGTGATGAGGAGCAGAGAAACATTCTCATAAAAGAAGCAACAGAGATCAACAGAATCCAGACCGAATATCTGGAAATCGCTAAAAACGAAGCTCCTTACGATGTTTTCATCTGCTATAAAGAGACCGATGAAGATACAATGACTACCACCGAAGATGTTGCATACTGCACGCGTCTTTATGAAATACTCACCAAGACCGGATATAAGGTATTCTTCGCAAGAGAGACACTTCAGAATAAATTAAGTGTCGATTACGAACCTTATATCTTCGCCGCTTTAAAGAGTTCGAAGGTTATGGCCGTTATCGGAAGCAAATCCGAATATTTTACAGCGACCTGGGTAAAGAACGAGTGGAGCCGTTTCCTTAAACAGATGGAAAAGGATCCAAGCAAGCAGATTTTCTTTGCCTGCGACGATCCCAACGAACTTCCGAGAGCATTCAGTTTAAAACAGGCACAGCTTCTTTCCAATCCCGATGCCATGGAAATACTGGCCAAGAATATAATCAATTATCTTGCCAATATTCTTAAGGCGGGCAAGAACGGCAACCCGAACGCACTTAAAAATGCTGCGCAGTATCTTGATTTATCCTCTCCCGAAGCTATGTTGGGCAGAGCCAAAAAACACTTAAACCAGAAAAACTATGCCGCTGTTTATTCCGATATCAGCGATCTGCTCGCAATAAATCCTGCCATGTCGGAAGCATACTGGGTTCGCCTTCTGGCTAACGTTCGTCACAACGAAGAAAATATTATTTATGCAAAAACGGATTTAACAAAGGACGAAGATTACGATAAGGCTGTCACTTTTGCAAGCAGCGCCTTAAAAGAAAAGTATGAAAAGATAAAAGATCAGTGCCTGGAAAATATCAGTCTGCAGGAAAAATTTAATGAGCGAATGGATATAGTTGCGGACGAATTCAAACAAACCGTATCGGAAAGCAAAACCTACGCCAAAAAAGATGATATTGTAAAAGAACTCAAATCTCTTAAAAGAGATTATGACAATTCAGCACTTTCAACATTCGGCGGTAAAAAAATTGCTCAGGAAATTGCAAATAAAGTTGCCGAACTGGATTCAATTTACAAAGCAGTTCTTTCGAGTCTGTCTTCAAGATGTATTTCGGAATACAGAAAATTCTGCGAGGAAAACAACCTTTCAAATCTGTTGGAACTTGACAATACTTCGGAAAAAATGAAAGCCTTAAGAAATTCGTTTATTGAAGAAAACAAAGCCCTTCGTGCGAATTATACCAATATCTACGATGAAAGCGAGATTGTATCTGAGTCGATTTCACAAAAGAGAGAAGACCGTAAAAGAGCTGTTCAGAAAATGATTCACGAATTTGATGGTATTGACAGCAAAAAAGATGAAACAATCGGTGATATGATTATTCGAGCATTCTTAGACGAATAAACCGAATTAAATAAATAATCAGGTACAAAAATTAAGTGCCGGGCACTCATGAGAGTGTCCGGCACCTTTTTTATTTGAATATACCTTTTTTCTTCTTTTCTTTGGGAATACCATCTTTGGCAGCATTCTTGGTGGCATTGAGATAATCTCCGCTCGCAGCGTCGAATGCTCTTAACGCTTCCTTGGCCTCCACCGACAAATGATCCGGAACTTTGACTACAAGTTTAACATAATGATCGCCCCTGCTGTCTTTGTTCTTAACATTTGGAACGCCTTTTCCGCGAAGTCTGAGTGTAGTGTCGGTAGGAGTACCTGCCTTAATATCATATACCACTTTGCCGTCCACGGTATCTATAAAGATTTCTCCGCCGAGCGCTGCTACAGAGAAAGGAAGTGAAACCGTCGAATAAATATTCATTCCGTCTCTTGTAAATGTGGAATGTGAACCTACCACAGCACCTACGAGTATATCTCCTCTGGGGCCGCCGTTTGAACCGGGTTCGCCTCTGCCGGGTATTCTGCATGCAAGCTGTCCGTCATCAATACCTGCGGGGAATTTAACCGCATATTTTTTCCTGATGGTTGTATAACCTGTACCGCGGCATTCCACACATTTTTCTCTGATTATCTTTCCTTTTCCGCCACACTCACGACATGTCTGAACAGTCTGAATCTGACCGAAAAGTGAATTGCTGGTAACCACTACCTGGCCCTTACCTTTACATGTAGGACAGGTCTCGGGAGATGTACCGGGCTTTGCACCGCTTCCCTTGCAGGCTTTACATTCTTCTTTTACATTTACTTCTATCTCTTTTTCACAGCCAAAGATTGCTTCTTCAAAAGATATTCTTACTCTCTGAACTATATCCTGACCACGTCTGGGGCCGTTTCTCTGCGCTCTTCTGCCGCCGCCGAAGAAATCGCCGAAACCAAACAGATCGCTGAAAATATCACTGAAATCAGCACTGTTAAAATCAAATCCGCCTGCTCCGCCACCCGCAGCGCCGTCAAATGCAGCATGACCGAACTGATCGTACTGACGTCTCTTGTCGGCATCGGAAAGAACAGCATATGCTTCCGATGCTTCCTTGAATTTTGCTTCGGCATTGGGATCGTCGGGATTCATGTCCGGATGGTATTTTTTAGCCAGAGCTCTGTATGCTTTTTTTATTTCTGCTTCGTCTGCATTTTTACTTACTCCGAGAACCTCGTAGTAATCTCTTTTTGTTTCTGCCATAACTGTTACCTTTTATCGTAAATATGTGTCGGGGCGCTTTACCCCGACACACTTTTATTGCTTATTTTTTCGTATGATTATACTTCTCTGAAATCACCGAAATCGCCTGCTTCGGAACCGTCTGTAGGTCCGTTGTCGGAAGCGCCCTGTGTGAACTGGCTCATGTCGGGGCCTGCACCCTGAGCACCTGCGCCCTGCATTGACTCATACATCTTTGTGAAGAGTCCCTGAGCTTTTTCCATCATCTTCTCCTGAGCAGCCTTAAGTTCGCCTACTTCGTCTTCGGTCATCTCTTTGTCTTTGGTTCTCTCAAGGATTGCCTTAACATTTTCGATTTCCGCCTGAACGTCGGTCTTTTCGGAATCACTGATTTTATCGCCTACATCGTTTAATGCCTTCTCTGTCTGGAATACCATTGAGTCTGCATTGTTACGTGCGTCGATTGCTTCTTTTCTCTTCTTATCCTGTGCTTCGTACTCAGCTGCTTCTTTTACGGCCTTTTCGATATCGTCATCGGACATATTGGAACCTGCGGTAATTGTGATGTGCTGTTCCTTGCCTGTTCCGAGATCCTTTGCGGATACGTTTACGATACCGTTGGCATCGATATCGAATGTAACTTCGATCTGAGGCACACCTCTTCTTGCGGGAGGAATTCCGTCAAGTCTGAACTGGCCGAGTGATTTGTTGTCTCTTGCAAACTGTCTTTCACCCTGAACTACGTTGATATCAACGGCTGTCTGGTTATCTGCTGCTGTAGAGAATACCTGGCTCTTCTTAACGGGAATTGTTGTATTTCTTTCAATAAGCTTTGTAGCAATACCGCCCATTGTTTCGATAGCAAGTGAAAGAGGAGTAACATCCAAAAGAAGGATTTCGCCGGCACCTGCATCGCCTGCAAGTTTACCACCCTGAATAGAAGCACCGAGTGCTACGCATTCATCGGGGTTAAGTGACTTGGAAGGTTCATGACCTGTAAGCTGTTTAACCTTATCCTGAACTGCGGGAATACGTGTAGAACCACCTACCAAAAGTACCTTGCTGAGTTCGCTTGCTTTGATGCCTGCATCTGATAAAGCTCTCTGTACAGGGCCTGCGGTACGCTCTACGAGATCATGTGTAAGTTCATCGAATTTAGCTCTTGTAAGAGTCATTTCGAAATGCTTGGGTCCGTCTGCCGTAGCTGTTAAGTAAGGAAGGTTGATATCTGTAGTGGTTGCAGTAGAAAGTTCCTTTTTAGCCTTCTCACTTGCTTCCTTGATACGCTGAAGTGCCATTGTATCATTTGAAAGATCGATACCCTGCTGTTTCTTAAACTCGTCTAAGATGTAATCCGTAATCTTCTGGTCAAAGTCATCACCACCGAGTCTGTTATCACCGGCTGTTGCTCTGACTTCGATGATACCGTCGCCGATTTCGATGATTGAAACATCGAATGTACCGCCGCCCAAGTCGTAAACCATGATGGTCTGCTCTTTTTCGTTATCAAGTCCGTATGCAAGAGCTGCTGCCGTAGGCTCGTTGATAATTCTCTTAACATCCAGGCCCGCAATCTTACCTGCATCCTTTGTAGCCTGACGCTGTGCATCGTTGAAGTATGCAGGAACGGTAATAACTGCCTCTGTAACCTTTTCGCCGAGATATCCTTCTGCATCAGCTTTCAACTTCTGAAGAATCATAGCGGAAATCTGCTGAGGTGAATATTTCTTACCGTCGATTGTTCTGCCTCTGTCAGTACCCATATCTCTCTTGATTGAAGAGATGGTCTTTTCTGCGTTTGTAACTGCCTGACGCTTTGCAGCTTCACCTACAAGTCTTTCACCTGTCTTTGTAAAAGCAACAACCGAAGGTGTTGTTCTTGATCCTTCTGTATTAGCTATAACTGTAGGCTGACCGCCTTCCATAACTGCCACGCAGCTGTTTGTTGTTCCTAAGTCGATACCAATTATTTTACTCATTGTTTTATCCTCCTGATAAACATTCTTTCTTTTAAGTTGTTAATATATTTACACCTCATCAGTCAGCCTTGGGCTGACAGCTTCTTCTAAAAGAGAAGCCTGCGGGTTAATTGCTAGGGTACAACCGCTACCATACTGTGTCTTAAAACCGAATCCCTGTACATGTAGCCTTTCTGAAGTTCCTGTGCCACGAAGCCCGATTCGTATTCATCGCTGGGGCTCTGCATTATAGCATTGTGGAAATCCGGATTGAATTCGCATCCGACCGCTTCGATGGGCTTTACTTCAAGCTTTTCAAGTTCGGTCATCAGCTGTTTGTAAATCATTCTCATGCCTTCCACATGAGGATCGTTTTCTTCTTCGGGTTTGATATTTGATAAACCTCTTTCAAAATTATCAACCACCGGAAGTATCTTTTCGAGTACACTCTTTGCACCGGTTTCAAACATCTGCTCTTTTTCTTTGTCTGTTCTTTTTCTGAAGTTTTCAAACTCTGCGAGCTGACGTTTTACTCTGTCTTCAAGTTCCTCTATCTTTTCCTGTTCTTTGGTTTTCTTTTCTTCTTTGACTGAAGCTTCTTCGGTTTCGCCCGATTCGTTATTGTTCTCTTCGGCGACCGCCTCTTCCGTCAGAGTTTCTTCTTTCTTTTCTTCCGTGGGCTCTTCTTTTACGGTTTCATTAAGAATTTCTTCGTCGATTTTCTTTGACTCCGCTTTGGATTTGCCGTTCTTTTTCTTGCTGGACACTTTCTTTTCCTCCGAAAAATATTTTATCTAGTTGTCGTCTTTTTTATACATCGTATCGAGCTGTGATTTGATGGTCTTGATCGTTCCGACAACCTTGTCGTAGTCCATACGCTTCGGACCGATGATACCGATCATTCCTCTCATGCCGTCGCCGAATTCGTAATTTGCGGTTACGATACTGCAGTCCTTCATGGTCTGGATCGGTGACTCTTCTCCGATGTAAACTTTTATTTCGTTCCTGCCTTCCGAGTCCGTATCATCAATAAGCTGCGTTAACAGCTGTTTCTCTTCAAAGGCATTTATCAAATCGCTGGCTTTCTGGTTGTCGGAGAGCTCCGGATATTTGAAGATGTTGTTTGCGCCCGATGTGTAAATCTCCAGATCTTCGTCTTCCTTAATCGTTTCGGCAACCGCATCGATTACTTCCTCGATAATGGGACCGTACATTCCTGCCTGCTGTTTAAGCGCCGTGATAAGTCCTAAGTTTATCTCTTCAACCGAAAGGCCGTTTAAATGTGTATTAAGAAGTATGTTTAATTTAAGCATTGTCTCGTCATTCAAAGATTCGGCAACATCGATTACCGTATTCTTAATGACGTTTCCTTCTATAACTATGACGGCAAGAATATGTGAGGCATCCATTCTGGAAAGCTGAAGGAATTTAAGCACATTCTTTGAACTTCTCGGTGCCGTTACCATCGTGGCATAATTGGTATTTACAGCCATGAGCTTCGCTGCCTGCTTGAGCATATGGTCAAGTTTCTCTTCCTTTTCCAGAAGAACATCCTTTAACTGCTCAACTTCCTTTTCGTGTTCAAGCATCATCGCATCTACATAGAAACGATAACCTTTATCCGAAGGAATTCGGCCTGCAGATGTATGCGGCTGAACTATGAAGCCCAGTTCCTCGAGGTCCGCCATCTCGTTTCGGATGGTTGCACTCGAAAGGTTCAGATCCGTATACTTTGATATCGTTCTTGAACCTACGGGCTCTCCCGTCTCAAGATAATTCTTGATTATGGCCTGAAGTATTTTGGTTTTTCTTTCATCTAATTCCATATATTTACCTTTTCTTCTTCGCCGTTAGCACTCATTTAAGTCGAGTGCTAATATCCACAATTCATACTATACAACCTCCGTGTTTGAATGTCAACATCTTTTTTCCAAATATTCCTCATAAAAAAATAAAACCGGAAAAATATTCCGGCTTTCAGGTTTAAATATGATAAAAAAAGGATTCGGCGAACCGAATCCTTTCTCTTTATAACTTTAATTATGATTAGATGCCAAACTTTCCTTCAACATTACCGTTGATTACATAGTAAGCTGTGCTCTCTTCAGGCTTTACATAGATGTCAGCTGCTTTGAAGTCTGCTGCTTTCTTTCCAAGGTCATATACCCATACGTCCTTAGCGATCTTAACAAGATCTTCATAGCTGTATGACTTCTCGCCCCACTGTACGAATACGTTAGCCTTAACTGCTGCCTTGGGTGCTGCTGCCTTCTTAGCGGGAGCTGCCTTCTTTGCGGGAGCTGCTTTCTTAGCGGGAGCTGCTTTCTTTGCAGGAGCTGCTTTCTTTGCGGGAGCTGCCTTCTTTGCAGGAGCTGCCTTCTTTGCGGGAGCTGCCTTCTTTGCAGGAGCTGCTTTCTTTGCGGGAGCTGCCTTCTTTGCAGGAGCTGCTTCCTTCTTCTCTTCAACCTTAGCTGCTACAACGGGAGCTGCTTCAGCTTTCTTTTCTTCAGCTTTTGCAGCTGCAGCCTTAGCGATAGGCTTAACAGTAACTGTTGTCTTTTTGATCTCTGCCATAATAAATTCTCCTTCCACACCCCGTAAGGTGTACAAATTTAACCAAATTTTTAACAAATTTACATAAAAAATGCTTTATATAAACGAATTTTAATATCTCGTGTTTTTTTTGTCAAATGTTCGGTTGTAATTTCTGTCATTTGGATATTTTTAGAGAAAATTTCGACACTTTTTTGTAATTATTGCACAAATGCGTATTTTTTACTCTCTTCCGTACTCTGCTTTTACAAATTCGCGAAGTGCAACGAGCGATCTTTCAACCTTCTCTGTTGCTATGCAGTAGGACATTCTGAAATATCCGGGGCATCCGAAAGTATCCGAAGGAACCAGTATCAGATTGTATTTCTTTGCCTTTTCGCAGAATGCTTTTGCATCTTCTTCGAGTGCCTTGGGGAAGATATAAAATGTTCCGGAAGGTTTAACCACTTCGAAGCCGAGGCGAACAAGTTCGTTATATATAAGGTTCATATTTGTTTCATAAACCTTTAAGTCGCTTGTCAGATCAAGGCACTCAGCCACTGCGAGCTGGATAATTGAAGGAGGGCAGTTATGTCCCGTTCCTCTTGAAATCTGTGTGCACATTCCGACAATGTATTCCGCATCGGTACACTTGGGATTTGCAGCCACATATCCTATACGTTCACCGGGAAGCGAAAGTGATTTGGAATATGAATAGCAGCTTAATGTATTGTCATAAAACTTTGATACATAAGGTGCATCTGCGCCGTCAAAAACTATCTCTCTGTAGGGTTCGTCGGAAATGATAAAAATATCGTGTCCGTACTCTTCCTGTTTTTTATAAAGTATATCGGCGAGCTTCTGTAAAGTCTCTGAAGAACATGCTGCGCCCGAAGGGTTGTTGGGCGTGTTGATTAAAACTGCCTGAACGTCACAGGTTAACATCTCTTCGAAAGCTTCGAAATTAATCTGGAAGTTTTCAAGGTTGGGCGGAACCACCTTAAGCACTGCTCCGGTATCATTTATATAATGCATGTACTCGGGGAAGAAAGGCGCAAAGGTAAGCACCTTGTCACCGGTGTTGGTCACACATCTTACCGCATGGGCAACAGCACCGGCCGCACCTGTAGCCATAAAAATATGATTGGCGGTATAGTTCATGCCGAATCTCTTGTTTAAGGACTCGGCAATAGCAGCTCTTACCGAAGGAATTCCTGGTGAAGGGCTGTAACCGTGAAGTTTAACGGGGTCCGACTCCTGCAATAATTTAATCATCGTATCGGTAAACTCCTTGGGAGCTGGAACCGAAGGATTGCCGAGACTGTAATCGAACACGTTCTCATACCCTATCTCTTTTCCCTTTTCGGTAGCATAGGTAAACATTTCCCTGATTACCGATTTTGCATTAAGCATTTCTTTGTAATCCTGTCTGATCATTTTCTTTTTCTCCGTTTATATGAATTTTTTTACTTACGAGTCCCATTTGACATATGCTACAAATGCATTGCCGTTGTTCTCATAAAAGGTCTCGGCTTCATCCCTTCCGACCTTCATGAGATTTCCCGAACCGGGATTTACCCAGACATAAACCGAATCGCTGTAACCGATTACAAGCACCGAATTATTCTCAGACTCAGCTATAACGGGAATATCTTTATTTAAATAGTATTTGATAAGCTCCGGAGAGCAGTTGACAAGTTCAACACCCTTTGCGTTCGGAACACTCTTCTCTATTATTTGCGCATAAGTCATGCCTCTTGTCAAATCATTTTTGACATCAAGTGAAAATCCTTCGTAATCAAGTACCTTTTCGAGGCAGGCTTCCATTGAAGAGGTTTCCTCATCCGCGATATCCATTCCGTCTATTCTCATTATCTGGTTGGTTTTGCTGTATGCTTCCTTTTTCCAGATGTAATGACCGCTTGAGTCAATAACGCATCCAAACCCGTCATTTGCGCACCTTACAGCCTGACTTATGTCCGTGAATATGCCTGCGCACTCATCGGAGTTGATTACGTAATAAATATCCGTCGCATCGCCGGTTAAGATAAGTTCTCTTCGTCCTTCATACATCTCCGTCTTGGGAGTTTTGAACTTTATCTTTTTGTTATCCATCTCTTTTTTAAGAGTAACCTGGACAATCTTTTTTAAGTTTTCGGTAATTACGACTTCGGAATTGTTTTTATACGTCTTTTCCATCAGAGTATTGACGATACTGTCGGGCGGTGCACTGACGAGTTCACCGTCCTCGTTCTTTTCGTTTCTTGTAAGCGTTATAAGATTGTCGTTAATCTTGCAGCCCAGGACATATATGTTCTGATAGGAATAGGTTTTTAAAATCTCTTTGTATCTGTTGATGATATTCAGCCTGTACATCGGAACAATCGTTTCCCTGTAGATGTTTTCGTATATATCGGCATTTCTCGCATCGCCGTATATAAGGTCCTCGCCCATAAATCCCATCGGCTTAATGTGTTCGCCCGACTTGGCATTGATGGTAAAAGTCTCGGAGCGTTCCATGTCAAGGAATGTTATCTGGCTGATTCCTACAGAATCTTCTTTGGAAATCCATGCACAGTTTTTGTACGAAGGAGCCACGAAGAGATCTTCGTTTTTAAGGTTGTCCACTATTACTTCTTCGGTCTGCTCTTCGATATTTACTTTGTGAATTGTCTCATTGAAATAGAAATAAAATTCGTTTTTATAATTTGCATACGCGAGTTTTCCTATTTCGTTTTTAAGTATTTCATACGGCTTGTCGCATTCGATAAATATCTTTTCGACAACCACGTTTGTCTTCGAGTTGTATTCGAACAGATGAATTCCGCATTTGCCTTCGTAATCGCCGCGGTTAAAATATCCGTACACATAAAAGAACACATTGCCCGATTCATCGATTCGAAGAATCTTTATGTCGTGCTCGGGATTGATGCAACGAGCATCAAAATTGTCTTTATCATAAAAGGAATAAGCAGTACCGAAAGTATTCTGCGCGGAATTTACGACAAAGAGCGATTTGTTGTTAACAAACGCATATGTATTGCCGTCCTCACTCTCTGCATGCTCGAACTCCTCAGGCATGATTCCGAGCATAAGCTTGTCATTATATACAACACCCTTGTCTGCAAAAAGAATCGTATTCATGTATCTGTCAAAGGATAAAAGATACATACGATCCGTTCCCTTAATAAATCTGTAATACTCGGTGACCGCATAGAGTCTTTCTTCTTCGCCTGTTAATGCGGATACGGTATATTCGAGTTTCATTAACGCATTCTTCGAATCTATTTCTCCGACAGTACAGACAGGCTCGTCGACTCTTTTTACATCAAGACTTCCCCAGGTTACCTGGTCCATAGAGCTGTGGATATCCACATGGGCGAAATTGGTATTGTCTCCGGATGAATTGCTCTCCATGTATTTGCCGATTTCATCCTGCGCGGTTTCCTTGTTAAACGTGCATTCGTTGAAATAATACACATAATCAAGTTTTTCCGAGAAATTTAAGCTGTCGTCCTCAAATATTCTCGCATAATAATATGCTTTTCTGTCATTTTCCAGAGTAAGAATTATCTTAAGGGAATAATCCGTTTTTTCAGATATGATGTCTTTAAAAGCAAAAGACAAATCCATGTATTCCGAAGTCTGTGTGTAAGTCGTTACTTCACCTTCTTCGACATATCTTTCCTTGTCGATGCTTCTTAACTCATAGGAGATACCGTTTATCTTCTCTCCCATTTTATAGACACGGACATTTAGTTTTCTGCCTTCTTCAAGAGGAGTGATTCCGTCTCGGATAACGGAATAATCCATTTCCGTGGTATATCCGAACATTCTGTTAAAATCGTGGCCGTTCTCCCTGACACAGATGACGGGAAGTGTGGCGGGTGCCATTTCCTTGGTAAGGTCCGTGTTTCCACGGTTTAAAAGATATCCAAAAAAGAACAGCGAGGCTGTAAACCACGCGGCTATCAGCACGTATTTCCAGACTTTTGTAAGCAGAAACTGTTTTATGGGAGAATATCTGCTTCCGTTTTCCTGAAGATCGACGTGTTTGATACTATTAAATTCGTTTGCCCTGTCTTTCTTTTTTCTCATCAATTCCCGTATATGCGAAAGGTCTGCAACTTTCGTCACAGACCCAAATAATAGTTATTCTTTAACTGAATTAATCCTGCATATCGCTTTCTTAAGCGCAACCGCAGCCCTGTCAAGATCCGTGTCGGGATCCTTTGCTGCCAGTCTTTCCTGTGCCCTCTTAAAAGCTTCCTGTGCACGGTTTTCGTCTATCTCGGAAGGCCATTCGATTATTTCCGCAAGAATTATAACCGAATCGGGATTGATAACCGCAAATCCTGCATGCAAAGCCGCATTCTTCGGGTGCTCTTCTTCCGTAATGGTAAGTATGCCCGGTTCTATGATGACAGTCATCGGAATGTGATTTTTCAATATACCGATTTCTCCTTCGGTAGTATTGAATTCAAGCATTGATGCTTTTCCCTCATAAAACAGTCTCTCCGGGGTTATTATTTTAACATCGAAAAGATTTGAATCTTCCATCTATAAAAAACTCCGTTTATTTCTGATTCTTTTTGGCAATTACATCGTCGATGCTTCCGGCATTTAAGAAGTAACCTTCGGGAATGTCGTCATGCTTGCCTTCAAGAATTTCCTTAAATCCTCTGATAGTCTCCGAAATGGGAACGTATTTTCCTTCGAGACCTGTGAACTGGCCTGCTACGAAGAAAGGCTGTGAAAGGAATCTCTGAACCTTTCTTGCACGGGATACAAGGAGTTTGTCGTCTTCGGAAAGTTCGTCCATACCGAGGATGGCGATGATATCCTGAAGTTCTTTGTATCTCTGAAGGATTTCCTGTACGCCTCTGGCTACCTGATAATGCTCCAAGCCTACGATTCTCGGATCCAGAATTCTTGATGTTGACTCAAGAGGATCAACTGCGGGATAAATACCGAGCTCAACGATTGCTCTCGAAAGAACGGTCGTTGCATCGAGGTGAGCGAATGTAGTAGCGGGAGCAGGGTCTGTTAAGTCATCCGCGGGAACGTATACAGCCTGTACGGATGTAATGGAACCGTTCTTTGTGGAAGTAATTCTCTCCTGAAGTGCACCCATTTCAGTCTGCAATGTGGGCTGATAACCAACCGCCGAAGGCATACGTCCTAAAAGTGCGGACACTTCGGAACCTGCCTGTGTGAAACGGAAAATGTTATCAATGAAAAGAAGCACGTCCTTTCCGCCTTTGTCACGGAAGTACTCAGCCATTGTAAGTCCGGTAAGACCTACTCTCATTCTGGCTCCGGGGGGCTCGTTCATCTGACCGAACACCATGGTGGTTTTATCTATAACGCCCGATTCCTGCATTTCATGGTAAAGGTCGTTACCTTCTCTTGTTCTCTCGCCTACACCGGTGAATACGGAATATCCGCCGTGCTCGGTAGCGATGTTACGGATAAGTTCCTGAATAAGAACCGTCTTACCTACACCGGCACCGCCGAAAAGACCGATTTTACCACCCTTCTGATAAGGGCAAAGGAGATCTACGACTTTAATACCGGTTTCAAGAAGTTCCGCTTCGGTTGACTGCTCAACAAAATCGGGAGCGGGTCTGTGAATGGGTTCGTAGGATACGCCTTCGGGAGCGGGCTTGTTATCAATCGGCTGACCGAGAACGTTAAAGATACGTCCGAGTGTATTCTCACCTACGGGAACGGAAATGGGTGAACCTGTTGCAACCGCTTCCATACCTCTTACAAGACCGTCCGTAGGTCCCATGGCAATACAGCGTACCGTATCGTCACCGAGGTGCTGTGCGACTTCGACAGTAAGTTCGCCTCCGTCATTCTTTTTGATTCTGATAGCCTCGTTGATCTGAGGCAGACCGCCCTTTGAAAATTTAATATCCAAAACCGCACCGATAATCTGTGTGATCTTTCCGATATTTGTCATCTTGAAATACTCCTTTTAATAGTTTTATGAAATAGCTTCCGCACCGGCAATAATCTCGGTAAGCTCCTGTGTGATGCTTCCCTGTCTTGCACGGTTGTACTGAAGAGTAAGTTTGTCTATCATCTCTTCCGCATTGTTCGTTGCATTGTCCATTGCCTGCATTCTCGCACCGTTTTCACTGGCAACCGCCTCTATGAGTGCGCCGTGAATAAGTGAAGTAAGATACTTGGGCACAATGTATTTAAGCGCTTCGTCATCGGGGATTTCGAAGTTCATCAAAAGAAGTTTGTCATTAGGATCGTCTTCTTCGTCGGAACCATAAATCTCTCCCGGAATAATCGGAAGCAGTTTTAAAAGAGTAGGCTCGTGGCTTACCGTATTTTTGAAATTGGTATATGCCAGATAAATCTCACCGATTTTCTTTTCATCAAATTCTTTTAAGAGTTTGTTGCAGACTTTGATGGCATCGGCATATTCAAAACCTTCGGCGAGCTCGGAATAATCCTTCCTGATGTAATATCCTTTTCTCTCAAGAAGTTCTCTGCCCTTTCGGCCGATGATGTAAATATCCGTTTTATCCTTGTCAAAATCACCGTTGGTAATGAGTTTGACAATGTTGGAATTGTATCCGCCGGCAAGACCTCTGTTGGAGGTTATTACCAGTACCGCCTTTCTGTCGCATTCACTAACCTTTACGTAAGGAGTGTCGACATTGGCCGAATCGGATAAAAGTTCCGTAACGGTATTGTACATGGCTCTGAAATAATATTTGGATTTAATGGCTCTGCCTTTTGCACGCTGAAGTTTTACCGTGGAAACAAGTTTCATTGCCTTGGTAATCTGCTGAGTGCTTGATACACTCTCTCTTCTGCGCTTTATGTCTCTCATTGAAGCCATATGCGTGTTCCTTTACCGGTTTATTTGAAATCAGCCTTGAAGTCCTCAATTGCCTTAAGGAGCTTCTGTTCGTTTTCTTCCGTGATTTCCCTGTCGTTTTTGATGCTTTCGGGAACTTCGGGATATTTGGTCTTGATGAATTCAAAGAGTTCGTCTTCGAATCTTGTGATGTCCGAAACGGCAACATCAAGAAGCAGTTTCTTCGTAGCCGCATAAATGATGATTACCTGATATTCTACAGGCATGGGCTTGTACTGAGGCTGCTTTAAGATCTCTTTGATTCTCTCGCCCTGTGCTAACTTTTCTTTTGTATCGGCATCGAGTTCGGAACCGAACTGTGCAAATGCCGCAAGCTCTCTGTACTGTGCGAGTTCCACACGGATGGGAGCCGCAATCTTTTTCATTGCTTTAATCTGAGCCGCACCGCCGACACGGGATACCGAAAGACCTGCATTAACTGCGGGACGGAAACCTGCGTTGAACATTTCGGTTTCAAGATAAATCTGACCGTCGGTAATGGAAATTACGTTAGTAGGAATGTATGCCGAAACGTCGCCTGCCTGTGTCTCGATAATGGGAAGTGCCGTAAGGGAACCTCCGCCGTATTCTTCGCTCATTCTGGCTGCTCTCTCGAGTAATCTCGAATGTAAGTAGAATACGTCGCCGGGGTACGCTTCTCTTCCGGGCGGTCTTCTAAGGAGTAAGGAGAGTGTACGGTATGCGGTAGCATGCTTACTTAAGTCATCGTAGATTACGAGAACGTCTTCTCCTTTTTCCATCCATTCTTCTCCGATGGCACATCCTGCATACGGAGCTATATACTGTAAGGGAGCAAGTTCGGAAGCGGTTGATGCAACAACGGTTGTATAACTCATAGCACCAAACTCTTCGAGCGTCTTAACGATATTTGCAACGGTAGAAGCTTTCTGACCGATGGCAACGTAGATACATTTAACGCCCTGTCCCTTCTGATTGATAATCGTATCTATGGCAATCGCAGTCTTACCTGTCTGACGGTCGCCGATAATAAGTTCTCTCTGTCCTCTTCCGATGGGTACCATCGAGTCGATAGCCTTGATACCTGTCTGAAGGGGTGTGTCAACGGATTTTCTTGTGATAACGCCGCTGGCAACTCTTTCGATCTGACGATACTTATCCGTATTGATGGGTCCTTTGCCGTCTATAGGCTGTCCGAGAGCATTAACGACTCTTCCGGTCAACGCATCGCCTACGGGTACTTCTACTACTCGTCCGGTGGTCTTTACGATATCGCCTTCGTTGATATTCTTCTGGTTGCCCAAAAGTACGGCACCGACATTATCCTCTTCGAGGTTCATAACCATGCCGTATACTTCGCCGGGGAACTCGAGAAGTTCGCCCTGCATGGCGGTTTCAAGACCGTGAATACGTGCGATACCGTCCGCAACCTGAATAACCGTTCCGACATTGGACACTTCCATGCGGTCAGAGTATCTTTTAATCTGATCCTTAATCACAGAACTTATTTCTTCCGGTTTTAAATTCATGGATCTTCAATCCCTTTCTTTAGATTTGAATTTTGTGTAAATCCCTGGTAATGTTTTCAAGCTTCGTTTTTACGGAATTATCCACAATTCTGTCTTTTATTCTGATTACCATTCCGCCGATTAACGAAGGATCCGTTTCATAATCGATTTCGATTTCTTTGTAATCGGTGGTTGATAAAAGTTTATCTTTTATGCGCTGCTTCATCTCGTCGTCGATTGCAATCGCGCTTGTTACCTTTGCCTGTCCGATATGCAGATATTCCTTGACGCGGAGAATAAAATAATCAAGTATCTCGTCAAGATATCCGTATCTGCCCTTGACCGTGATCAGTTCGAGAAACGAAAACAGTCTGTCGTCGATTTTGCCTTTGAAAACCTGCCCGAGAATCTCGAGATGTTCTTCCTTGGAAAATCTCGGATTTAACATCAGCTCTTTTAACTCGGGGTTGGCGATGACAACATTTTTCAGTTCCTTGACTTCTTCAAGCATTTCAATGCACGAAGAGGATTCGCATGCAATCTGAAATAAAGCTTCTCCGTAAGTCGTTATTGCTGATTTAGCCATGTATCCTCACCTATTCCCTTTAAGGTTTCATCGAGTAAACGTTTCTGTTCGGCTTCACTCATGGAAGATGCGACAATCTTGCCTGCCATTGCTCCGGCTACATTAATAACTTCTTCCTTGACTTCGTCAGCCACTTTAAGTTTCTCAAGGTTTGCTTCACGATGGGCATTGTCGATAATCTTGCCCGCTTCTTCACGTGCATCGGCAACTATTCTGTTCTCATTAGCCAAAGCTCTCTGTCTCGCATCGGAGAGAATGCCTTCGACTTCGGTATCAACGTTTTTCAGTTTGTCTTCATATTCGCTCTTTAAACGCTCTGCCTCTTCTTTTTCTTTTCTGGCCGATTCGATATCATCCGCAATTCCCTGTTTTCTTTTTTCAAGGAATTTTCTTGCGGGATTGAAAAAGAAGAACGAACCGCCCAAGAAAAGTACAAATACAGCGATAAGCGTCAGGAAGGAATCATGCAGAAGCTGAAAATCCAGGTTGAATAGTCTGCTCATAATTAAGCCCTGCCTCCTTTAATATTTCTTTTACGATTAACGTGTTAAAGGCTTAACGAATAAGAGCAACATTGCGATTAACAAGCCGTACAAACCTGTTGTCTCGGCAACAGCCTGACCCAAAAGCATTGTAGACATGATTTTACCCTGTGCACCGGGATTACGTCCAACTGCGGAAGCACCGTAACCTGCTGCAATACCCTGTCCTACACCGGGTCCGATACCTGCGATAACCGCAAGACCTGCACCTATGGCTGAGCATCCTAAGATAAAGTTCTCATTGAATTCCATTTTGTATCCTCCTGAAAAATATATGTTTATCTTATTTTCAATTTAGTTCGTCTGAGCTGTTTCCTGTTTTGAGGAAACCTTTTTAAAAAGCTTTTTAAGCAGCGGCTCTTCGGCATCGCCGATTGCAGAACCGATATAGGTTACCGTCAGCATACAGAATACGTATGTCTGGATGGCACCCGAGAAAAGATCGAAGTACACATGGAGTGCTGCGGGCCAGAAGTACGCGAACTTTGCTAAAAGTCCATATACAAGCGCCATCATAACGGTACCCGATAAAACATTCGCGAAAAGACGCAGCGAAAGCGAAATCGGAACCGCAACGTCACCGATGATATTGATCGGAAGCCAGAGAGGACACCACCAGGGAAGTGGTGAACATTTGTCCTTCCAGATAGCCCAGAGTGAGTTGAATCTGACTTCGTTTATTCTGACAAGTGTGAATGTGACAAGACCCAAAGGAAGTGTGACGCCGTAATCGGCTGTGGGAGGTCTTAATCCCAAAAGTCCCGATATATTGGAAAAAAGAATAAACAGGAATAAAGTACCGATGTAGTTTCTGAAGCCCTTGCCCTTTTTGCCCATGGCACCTTCCGTAATGCCGTCCAGAAATTCCACGACAAACTCAAGTATGCACTGCAGGGTGCCGGGAACGGCTTTTGCGTGTTTGAACACCTGTCCGCCTATAAAAAAGAAAATCAAAAGGCTGACCACTACAATGAGTAAACATACATGTGAAGTTGTAATCCATACCTCATGACCCAGGAAATTGTATTTAAATATCCCGTGGATCATAAAATCGACGCCGTCAGCGCCCGCCAACAACAGGTTCGGAGTCATTATTTTCCTCCTCCGTCTCCTCCGAGCCGTCAGACTCCAGAGAATTGGGATTTATTTTCAGATTTATTTTATGGATAAGCGGCGTAAGGTACGTCGCGAATTTTATGGAGAATATTCCGATAAAAGTTGCAATCGGATTCGTGTAGGGAGATACGCAGGCAACAACCATAACCACGACTGCTATCGCATATCTTAAGAAAAATGCCAGTCTGATACGTGCTGTAGCTCTTTTCTCATCGGACACCGCTTTCACAATGGCTCTGGCCATATTGTCGGTCATAACCAGCGCGGTAACCGTCCCGAGAACTCCGCCGAGCACATAGGCAAGCATATTTTTGGGAAACCACATACCGATAAGAATATTGAGAATTCCGAGTATGATGACGCCTATCTGAAGTTCTCTCAAAGTCTGCTTGAAATAATTCATTCTTCGTTATCCTTAAATGTACTTTTAACCAGCTTGTACACACCGGTCATTCCGCCGGCAGCTCCCACGAAAAAGAATATTATCACAAGGAACGACGTACCGAACTTTTTATCCAGATAATAGCCCAGAAAAAAGCAGCCCACCGTAGGTATAAGCATAATGAGCGTAAACTGGGAAATAAACGAGATTATTTTAACAATCTTCGGCACAGCGATACCTCTTTAACCTTCTATCGCAAACATACCAAAATTATATTATTTTTTTTAGGCTTTGGCAAGAAAAATCATACAAAGAATAAGGCTTTTTGAGACTTTTTGAATCCTTTGTCAAAGATTGCCGTTTGCAATTGACTTTTTGAATATTTGTGTGTAATATTTTTAGATATAGTATCGTTTGTTTAAAAGATTCACAATATATGGGGGAAAACGTATGCCAGACCTGGTTATTTATCGTAAAAGGCTTATTCCGTTTGAAAATATTCCTTTAAAAGAGGACACGGTGCTTTTTGCGGATGAACACGCCATGGTCACAAAATGGAATACAATCAACCCGAGAAAAGACATAGATCACGGCTATTCGCTATATCTTCCCGATGAAGGCTTCAAAATAAGCAAATTCTTAAAAAAAGACGGTTCGCTCTACAAATGGTACTGCGATATCGTTGAGTTTTACTTTGACAAAGAGGAAAACTCCGTTACCACTCTCGATCTGCTTTTGGACATCACGGTAAACGCGAACGGCGAGATTCACCTTTTGGATATGGATGAGTTAGCCGAAGCTCATAAAAAAGGGCTTATAGACGACGAGCTTTTGCATAAAGCGCTTACACGCGCGGATAAGCTCTTAAAAGCCGCCTATTCCGGAAGTTTTAAGAAGTACACGGAAATGCTTGACTCCTACATAGAGTAAACTGCCAGGCAAGGGGACGGGGGGTGTAGTGTCATTTCACATGACACTACACCCCCGTCCCCCAGCAACCACACTCACTCAGTGCAAAAAAAGGAAGCCAACACGCTTCCTTTTTTTAGTAAAATATGTGATTGCCGATCTGTGTACCGTTTAATCCCGGTACGGGAGTTCTGAAGTATACGCAGTTGCCTACATTGGTACTACCCGCCATTGCTTCGTCTGCAGCCTGATAGCAGGACGGCGTCGCAAGATTCTGAGCTAATGCCAGGTCGAGTCGACCGCTACTTGCGGGTGAAAACTGGCTCTTTTGATAGATAACGCCGTACACGGTGTCGGGATAGCGGCTTGACATTACTCTGTTCATTACAACCGCTCCAACGGCCAACTGCCCTTCGTAGGGTTCGCCGCCCGCCTCACAGTAAATGAGGTTTGCCAGAAGGTATCTGTCGTTATCGGCAAAAGATACTTCGGAGATATCTCTCTTAGCGGCCTGAGCAGCCAGCTGTGAGAGTCGAACTTCCTCCTCGTACTGTTTCTTTAGCGCCTCGATATCTTTTTCCTGCTCTTTTATCTGCGCTTCCTTTTCGGCTATTTCCTTTTCAATCTCAGCAAGCTCGTTGTTCGTATCGCTTATCTGTGCGGAATACTGATTGACGAAAACATTGGTGGTATTGATAAGTTCCGTGATTCTGCTCTGCTCCTGTCTGCTCTGCTCTTCGAGAGTTTCAAGATTGGCAAGTTCCCCTTCAAGCTCACTTTCCTTTGCCGCCACATCTATCGTAGTCTGCTTGTAATCCGCGAGCATGTCATTGTCGTATTCGGATATCATAAAAATATAATCCGCGACATTAAGGAAGGTTGCAAAATCCTTGCTCGATAGAATCATGTCAAGATACATGTCTTCGGGCTGTTCGTAGATATACTGAAGGCGCTTTTTCATTGTTTCGTACTGCTCTTCTTCAGTCGCCTTCGCATCCGCGAGTTCCTGCTTTTTGACCTCTATCTCTTCTTTTTTGGCATCAATTTTACCGCAGATTTCTTCGTATTTGCGGTTTTCTTCCGCAAGATTCGTATTAAAAGAATCCAACTGGGCCTTAAGAGCACCCTGTTGATACTGAAGCTGATTTAATTCGTTTTTCTTTTCGTCCTTCTCGCCCTGAACCGTCTGTTTTTCTTCTTCTATCGCCTGTTTCTGCTTTTCAGCCTCATCTATCTGCTGTAAAAGAGAACTCGGCGCTGCATGCACCAATATCGGCGCCATGTCAAAAAACAAACTTATCGTGGCTATAAAAGAAACGAAAACCGTTAAAGCTTTCTTCATAAAATAAACAGATTAAACTTCGATTACGATCTTTCTTCCGGTCTTTTTGTACTGTGTACATTTTACACCGGCAGCCTCGAACATTTTCTTTGCAGCAATATTCGTGGGTGTGTTGTTATATTTATCGGAATCGTAGATTACTTCCTTTATTCCGCACTGAATAATGGCCTTTGCACATTCGTTGCAGGGGAATAAGGAAACGTATATCTTGGCACCTTCAAGGTTGCCGCCTCTGTAGTTTAAGATGGCATTAAGTTCACTGTGAGCAACGAAAGCATACTTTGTGTTAAGCACTTCGCCTTCTCTTGCCCAGGGGAACAGATCATCACTGCAGCCGTTGGGAAATCCGTTGTAGCCTACGGATAAAATTCTGTTGTTTTTATCCACTATGCAGGCTCCGACCTGTGTGTTGGGGTCTTTTGAACGCATTCCCGAAAGGATGGCGATTCCCGTAAAATATTCATCCCATGAAATATAGTCTTGTCTTTTATCCATATCCTTCTCCGTAAATATCTTTACTTGGTTCCGAAAATTCTGTCGCCTGCATCTCCGAGTCCCGGAACGATGTAAGCGTTTTCGTTTAATTTCTCATCCTTGGCACCGATGTAGATGTCGATATCGGGATGATCCTTGGTAAGTCTCTCGATACCTTCGGGTGCGGCGATGATACACATAAAGTGAATATTCTTGCAGCCTTTTGCCTTGAGCATTGTAATGGCTGCGGATGCGCTTCCGCCTGTTGCAAGCATGGGGTCAACCACGAATACATCTCTCTGTGAGCAGTCTTCGGGAAGCTTGCAGTAATATTCAACAGGTTCGTGTGTTGCGGGGTCTCTGTAAAGACCGATGTGTCCGACTTTGGCTGCGGGAATAAGTGTAAGCATACCGTCCACCATTCCGAGTCCCGCACGAAGAATCGGAACTATAGCCATTTTCTTTCCCTTAAGTTCTTTAACCGTTGTTGCACAGATAGGAGTTTCAATCTTAACGTCCTCGAGTTTTAAATCTCTTGTAGCCTCATAGCAGATAAGCATAGCTATTTCGCTGATTGTCTGACGAAAATCCTTTGTACCCGTGTCCTTTCTTCTGATGTAACCGATTTTGTGCTGAATCAGGGGATGATCCATTATCACAATTTTGCCCATTTTGCCACCTCCGATAATTTATTTATTATTCTTCTGCTTTTGCAATTTTTGCGATTCTTCTTATATGCTTTTCCTCATTGGAAAACTCGGTGTTTAAGAATGTGTCTACGATTGACATCGCAAGGATTTCTCCGATGATTCCGGCACCCATTACGAGGATGTTTGCATCGTTGTGTTCTCTGGTTAATCTTGCGGAAACGGTATCTGCACAAAGAGCCGCTCTGATGCCTTTAATCTTGTTTGCAAGCATGCTCATGCCGATGCCTGTGGTACAGATAAGAATTCCCTTATCCACTTCGCCGTTTGCAACCGCTTCTGCAGCAGGTTTGCCGAAATCGGGATAGTCGCATGATGCAAGAGAGTCCGTTCCGAAATCCTTTACTTCATATCCTTTTTCGATTAAGTGCTTCTTGACCGCTTCTTTTAAAACATATCCGCCGTGATCGCTGGCTATTGAAATTTTCATGTTTTTCCTCCGTTTCAAACATCGATTATTTTATGTCCGGCCGCTTTTATGAGTCTGTTCATAACCGCAGCGCCGATTCCTTTGTCCGAAAAACTCTCGGATAAAATAAGCGTGGTATTTTCGTCGTCACACTCGCGAAGAACTCTGTAAAGGCTCGCGGCGATTTCGTTATAATCGTTTTCGCTGCCGACGTCTTTTACTTTCATGCCGTCATACATCTTTACATGTTCGCTCACGCACAAAACGGTGCACTCTTTATTTTGCCCCATTTCTTTTATTTTGGCAACAACCCTGTCTCTGTCTCCTCTGACAATTACCATATCCGCCTTCGGCGCATAATGTCTGTAGCGCATTCCCGGAGCCTTGGGTCTTTCTTTGGAGTTTGCGTCAAGTATCGTGGGATCCACGCATACTTCGCCAAGCACCTCTTCGAGCATTTCCTTTGAAACAAATCCCGGACGCAGAATCATGGGTTTGTCGCCCGTCAAATCAACGATGGTGGATTCAAGTCCTATGGGAATGTTTCCGCCGTCTATTATCATATCCACTCTGCCGTCCAAATCCTCGCAGACATATTTGGCAAGCGTGGGAGAAGGTCTTCCCGAAAGATTCGCACTCGGTGCTGCGACAAATCCGCCGGAGCTTTCGATAAAAGCCATTGCGGTAGGATGAATCGGGAAGCGCACCGCTACTGTATCAAGCCCTCCGGTGGTCTCATAAGGAACTTTGTCTTTTTTCTTAAAAATCAGTGTCAGAGGTCCGGGCCAGAATGCATCCATTACTTTCTTCGCATCCTCTGATACTTCCTCGACTATTTCGTATAAATCTTCAATCCTGCAGATATGCACTATCAGAGGATTGTCCGAAGGTCTTCCCTTGGCCGCATAGATTTTCTTCGAAGACTCGGGATTAAGCGCATCGCCCCCGAGTCCGTAGACGGTTTCGGTGGGGAATGCCACAAGTCCGCCGCTTTTTATGATCTCTCCGGCCTCTTTTATGAGGGATAAGTCTATATTGTTTTCATCTATCTTAACTGTTTTGGTAATCATTGACATTTCTATCTGGACAGATACTCTCCTATTACACTCCATGCATCCGGCGTATCAAATCCGAGCTTCCATTCTGCCACGCCCGCACAGCCGTGCGCATCCATGACGGAGAGCTTCGCTTCAAGTGACTCTGCGTCCTCGAGCCATACCTGGTAAAGGATTCCGTTCATTTCCTTTTCGCCGTATTTCTGGCAGGTCTCATCATTCCAGTTAAGTTCCACGCCATACTCTGCGCACCATGCGGCGGTTGAAGCCATTCCCATGGTATCCGCGGTAACCGTACCGTCCTTTGTCTTCCATACACGTGTGTAGAAAGGAACCGCATTTATAATCTTTTCTGCGGGTACTCCGCTGTCTATGGTATTGGTGATGCCGTTTTCCACGAAGCCGATTGACGCAACGCTTCCTGCCACTCCGCCGGAAGCCCAGTGCTCATCGTAGCCCATCACGATTATGTAATCGCATACATTGCCCTGAACGCCTCTGTTGTAGTGGATGGTTGAGGCAGTGGGTGCGTAGTTGTCTACCGAAAGAACGATGCCTTCTTTGTGCGTGGCCACCGAAAGTTCTCTTAAAAATTCTGCCCAGTCGCTGCCCGCATCGGAAGGAATCTTCTCAAAGTCGAGATTGATGCCGTCGAGGCCCGCTTCCTTGGTCATCGAAATCATATTGCCGATGAACTGCTGCCTTAAGTCAAATTTATGAAGAATCGGCGATAAATCGACTTCATTGTCGACATCGGTCCATACTCCCCAGATTTTAACGCCCGCATTGTGGGCATTCGCTACATAATTTGCATTAACGGTATTTTTAATCGTGCCTTCGTTGTCGGTTATTCTGAAAACCGTAGGCGCAACCACGTTTATTCCCGCATCCGTGGGAACATCCGAAAAATCACTGGCAGTTATGTCGAAGAGCTGATGGAATGCCATGTTGATTTTCGTATCGCTCGTGATTGATTTATACTCAAGCGGAATCTCGCATTTTTCTATTACTATATTGTCG
>CACWZK010000008.1 GCA_902765365.1 uncultured Lachnospiraceae bacterium
GCGGGTTTTGTCATAACGGTTCACGGCAAAGGAACGTATGTTAACGGCAACAATTCCGAGTATATAAAGGAGAGCCGCCTAAAAGAAGTTGAGGACGATTTAAAAACCGCGGTTGAAAAGGCTGCAAGCTACGGAATTACCAGAGAAGAGCTTCTGGAAATGTTTGACATGCTTACCGAAGAGTAATCAAAGACACGGATTCGGATACAGATGAGGAATTAACATGATTAAAATAAACGGACTTAAAAAGAATTACAAAGATTTCAATCTGGATGTCACTATGGAACTTCAATCCGGCACCATTAATGGTCTCGTCGGAACCAACGGAGCAGGCAAGAGTACCACTTTTAAGGCAATTCTCGGACTCATCCGTTATAAAGAAGGCGAAGTGATTATAAACGGAAAGAACATAAAAGATTTTACATTCGAAGACAAAGCGCGCATAGGCTGCGTGATGACCGATTCTTTCTTTTCGGAAAGCTTTAAGATTAAGGATATAGCGGCAATTATGAAAGCCACATACAAAACCTTTGACGAAAAAGCTTTCTTGGATAAATGCGAGCATTATAAACTTCCCAAAGACAAAATGCTCAAAGAATTTTCAAACGGTATGAAAGCCAAGATGAAGGTTATCACGGCTCTTTCATACGATACGGATGTATTAATCCTCGATGAGCCGACAGTCGGACTCGATGTGGTTGCCAGAGACGAAATCTTAGATGAAATAAGAGACTATATGGAAGCGAATGAAGAGAGAACAGTTATCATCAGCTCGCATATTTCATCGGACATTGAGAAACTCTGCGATACCACTTACATGATACATGACGGCAAGATAGTATTTGAGGACGATACATACAAACTCTTAAGCGAATACGCAGCACTTAAGGTAAGCGAAGAAGAGTTTGCGGGTCTTGATAAAACTCATGTTAAGGCCTTCAGAAAAGAGAAATACGGCTACGAATGCCTGACGGATGAGAAAGATTATTACATTGAAAATTACCCTTCGATGGTAGTTGAAAAAATGAGCGTGGATGAAATGATGATGATTCTCATCAAAGGAGAAAGAATATGAAAGGTCTGATAGTTAAGGATTTAAGAATCGCATGGGGCCAGAAATCACTGTTCGTTCTCATGCTGGTTTGCGCTATTGTATGTCTTTTTACAATCAAGGATCCCACATTTATCGTGGGATATATGTGCCTCGTGTGTGCATCAATCGGTACCACCACATGTGCGTATGATGAGTTAAACAACGGAATGGCATTTCTGATGACACTTCCGTATTCGAGAGAAAAATATGTTATCGAAAAATATCTCTTTTCGATTTCCATAGGATTCATTGCCTGGGTGATTTCGTCATTAATATCGGCTTTATATGTGATAATTTCCCATCAGCCCTTCGATACAGGTTTTATCCTCTCGGAAGTATTTTTCCTGATTCCGCTTCTTTTAATACCGGCGGTTATGATACCGATAATCCTTAAATTCGGATCGGCTCGAAGCAGAATCATATTGTTTATAGTCATCGGAATCGTGTTTGCATTAGGCGGAGTACTTGCCCTGGCAGGCTCGACTCATATAGGCTTTGCAAACGAAATAAATAATAATATCGAAATAGTTACATTCAGCTTTAAAAGCCTGGTATCAAGCTTCTGGATTGCGGGGGCAGGAACAGGTATTTCACTGCTTTGCTATCTGGCATCGATGATTGTAAGTATATTTATTATGAAAAATAAGGAATACTAATATTCCCTATAAGATATTGTATAAACACTTATTTTTTGGTATAGTACTTGTGTTTGTGAAAAAAATAACAGAAAGAAAAGAGAGAAAATGGCTTCATTAATTGAAATCAGGAATATGTGTAAGATTTACAATCCGGGCGAGAATGAAGTAAGAGCGCTCGACCACGTATCCCTTTCCATCGGCGAAAATGAATTTGTAGCCATCATCGGTCACTCCGGATCCGGAAAATCGACGCTTATGAATATGCTTGGGTGCCTTGATGTACCTACCAGCGGCATATATCTTTTACACGGTTCCGATGTATCGCTTTTATCCGATGATGAGCTATCGGATATCAGAAACCAGGAAATCGGTTTTATCTTCCAGGGATTCAATCTGATATCAAACCTTACGGCTTTTGAGAATGTAGAACTTCCCCTTATTTACAGAGGAGTTTCTAAAAGAGAGCGAACACATCTGGCAAAGGAAGCGCTAAGAAAAGTCGGACTTGAAAACAGAATGACTCACAAGCCTTCCGAAATGTCCGGCGGTCAGCAGCAGAGAGTTGCGATAGCGCGTGCGATTGCCCAGGCCCCTCCGGTAATACTTGCGGATGAGCCCACGGGTAACCTCGACTCGCATTCGTCTCAGGAAATAATGAATATCCTAAAGACACTTCACGCCGAAGGCAGAACGGTCATAGTCATCACGCATGATAATGACATCGCTGCAAATGCCAAGAGAATCATTCACATTGAGGACGGAAGAATCACTTCGGACTCCTCGAACGAAGGCAACTTAAGTCGTGAAGACATCGCTGAAGAGATCAGAGGCAATTCCACGATGTATGAATCAAATACAGAGAGCACGTATGAAGAGCCTGAATTAAATCAGACTGAAGAGATTGAACCGACATATGAACCTTCGGCTGACGATTATGATTTGGAAATTAACGACAACAATATAGATTTACATTTGATGAATGGAGAGAATCAGAATGAGCAGGAAGAATAACCCACAATTATCACTCGACAGAGAAAATCTCGATGCACAGCTTGAAGCGGCTGCACAGAAGAGAAAGAAACAAAAGAGAAAGAAAGTAGTTATAAGAATAATCGTTATAGCAGTTATTCTCGTGGCTGTTATTGCTGTAGCAGGTTTAGTAATCGGAATTATGGCTGCTAAAAAAGCAAAGGGTCAAATGGTTAATGTAACACACGCAGAAGACCAGGAAATCACGCAGGAAGTTAAGCTTAGCGGAACTGTTCAGAGTGACAATGTTCAGCATTTCTACTCACCTACGGCTATCAAGGTTGAAAGCGTAGTTGAAATCGGAACATTCGTTAAGAAGGGCGATCCGATTGTCAAATTCGACAAAGAATCTTACGAACTTGCATTAAAGCAGGTTGAGTTAAACGACAAGATTACCGAGAACAACTTCCAGAGTAACGTTGCAAGCAACAACACGGTTTTAAGCAAACTCGCACAGGCTCAGGCAGATGTTGCCAAGTATCAGGCTGAAGTTGATGAAAAGCAGGCAGCAGTTGACAACTACGGTGACAATGATTCAATGAACAAGTTAAACAAAGACGTTCAGACTCAGATTGCTATGGAGCAGGGCAATATCGCATACTGCGAAGCAGAAATCGAAAATCTTTGGGTAGCTTACAAGATTCAGATTGGCTATGATTCATTAAGCCAGGGCGATGCAGAGCAGGCTGAAAAGAATTTCGAACAGCTTGCAGATGTAAAAGCACTTCGTGAAAAAATCGCATACTCCAATACGGTTATTAAGAACGTAAGCGGAATGCTTTCAGACAAATCCGAAAGTCTTGCGGAAGCAAAGCAGAAACTTGCAGAGGCACAGTCAAAGCTTGAGACCGCAAAGGCACAGGTTGAATCCTACAAAGCATCGGCCGGGAACGACTACGACAGAGAAAACCTTCAGCTTCAGGGCGAACTCAACACACTTAAGTCCGGCAGTGAATATGAAGAACTTCAGAAGTACAAAGACGGTTGTCTTATAGCTCCTTTTGACGGAATTGTTACAGCTTCATATGTCAGCGAAGGTATGACCACATCGCTTGCAGGTGCCGAAATCATCGAGTTCTCAAGTATTAATGACGTAAGCGTTGCTATTAACATAAGCAAAAAAGATATTGAAAAGATTAAAGAAGGTCAGGATGTAAAGGTTACAATTCTTGACAAGGATTATGAAGGTGAGATTTCAAGAATCTCTCGTGTGGCAATCTCGGGTGGCGGTACAACAAGCGTTTCTGCAGTCATTAAGATTAAAAATCCCGATGATGATATTTACCTTGGTGTTGAAGCAAAGAATGTAATCGTTACGGCTCATAAAGACAGTTGCTTAACTCTTCCTTCCGAATCCATTAACGTTGACAGTGACGGATTCTTTGTATATACAGTAAACGACATGAACATGGTTGAAAAGAAACCTGTTGAAGTCGGCGTATCAAGTGAAGACCGTACAGAAATCTTGGAAGGAATAACAGCAGACGACAAGGTTGTAACCTATGTTACATCCGTAGTTAAGGAAGGCGCTATTGTAGTTCCTATTGAAGGCGATGACTTGACTTCCGCTATGGGTGGAATCGGCGGCAATATAGGAATAACCGTCACTAACTAATAAAAAGATTTATTGACAGGAAAACAAATGGGACAATTTTTAGAATACGTAAAAATTGCATATAAGAGTATTACTTCCAATAAAGGCCGTACGTTTTTAACCATGCTCGGAATCATTATAGGTATCTCTTCCGTTATAATGATTACAGGTCTCGGAAGCGGTGTAAAAAATGCACTTGACGGGGCACTCGGAGATCTTTTCAAAGGACAGACATATATCTATGGCTATGCCGGAGATGAATGCATAACGGTAAATGATATCGAGTACATCAAGGACACTGTACCGGATCTGGCAGTATGTTCCATCGAAGAGTATATGGGCGGAACAGCAACATCTGTTAAAGGCGATTTCAATGTTGATTATTATATGGTAAATGAAACATATGAAAAATATGCCGTAGAAGGACTTTTGCACGGAAGATATTTTACTGAAGAAGAATGTGACAGAGGCGACAACGTTGCTGTTATCAGTGAGGAAGGAGCCCAGGCATTTTTCGGAAGCACGGATGTGGTCGGCCAGACAATTATGGTGGATGTATATGGCTATCAGCTTGATTATCGTATCATCGGTGTCAGAAAAGCCAAAGATTCGGTAATTATGAATATGGCTAATATGATGAACGGAACATCCATTAAGCTGGAAGTACCTTATATGCACTTTGTAAATGCAACGGGAGAAACGTGGCCAATAGAGGGAATATACTCCATGCTTATTTCTTCCGACTCTCCTAATATAAACGAAACACTTAAAAGAATTGTTTCGATACTTGAAGCCAGACATGATGTCAGAGGAGAAGACTGTTTTACCATCGACTCTTTTGATTCATATATGGAAAAAATCAATCTGGTTATCGGATATGTCACACTGTTTGTAGGCTTTGTATCTGCGATTTCGCTTTTAGTCGGAGGTATCGGCGTTATGAACATCATGCTTGTATCCGTTACTGAGAGAACCTCCGAAATTGGTATCAGAAAAGCGCTCGGTGCGAGAACGGGCTCAATTATGACCCAGTTCTTGGCGGAAGCCGGAATGATTACCCTGGTAGGCGGAGTAATCGGAGTTATAGCAGGCTACGCCGGTGCCGAAGCACTCTGCCTTTTGGTAAGCGCTGTCGCAAAGATATCAGTGCATATTTCGGTAAATATAATTGTGGCCCTGGGCGCAGCACTCTTTTCTGCGGCAGTCGGACTGTTCTTCGGAATATTCCCCGCCAGAAAAGCTGCAACATTAAGCCCTATTGAGGCACTCAGACAGGAATAATATGAGCAAATTTTTAGAATACTGCAAAATTGCATTTTTCAACATAAAATCGAATAAAGTCAGAGCCTTTCTGACGATGCTCGGAATTATCATCGGTATATCTTCGGTGGTAGCGATTGTTAGTTTGGGCAGCGGATTTAAGAAAGCCATTGATAAGGAACTTTCGAATCTGGCCGGCAACACTCTTGAAGTATATTCCATGGGTGATACCGACTTCGACGATTCTGACCTTGAAGCCCTGATGAAAAAAGATAAACATATCCTCGGAGTCACACCGGTTATTACACTCGGCGGAGAAGCAGCATATAAGGACATGCCGTCATATTCCGCAGAGATAAAAATAGGCAACGAACTGATGGATCAGGCTTCGAAATATGATCTTATTTACGGCAGATATTTTACGAAAGAAGAATATGAGCATAAGGAAAAAGTCTGTATCATAACCAAGAGCTCCGCCAGAAAACTGTTCGGACACGAAGATGTTGTAGGAATGACCGTTGATCTCTTTTATGGTAATAATAAAAGAGGCGGTACATTCAGAATTATCGGTGTAAGAGATGACAACTCATCGCAGATGGCAGACTTGATCATGGGCAGCGGAAGTTACGATGTTAAAGCCGAATGTCCGTTCCCGTCATTCATTGATGCAATAGGACTATCCGGATACAATATCGGATATTACGATTTGGTCATCATCCTTGATGATGCCAAAAATGCGAGTGATGTATTATCTCACGTAAGAGCAATTCTTGAAGCAAGACATGATATCCGCGGCGAGAGCCAGATACTGGTTATTGACTATAACGCAATCTTCCAGACCATCAGCGCATCACTTACATTGGTTACGCTTCTTATAATGCTGGTCGCGGGAATATCGCTATTCGTAGGCGGTATCGGAGTAATGAATATCATGCTTGTATCCGTGACGGAGCGAACGCGTGAAATCGGTATAAGAAAAGCACTTGGTGCGAGAACTGGCTCGGTGCTTACACAGTTTCTTGTAGAAGCAGGATCGATTTCATTACTCGGCGGAATAATCGGTATCATTTTGGGACTCGCGGGAGCGGAATTTATATGCTTCCTTATCTCAAACCTTACCACTTCAACATTGGTGGCCGATTTTAATCCGTTTTTCATCCTTGGAATAGCACTTTTCTCAATGTCGATTGGTGTGTTCTTCGGAATATACCCTGCCAGAAAGGCAGCCAAATTAAGCCCGATAGACGCCTTGAGACGTAGATAAACCTTGCTTTTTCATAAATTAACATCCCCTTTAAAAACAGAGAGCCGACATACTCTCTGTTTTTTTGTTTTTTTCAAATAAAAAAACATACTTCATTCGTATCTGAATATAGATTACAATAAGGAGGGGTAAAAGATATGAAAATGAAAAAAATAGGTATTGTTTTTATAGTGTGTATTATGGCATTCTGCGGCTGTAATCATCAGAATGATTCACTGATTGATGATGCAAATTCAGGTAATTATTCAAGCGCAGATGATTATACAAACGAAGAGTCGGGCGGCACCGGTGACAATATCGGCGATTTCGAAGGAGATTATCGTGGTTTTGCATTGGAATGCGTAAGTAAATATCCCGAATTGGATACCAAAGATATTGCAATCGGAACCTCTCACTACGAACCCATAATTGTATCGCCTTATGCTAGCGAGGATGTTGTCAGAGCTTTGACGCATATTATTTACGATGAAAAAACATCGGCGTATTGTTTTGGAAATTATGTATATGATAAGTATGAGGATGATTTTTCAAATTATGATTATGAAAAAGCATATGAGATTATTCAAAGCAGAATGGATGAATACAGAGCACAGGCCGATTTGTTTATCGGGCAACTGAAGGCGAGTATAGAAAATGATTCCGAAATAAATATTTCACCTGACGGGGAGTATTATTATTTGCTTGATATGAACAACTTTGAGGAATCGGTTGATGCAATTCAGGCGTCTATAGACAGACAGGCAGAGTTATTTGACTTTGATATGACGTTTTATTGTGAATACTACTTTACTTACGAAGGCAGGACAGTAATAGGAGGATACCGTGGCCCGACTTACTCTGTCTATTTGGACAGTTTTTCGCCGGAAAATAAAATATACGAATATTATTACTGGAATGCAAAGCATGAATGGGGAAAAATCTACACGGATTTGTATAATTCACAAATATATGATTATACAAAAATAAGTGAAAAACTTGATGTTAATTCAGATTACCATAAGCAATTATTCTGTCGTTCAAACTATTATCAAGGCCGGCCTGACAGCGGTTTATTCGAGATTGGTTTTACATACACTATGTTTACCGATGATTTTGATTTGTCGGAAGCTACGGAGCTCGCATACGAAGTATATACCAATGTTCGCAGTGCAAATGCCGAATACAATACAAATGAAATACGCGGTATGTACATAGATATCAGCAATTTTACGGAATATTACAAGGAATACAATCAGATATTTGTATATATTCCGTTTGATGAAGATTACACAAAAGAAGAGTTAAAGAAAATTTTAGAGGACAATATCGAGAAAAGAATCGATTCCGAGCCTGTATAAATACAGAGCCTGCCGAGAGGGATTAATATGGAGTGCCACTTTGACTTTGTTACCGCAAAAAAGAACGGACTTGAGTGGAATCGTCAAAGAGCTCTGTTTGGTCTCTTAAAAGAGGGTATTTGGACCTTTCCGGAAGTGATATATTTTTTAAACCATGAAATATTAATCAGTACAGTTTGAAGTATGATATAATTTTAATGTCTGTTATTAATAATGGACATTCTTTTTGTTTGTCTTTAAGACATAATATAGACGAAGATTTGGCAGAAACTGTTCTTCGCTTAAAGGAAACTTCGAAAAATGGAATCAACTAAGAAAAAAAAGAAACATGGAAAAGTGTTTATTATTCTGGCGATAGTATTATTGGTGATACTGTCAGCTGTTTTTTTTGCGGGTTATAATATTTGGAATCGCATAAAAATAAAAGATGACATCAGGAACAAATTATATTTCGTAAAAAAAGGAAATCTGGAGTGGGTGGAGATGTCCGGTGCAGATGTGGCGGAAGAGTTGTTAAATGCGGTGTCCGAAGATGTACCTGAAGAGGATATGGCTTTTACGGATCTGATTATAGCGAGTGCCGATGTGGATTATCAGATTGGAATTGTCACTTTCAATTCCTGCAAGGTGAAATTTAAATGTAACAGTTATTCCGTGAAAGAATTTCTTTCTTACTGTCATTCCAAAGGAATTTCCGGTAAAAGTGAAGTGACGGATTCTTTTCACAATTATATAAAAACACGTCAAAAAAAATACTATACGGAAGTAAAACTTACTTATCATAAAAAAGACGGACGCTGGTTCTGTGATTATAATGATGAATCATTTTTGAACGGAGTTTCCGGAGGATTGATTGAGGTGTATCAGGAATATTACAACGATGCGATTGAGGATCTCGGAAAGTATATAGAAATTATGGAAGAGAATGCGGAAGGTGAAGAAAGTGAAGAATAGAAGGACGATAACAAGAATAGTTTCAATACTGCTTGCATGCGTAATTGTTCTTTCGAGTTCTGTCCGTGTGTTTGCATCCGAAAAGGACTCTGAGGATAAATCCATCAGAGGACGATTGCCTGTTTACTGTATGGATAATAACGGCAATCTGTTCTGGCTTGATGTGTATTCGGAAGACAACAAGCTCTATGTCGAAAGCAACAGCTTCGCTAAAAAATTCGGATATATTACGGCTGAAACGAAAACTTCGGTTCAATTTCTTCAGTGTGCAAATAAAGAAGGCGAAGAGTACAGATGGACGCTTGTGTCCGATTTTAAGATAAACAGTGATCGCGTCTGGCTTATGAGCGACGGTAAAATGTCCTATTACAATGCACCGTATAAATGCCTGAAAAAAGACAATGAAATCTTTATTCCGCTTCAGTTTGCGTTAAAAATCATGGGACGCGAAATGATTGTGAATGAAGGCTTTATAGTGGTTTCATGTCCTCATGAATCCCGGGAAATGATTTTGGAAAGATGTAATTCTTCGAACACTCCGGAAATGCTGGACAGATCGATTAACTACTTAAACTCCATTAATCTTGGCTACGAAGCAAAATCTGATTCCCTGCTGCCGGAAGCAATTGATTCTGAGAAGAGAAAGTACAACTGGCTGTACTCAAAAATATCCGATCCGAAGATTTACGGAGAGACAAACGAGGATGGGCTGAATGAACTGGCTACTTATCTGGTAGCTAATGTCAATCCCGAGAGTCAGGCCTATATGGATTCTTACTATGAACTTGCTCAGATGTATATGTCTCCGTCACTGATGCTGGCAGGAGTGGATGTTGCCGGTTCGTTGATTTATAATTTATCCGCACAGGAATCCGGAGAGAATGTTGAGCAAGCCAATAAAATGGCAGAGGACAGCATCATAAAGGGAATGGCTGTTGTGGAAGAATCTGCGGGAACAGTGAAGGAGGCCAGTCCTGCAACGCTTGAATACAATGATGCGTTTAAAAATGCATATACCGCTCTGACCGGCTATAATCCAATCACGGAAAAATGGGAAAATGAAACCGTTTATCCGGAATTGATTCAGTCCTTGTATAACTATTCCGGAGATCCGGACGACGGAATCGTAAAAACACTGACTTTGGGCCTTTCTTTCATTCCTTATGTTTCGACGGCAAAGAATTCCATAGCATCCATATATGCAACAAACAAGATCGTAGTCGGTGCTTTGGCTGAAAACAAATTTGCGAGTGAAAGATTTGAAAACTACCTGGATAATAACACTTCAGAAGATGAGAAGATGACGAAGGTGCTTCGTGCACGGATTGGTAATTATACCGAATACCAGGCTGAGCTGATTGAGAAATATCTGATTGAAGCGGTAAAGAAAGATGTGGAAGGTTACGCCGGAGGCAAGCTGGACAAAGAACTCGGAATACCCTGTGGGGGAACCGAAATCTTGCAAATAGCCGGCGGGAAGCAACTTACAGAAGAGGAATACGGTGCTTTTACCGTAAAAGCCACGAGAAAAATTATTCAGGAAGAAATCCCCATCTCTAAACTGTTTTTCCTACCTCAGGATATCCAACAGTATTGCAAAGAAATGGAGGAAATAGCTGATAAGCGGTTGAAAAAAAGCAAAGGTGCCTATCTGCATGCATCGGCATTTGCAAATGAAATCAGAATAAATGCGTATAACAATAAAAATATAGACTGGGCATACTGCTATTTTAAGACGGATTACACAGCAAAACGTTATTATTTGAGTGTCTTATCCAAAACATTTGAACTGAAAGGGTTATCTGCCCTGACGGAAGATGATTTAAGGATGGAGACCCTGTTGAATGAAGCCATAAAAGAGGATTGCTATCATATGGCGGAAATCCGTACGGGAATTATGTACGGTTTAAGCGAGGAAGACAATGATGCGTACAATGCCGTTTATGATGATACAGCACTTCTGGCATTTGTCGAGGAGGTCAATTTATCCTTAGGAAATACAAACGGAAACATCAATTCTTACGGTATAATTACTGCATCTGAGGAGCATGTGTATTATAACGATTTCTTAAGAAATTACAGCGTTCATATGACAAAATCGAACGGCAGTGACGATAAAGTAATCATAAATGAACCTGCCTTTTGGTTAAATGCAATCTGTACCGAAGAAAATGAATACCTGTATTATATAAATGACAGTTCGGATATTTGCGTATATGATGTTTCGAACAGTACGAAAAAAACTATATGTCAGGGCAATTTCAGCAGACTGATGATTGCCTATGGTTATCTCTTTGCCGTTGAAAACGGCATCTTATGCAGGTTTGTGTACAACGGGGACGACGCACTTACGGAGAGACGTGAAATCGTCCAGAATGTCGGAAGCTGCATAGTATATCAGTCGGATGAAATTTATTACTCATCGTTATTAAATGAACTCAGCAAATGTAATTTTGACGGGGAAGAAACCGAAGGACTGGGAATTTATACTTCTTCTTTTGATATCGGAAACGGAACTGTTTATTATTCCGATAATAACGACAGCCGGCGCATCCACAGTTATAATTTAATCACTAAAAAATCTTCCACCGTTCTGGATGCGAAAGATACATATGGTTTAATTTATTATTCTGGAATGATTTATTACAAAGTGGATAGCGAAATAAGCGGCGGTATGGTATATGCTGCAATGCCTCCGATAAACAGGCAGATTGTAAGGGTTTATACACCGGAAATCGATCCAAGTAAGTATAGTGGGGCAAACGAACGCTGGGTAAAGGCAAATGCATTTGGCTCAGACACGCGAAGAATATTCAATATTTCGAACGGTAAAATAGTTAATGAGGGTTATTTCCGTGTATTTGTAAAACATCCGATAGTCGGTGTAAATTATAATACCCTATGGGGATATTTAGGAAATCTTATGAGTAAGATGTATTAACTCTAAGATCTCCACTTCAGAAAATATATTGATAAAGGCATATTATGAGCGCATTCAGAAAAGGATTTACAGACGGAATACCGATTGGCTTGGGATATTTGGCAGTATCCTTTTCTTTTGGTATACTTGCGGTTGCAGGCGGACTTAATATCTGGCAGGCAACTCTTATTTCCATGACCAATTTAACGAGCGCCGGACAGTTTGCGGGACTGACGATTATGCTATCTGGCGGAAGTCTGATAGAGATGATAATCTCACAGTTTATTATCAATCTCAGGTATTCTCTGATGTCAATATCTCTGTCCCAGCATATAGATGAAAGCATGAAGCTTCCGCAGAAACTTTTCTTCGGAGAGTTTCACACGGATGAAATATTTGCGGTATCGATGGGGCGCCCCGAGAAACTTTCAAAGAAGTATTTCTTAGGAATAATAATCGCTCCTTATATCGGATGGTCTTTGGGAACATTCCTCGGCGCGGTATGCGGAGAAGTTTTACCGCCGATGATAGTCAGCGCACTGGGTGTGGCACTTTACGGAATGTTTATCGCAATCGTTGTTCCGCCGATGAAGCATTCGTGGAAGATAAGCATTGTAGTTGCAATTGCGGTTGCTCTGTCACTTTGCTTTAAGTTTTTACCGCTCCTAAAAGATATATCTTCAGGATTTGCAATCATCATCTGTGCCGTAGTGGCCTCGCTTTTCGGCGCGATTGTATTTCCTGTCGAAGATGAAAAAAAACCAAAACCCAACAGTGAAGGAGGTAACGCATGAACTGGCTTGAATTCTTAACATACCTCTTTGTAATGGCGGGCGTGACATATTTAATCAGAGTTCTTCCCTACGTTTTTATGCGCAAGGAAGTCAAGAATAAGTTTTTCAAATCATTTCTTTTATACGTTCCATACACCGTGCTTGCGGCTATGACGATACCCGCGATTCTTTTTGCGACGGACAATATTTACAGTGCAATAGCAGGTCTTGTGGTTGCGGTGGTTGTGGCTCTTTTTGAAAAAGGTCTTTTAACCGTTGCGATTTCATCGTGCGTGGCAGTGCTGCTCGTGGAGCTTGTGCAGAAGTTTATATTATAAAAGATAATTCTTTTATGAGGGTGTTTTATAGCGGGATGGTTTGAAATGGCAGACGTTTTAATATATAATGTCTTTGTCGTTATGACTATTAAGGATGATTTTTCATATTATAAAAGATAGGAGCGGAAAATCATGGAGAGAATAAGCGGCACATTGGAAAGAGAAAAATTAACAAAGGCCATGAACGGCTGTATTGAATGGATCAGAGAGTTTTTTGAGGAAAACGGAAAAGGATGCAATGCAGTACTTGGAATATCAGGGGGTAAGGATTCGTCCGTAGTTGCGGCACTTCTTGTAGAAGCACTCGGCAAAGACAGAGTAATCGGAGTTTTGATGCCAAACGGCGAACAGGCTGATATAGACATGGCAAAACTTCTTGTAAACCATCTTGGCATTAAGTACTATGTGGTGAATATCAAAGAAGCTTATGATGGCATCATCAATGCTTTTCCCGAAGAACTTAGCATGAGCAATCAGACAAAAATTAATTTGGCTCCGCGTCTCAGAATGAGCACCGTGTATGCGGTTTCGCAGAGCGTAAACGGAAGAGTTGCAAATACCTGCAATCTTTCGGAAGACTGGGTAGGATATTCAACAAGATACGGTGATTCAGTAGGCGATTTTTCACCCTGCTCGCATTTCACCGTTCAGGAAGTAAAGGAAATCGGAAGAATGCTCGGCCTTCCCGAAGTACTTATAGAAAAAGCGCCGAGCGACGGACTCTGCGGTAAGACGGACGAAGACAATTTAGGCTTCACATATGCTGTGCTTGACAAGTATATAAGAACCGGCGAAATCGAAGACGAAGAAACAAAGAAACTTATTGATCATAAGCATAAAATGAATTTGTTTAAACTCGAAGTAATGCCTTCATACGAGCCCAAGTGGGACTAGTTCCTCATAAAAAATTGTTTACAAAGATAGGAATCAGATTCTATGAACAACGGATATGTCAATTTAAAACAACAGGTTACAGAGTTAATCGGATATATCAGAAGTCTTCTTTATCCCGAAATCTTCGGCGAGATGGGATATAAATCCACCGATGCGCTTAAGTCCGAGGCACATTCCGCGCTTTGTGACATGCTTGCAACCGTTTGCGATGAGTATACCAATACCGGATATCTTGCGGATTTGTTTTTTGAAAAACTTCCCGATATAAAAGAGCTTCTCGACAAGGACGTACAGGCTGCTTACGAGGGTGACCCCGCGGCCAAATCCACCAAGGAAGTAATGCTCGCATATCCCGCATTTGAAGCAATAAGCATCTTCAGAATCGCGCATGAATTATATGAGCAGAACGTACCGATTCTGCCCAGAATGATGACCGAGTATGCTCACAGAACCACGGGAATCGACATGCATCCCGGCGCTAAAATCGGACCGTACTTCTTTATAGACCACGGTACCGGCGTTGTTATCGGCGAGACAACCACAATCGGCGAACATGTTAAGCTTTATCAGGGCGTTACACTCGGTGCGAAGAGCTTTGCTGTTAACCCTGACGGTTCCCTCGTAAAAGGCATCAAGCGCCATCCCGACATTGGCAACAACGTTGTCATTTACGCCGGCGCCACTATTTTAGGAGGCAGCACTCAGATCGGTGACAACTGCGTCATCGGTGGTAATGTTTGGCTCACTCATTCCGTTGATGCCGGCAATACCGTTCTCGCCGCACATGAGCGAAACGAAATCTTTACGAAAGAATAAAAAGCATATTATCTATTGACACAAAGCATTATATAGAGTAATTTATATATGATAAAAAAAATAAGTCTCTTATTCAGAGTGGTGGAGGTACATAGGACCTGTGAAGCCACGGCAACCCCGGAAAGGAAGGTGCCAACCTGAGCGAGAAATCGAACAATAAGAGGACTATGGTATATGGTTTAAATGCCCGGTCCTTTTAAGGAGCGGGCTTATTCTTTTTATTACGGATAAAAAATCCGTGTATCGTTGTTAATCATAAAAAAAGGAGAACAAAATGGAAAGAAAAATTTTTACTTCAGAATCGGTTACCGAAGGCCATCCCGACAAAGTCTGTGATGCGGTTTCGGATGCAATACTCGATGCATGCATGGCAGCAGATCCCATGAGCCGTGTAGCATGTGAGACTACTGTCTGTACAGGTTTCGTACTTGTTACGGGCGAGATTACAACCAAGGCAGTGCTTGATTATCAGAAGATAGTCAGAGAAACGGTTAATGAAATCGGATATAATGATGCAAAGACAGGTTTCGACGGCAACACATGTGCCGTATTCGTGGCTATGGATACCCAGTCCGCAGATATCGCAATGGGTGTCGACAAAGCTCTCGAGGCCAGAAATGCAGAGATGAGTGATGCTGAAATCGAAGCAATCGGTGCCGGCGATCAGGGTATGATGTTTGGTTATGCTACAAACGAGACCGAAGAATATATGCCTTATCCCATTTACTATGCACACAAGCTTTGCCGTCAGCTTACAAAGGTTCGTAAGGACGGAACACTCAAATATCTTCGTCCCGACGGCAAGAGCCAGGTATCCGTTGAATATGATGATAACGGCAAGCCCGTAAGATTTGATGCTGTAGTACTTTCAACCCAGCATGACGATGACGTTACTCAGGAACAGATTCATGCAGATATTAAAAAATATGTATTCGATGAAGTTCTTCCCAAGGAAATGGTTGATGAAAACACCAAGTACTTTATCAATCCCACAGGCCGTTTCGTAATCGGCGGACCTCACGGTGACGCAGGTCTTACAGGACGTAAAATCATCGTTGATACCTACGGCGGATATGCACGTCACGGCGGCGGAGCATTCTCCGGCAAAGACTGTACAAAGGTTGACCGCAGTGCGGCATACGCAGCAAGATACGTTGCAAAGAATATTGTTGCAGCAGGATTGGCAGACAAGTGTGAGATTCAGCTTTCATACGCTATTGGTGTTGCAAAACCCACATCGATTTATGTGGATACATTCGGTACAGGCAAGATTGCGGACGAAAAAATCGTTGAAATCGTAAGAGAAAACTTTGACCTTCGTCCCGCAGGAATCATCAAGATGCTTGATTTAAGAAGACCCATCTACAAGCAGACCGCTGCATACGGTCACTTCGGAAGAAACGATTTGAATCTTCCCTGGGAGCAGCTTGACAAGGTTGACGTATTAAAGAAATATTTATAAGATAGTGAATGGATGTTTCGATTATGAAACATCCATTTATTAATTTATTTGATGGGGAAAACTATGAAAGTCAGAATCAAAAAATTAAACGAAAATGCTACTATCCCGACATACGGAACAGACTATGCAGCAGGTGCAGATCTTTATGCATGTATTGAAGAACCTGTTTCAATCGGCTGCGGTGAGACCAAAATGATCGGTACGGGCGTGGCCATGGAAATTCCCACGGGATATGTCGGACTGGTATTTGCCCGTTCCGGACTTGCATGCAAAAAAGGCCTTGCGCCCGCCAACAAAGTCGGTGTTATCGACAGCGATTACAGAGGCGAGATTAAAGTTGCGCTTCACAATCACAATGGTTCGGGTGATGCTTTATGTGTCGATAACGGCGAGAGAATTGCACAGATATCGATAGTTCCGTATCTTAAGGCTGATTTTGAGGTTGTGGAAAATCTCGAAGATACCGAGAGAGGTGAGGGCGGTTTCGGATCGACCGGAAAGTTCTGATTAAATACCGGTATAATCAAACTCGGGAATAAAACTTTCCGAGGCGGTATCGCCTTCCTGAAAATATGCGTTTTTGATATCCAAAGAGAGTACATGGTCCAAAAGACGTTCGTACTCTCTTTTTGTTACTTTTCGTAATAGTTCGGGATACTTTTCACCTGCCTTTTTAAGCGCGGGAGTATCCATCGGAGTATACTGATTCATCAGTGAAATATAGATTGAATCGCCATAAGTTTCATGAAGATATGAAACCACTTGTTTTGCATTGTTTACGCCCAAAGGGAGCAGGAGATGTCTCACGATTACGCCTCTTTTCATAAGTCCGTTTTCGTCAAACCTGTTTTCACCGACCTGCCTGAACATCTCTTTAATAGCTGCTTTTGCAATGTCTGAATAACCGGGGGCGTTCGAATATTTTACGGCCAGGGAATCGTCCATATATTTAAAATCGGGAAGATAAATGTCGATGAGTCCGTCGAGCATTTTAAGTGTTTCAACTGACTCATAGGCTGATGTGTTATAAACAATCGGAATTAAAAGCCCCTGTTCTTTTGCAAGAATGAGCGATTCTTTTATGATGGGAACGTAATGAGAGGGTGTAACAAGATTGATATTATTGGCGCCCTGTGACTGAAGATTTAAAAAGATTTCGGCTAACCGCTCTTTGCTTACTTCTTTGCCGAAGGCACCTCTTGATATGGATTCGTTCTGACAGAAAACGCATTTTAAATTGCAGCCTGAAAAAAACACGGCTCCACTTCCTGCGGTTCCGCTTATGGACGGTTCCTCATAAAAGTGCAGAGCGGCTCTGGCAAGCATTATCTTATCGTTTACTCCGCAGAATCCTTTATTATGAGACCTGTCGATATTACATTTTCTCGGACATAAGTTGCATTTATCTGACATATTTTTCTTTTAAAAAAGCTGTGAGAGAAGATACCCTCACAGCTTTCGAAATATTCTTTTTAAATCTTATTTGAAATATCTTTCGTAAAGTCCCTTGAAAGCTTTGCCGTGTCTTGCTTCGTCACGAGCCATTTCATGAACTGTATCATGGATTGCATCGAGGTTTAATGCTTTTGCACGCTTAGCAAGATCTGTTTTGCCTGCTGTAGCGCCGTTTTCTGCTTCGATTCTCATCTCGAGATTCTTCTTTGTGGAGTCTGTTAAAACTTCGCCGAGAAGCTCTGCGAACTTGGCAGCATGTTCAGCTTCTTCAAAAGCTGCTTTCTCCCAGTATAAACCAACTTCGGGATAGCCTTCTCTGAAAGCTACTCTGGACATTGCAAGATACATACCTACTTCCGAGCATTCGCCGTTGAAGTTAGCTCTTAAATCGTTTTTGATATCTTCGGGAGCATCACTTGCTACACCTACTACATGCTCTGCAGCCCAGGACATTTCCTCGGACATGGGAGCAAATTTGGAAGCGGGAGCGCCGCAAACGGGACATTTTTCGGGAATGGGATCACCTTCGTGAACATAGCCGCAAACCTGACATACATATTTCATATTACATAACCCTCCTTTTGAGTATTTTTATTTTAGGTTGAGATTAATTATATCATATACGGTGCTTCTTTGTAAAAGCAGAACGTATTCCGATTTCTTCTTTTTTGATAATTTTTTTAAAATTCTCAAAGTGCTTTGAGAGAATACATATACTTCCGACCGCAAGTATAAGCGGATATATGATATTGTGGGTGTAAATGCCGACGAAAACAGGAAATCCGATAAGCATTGTAAGCGTTGCAAATACAATATAATCGGTGGCAAAAGTGATGATAATAACAAGTATGCCGGCGATTACAAAAGCAATGGGATTGTATCCGAGAATGCAGCCCATCAGTGTTGCGAACCCTTTTCCGCCCTTAAACTTAAGGTAGAAGGGGAAAATATGTCCGATGATGGCCATCGATGCAACTATATAGGGAAGATATTCGTAATCCTTGAAAAACATTCTGGCGATGAAAACTACGATAAAACCTTTAAATATGTCTGCGGCACCGACCAAAACTCCCCATTTCCAGCCGAGAGTGAGAGTTGTGTTGGATGCGCCGAGGTTACCGCTTCCGCCTTTCCGTATGTCCTTTTTGAGGATTTTAGCCAGGAAAAAAGAGGGGCTGAAACTTCCGACAAGATATGCAATTAATGCGCCTAAAATGTAAACGTACATGGCTTCTCCGAATTAAGTGTTTTTTCTTGTTAATAGTACAATTTTTCCATGGAAAATTCAATAATATAAAATTATTTCCAAAAGGTACATAAATGTTGTATACTTGATTTTGAGCGTGGGTAAAAATTATGCTTCGCGACGGGAAAAAGTGTAAAAAGGGATACTGAAAATGAAATTAAATTACAAGAGAACGCTACTTGCCGGTCTGGCATTTATGTCAATATCGGGCTTCTGGGGAATGTACGACGCGGTAACTCCGTTAATTCTTAAAAATTCGTTTCATTTAAACGAGGTTTTAAACGGCGTCGTAATGGCAATGGACAACGTGTTTGCCATAATCCTGCTTCCTTTATTCGGAATATGGTCGGATAAAACAAACACGAAATTCGGTAAGAGAATGCCGTTTATTGCAATAGGAACACTTCTTGCGGTTATCGCAATGTTTTTCATGCCTTTTGCGGACAATCATAGAAATCTTATACTGTTCCTTGTTTCGACGGGAGCGGTTCTTCTTTCCATGTCGTTTTACAGATCTCCGGCTGTCGCATTAATGCCCGATATTACTCCGAGAGAATTACGAAGTAAGGGCAATGCCATCATAATGCTGATGGGAACGGCGGGCGTTATCTATTCAATGATAATGATCAAAGTTCTTGTAAAAACTCCCGAAGGCGCAGAAACACCAGACTATATGCCTCTTTTCTTATCCATGATGCTTTTCATGTTTATAAGTACGGTTATTCTGGTATTAACGGTTCCAGAAAACAAGTGGTCCAAGGAAGTAATAGACAACGAAACACCCGAGGAAAAGGCAGAGAACCAAAACGCGGGCAAGAAGATTTCAAAGGATAAATTAAAAAGTTTAATATTTATTTTATTGTCGGTATTTTTCTGGTACATGTCATATAATGCCGTAAATACCGCATTTTCGAGATACTCAATCGAAGTCCTTAGATTAAAGGACGGAAGTTATGCAACATATATGCTTGTTGCAACCGTTATCGCAGTTATAAGTTATCTGCCCATCGGTATTATATCGAGCAAATTCGGACGTAAAAAAGTTATTATGGCCGGCGTAGTGGGACTTGCATCCGCGTTTCTTGTATGTACGTTCGTAAAAGGCGGAGGCCCTCTTTTATACATCTTATTCGGTATAGTCGGAATTTCGTGGGGCGCCATCAATGTCAATTCATTCCCGATGGCCGTAGAAATTGCTTCCGACGGTGACGAGGGAAGATATACCGGATACTATTACACATTCTCGATGGCCGCACAGGTGCTTACACCCGTACTTTCCGGAGTGTTCTTACAGTATGTATCCTACAGATCGCTCTTCCCTTACGGTGTCGTTTTTGCGGCGCTTGCATTCTTTACGATGTCTCAGGTTAAACACGGTGATATTGTAAGCACTCAGAAGAAATCCCTTCTGGAACATTTTGACGTTGATGACTAAAAAAGTGAGATTCAAATAAATGAGTTTTCTGAATTCTTTTAATAATGCATATTCATACGAAGATTTGATGGTGTGGGCCGTGTTCGTTTTATACGGCATATTCTGGCTGTTCTTTTTTATGGTGTTGCTTATACATCATTTTCTCATGGCAGTGCCGTTATATATAATGGCTGACAAAGCAGGATACGCATATCCTTTTCTGGCGTTTATCCCTTTTGCGAATTACTATCTGATACATATTCTTCCGATGAAGGAATACAATTACATAGGAATGTATAAAACCTATGAAAGAAGAAACGGATTTCTGCTGTATGCGGTGGTTAAATGGATAGGTCCGATTGCGATAGGAACAGTGGGTGCTATTTTTGGGATTGTCCCTTTGCTCAGTATGCTGGTCGCAATGGTTCTGCAGCTGGTTAATTTGGGATTGCTGGTGGCAGGATATATAGCGAAAGCTATAATGATGATCGATCTTTTGGATTTGTATATGAAAAAAGACGAAAAATCGATGGCAGTTTTCCTTGGAATCGTAAGCGTCTTTGTTCCGACGGTATTCGTTGTTACATGTTTTATCTTGTGCAAAAAGGAGCCGGAATTCGGATATGGAAATTATTATTATCCGGTGAATCTTCAGACAATAGAATAGGAGAGGTCTTTGATGACTTCACCCGCAATGATTAAACCTGCCACTCCGGGCACAAAAGATGTGCTCGCCGGGGCAGTTTTTTTGTTGGAAAGACCTGTAGATTCTATATTTATATTCTGCGTTTTGGGCTCCTCTTCGGAGTAAACGACTTTCAGAGAATCAATGTTAAGCTTCTTAAGTTCATGGCGCATTATCCTGGCGAGAGGGCAGACCTTGGTAGAGTAAATATCTGCGACCCTAAAAGAAGAAGCATCGGTTTTGTTGCCTGTTCCCATGGATGAAATAACGGGAATGTTTAATTCTTTTGAGCGAAGGATAATAAGCTTTTTGGCGGTAACGGTATCAACTGCATCAACCACATAATCAAAGTCTGAAAAGTCAAACTCATCCGCAGTTTCAGGCAGATAAAAAACAGGCTTTTCATGAACGATGACTTCGGGATTTATGCTTAAAAGACGTTCCTTCATGACAGTGGTTTTCTGCTCTCCGATGTTTGAAGAAAGAGCGATAATCTGTCTGTTAAGATTGGACTCTGCCACGGTATCGTGATCGACGATGGTTATTTCGCCGATTCCGCCACGAACCAGAGCCTCGCAGACAAATCCGCCCACTCCGCCTATACCGAAAACCGCAACATGTGATTTATTAAGTTTTTCAATACCTTCTTCGCCAAAAACAGGAATAAGGCGAGAGAAGCGTTCGTCTTTTACGTTCATACTATTTATTCAGGCTTTCAACCAGATCTTCCAAATCTTTGCATGCTTTTTCATAGCCCTCGAAAACAAAGGCGTTCATGCCGGCTTTAATGGCGCCGTTTACGTTTCGCTGCTTGTCGTCGAAGAAAACACATTCTTCGGCTTTGAGATTGTACTTATCAAAGAGTGCGTTGAATATCTCGACACTCGGCTTAAGAAGATGAACTCGCGAAGAAACAATCTTGCCGTCTATGTAAGGGTAAAAAGGAAAGAGTCCGCGGTTAACGCTTTCTTCAAAGGTTGAATCCGGGTAATTGGTGCATAAATAGACATTAAATCCTTTGCTCTTTAAATCTTTAACCCATTTTTCACTGTAGTCGAAAGGCCTGATGGTGAGTATCAGATTATCGACGAAGAGGCGGATTTCCTTTTCATATGCTGGCATTTTATTTGTCGCCAGCTTAACAACCTCATCGAAACTTAAAACGCCGCGGTCCATCTCGTCCCACAAATCGTTGTTAATAAAACCTCTATCCAGTGTATCGATGCACTCTTTGTCAAAACCGAGCTCTTCCATGGTAGCTTTCCATGCAAAATCAATGAGCACATTTCCGATATCAAACACAATATTTTTAATCATAAGTATTATCCGTTTCTCTTTATTTCCCCCTGAACATCTTCTTTATTATAATCTTGAAAGCGGGCTCTGTCACGAAAAACTGTTTTGTTGACACTGATTTGAAAATGATATATTATTTATAACGTTACGGCGCGTGGCTCAGCTTGGTAGAGCGCTGCGTTGTGGGCGCAGAGGGCGCTGGATGTCCGGTGGACATCCGTTTAGCGCGGACCGGAGCGAAGCGGAGACACACGACGTCCGGTGGACGTCGGTTTTGGGCCGACCGGAGCGAAGCGGAGACCGTGGGTTCAAATCCTGTTGCGCCGAAATAAAATTAAATAGTATATATTGGCGGCGCGTGGCTCAGCTTGGTAGAGCGCTGCGTTCGGGACGCAGAGGTCGTGGGTTCAAATCCCGTCGCGCCGATAAAAAAGGAATGGATGCCATCAGGCATCCATTCCTTTTTATGTTGTGTATTGATTGAACGCACGACCCCATCAGTAACGAGCGCCCGTTCGGGCGCAGAGGGCCCACGACGTCCGGTGGACGTCGGTTTTGGGCGGACCGGAGCGGAGCGGAGACCGTGGGTTCAAATCCCTGCAATAATATGCAAATAAATATCCATTAATTATCAAAATATGCTATTCTAGGAGTAAGATATTCGCGCATAATAATATCCGGCATTAATTAAAGTGGTTAGGAGAAATATATGTTTAGAGAAGTAGCCAGGAAAAAACAGGCTTTACCAATAGAAGAATGCATTGAAATATTAATAAAAGAACCTCGCGGAGTGCTGTCTGTACTGGGTGATGATGACTATCCCTACGGTATGCCGCTTAATCATTATTACTGCGAAGAGGATGGAAAAATATATTTTCACGGAGGGAAACAAGGGCATAAGGTTGATGCGATTAAGCGCCATGACAAAGCATCTTTCTGCGTATATGATCAGGGCTTTCGCAATCCGGGAGAATGGGCTTTAAATATTCGTAGTGTCATTGTTTTTGGAAGGATTGAAATTGTGGAAGATACGGAAAAGGTCCTTAAAATTTCTAGACTTTTAAGTTATAAGTTTACTGACGATGAGGATTATATTGAACACGAACTTATCAACGCAGGCCCGCGAACTCTTATGTTTGCGTTAAAACCTGAATGTATAACGGGTAAAATTGTAAATGAGGCTTAGCGCTTCTTTTATGATTTCTCGAATAAATGAATGTACGAAAGGGAAGAATAAAATGGAAATTGTTTATAAAAAACTGTCGGAGAATGAATTGAGCAGAATTATCGAAATGAGAATTGACCAGTTGAAGGAAGAATACACATCGTCAGGCAAAAGTGCTCCGGAGGGCGTGGATCTTGAATCGGCATTGATGGATTTTTATAAAAGAAATTTAGCTGCCGGCACGTATGTTTCCTGGCTGGCATTTGATGGAGAAAGAATCGTCGGAACAAGCGGTATGTCGTTCGCGGAAAAGCCGCCATACTTTGCGTGCCCTTCGGGTAAAGTAGGCATCCTCTCCAGCATGTATACCGATCCGAATTACAGGAGGATGGGAATTGCCACAAATTTGCTTGACAGAGTGGTAAAGGAAGCCGAAGACTACGGGTGCGGAACGATTTATATTACAGCATCGGATGTCGGTGTAAAGCTATACGAATCCTATGGATTTAAGCATAACGGAAATTTCATGCAATACAATTTTTCTAAATAGACAGATTATCTTTCAGTAAAATGCACAAGAGTTATTTACTATTATTGAAAAACTAATGGAACATTGATGCATGAATTAATGAATGAGTATAGAAATTGAACTAGTTAAGAAATGAATAAGAATTATACAGGCTTCAATTAAAGATTTCCTGAAGAAATAATTATATACTTTGTTCAAATCTATAATAAATCGTTAAAGGACTTTTGAGTTATGCGTTTTGGATTTTCGTACATAGGATTGATATGGTTGATCATGCTTCTCGTTCCGAATTTTATTTGGACGAAGAACAAGCCAAAGGATTACGAAGAGTATGTTCATAATGAGAACAAAGTATTGCTTATTTTTGAACGTGCAGGGCAGTTTGTTGTTACGTCGGTGGCGCTTGTGTTCTCTGATTTTAATTTCAAGGGGTGGAACTTTTGGTGCCCGGTATTGATTATCTCCTTAATCTGCATGGTGCTTTATGAGATATATTGGATACGCTATTTCAGAAGTGATAAAACCATGAAGGATTTCTACAAAAATCTTTTAGGAATACCTGTTGCCGGAGCCACGCTTCCAGTCATCGCATTCTTTCTTCTTGGAATATATGGCGGAAATGGCTTAATGATTCTTGGCTCGGTCATGCTTGGAATCGGTCACATTGGAATACATCTCGCTCATAAGAAAGAAGTGATTGAACCAGGAGCCAAAAAGCATATTGTAAAAAGAATATTAATCGGTATTCCAAAAGTAATTGTTTCGATGGTTCTGATAATCGTTCTTGGATTCTTTGTCGTAGTAATTATTGGCAGAAATATAAATCAGATTAAGCGTGTAATAGATTATAGCGACGGAATTAATAAGTCAGAATATGTAATGTTAAATGGTCAGGAACAGTATATCCTTACAATGGGACATGATATATCAAATCCTGTTATCATCAGTCTCCACGGCGGCCCGGGAGCACCCAGTACAATCACTGACTATTGCTGGATAGACTATCTGACAGATGATTATACTGTTATTAGCTGGGATCAACGAGGATGCGGCAGGACATATTATCATAATGTGAATACAGATCCTGATAACAGCACGGTTTCATTCGAACAGGCCATGAATGACTTAGATGCTCTGGTTGATTATGCTCGAAATACATATAAGCAGGATAAGGTGATTATTATGGGACATTCATATGGAAGTCTGCTCGGAAGCCAGTATGTTCTTGATCATCCTGAAAAAGTTTCTGCCTATATAGGAATAGGCCAGGAAGTAATCGAAGAAGATTTGTATGCATATACCTATGATTATAATGATGCGCTGGCAAAAGCAAGGGAGGCCGGTGATGATACCGGCGAAATGGAGAATGCGTATGAGAACCTTATAAATAATCCCACGGTAGCAAATATGTCTGCGCTTAGCAACAGTACGCTTAAGTATCATTCGCCGAGAGTAACAGAAGACGTATCGACAACTGCTACAATCTTCTCGCCTTATTTTGGAGTTGATGATGCAAGGTGGTATTGGGTTATTTTATCAGCGCTAACCGGCAATACAGCATACGAAGATTTGGAGAAACCGTTGATAGATTACTTATTGGATTTTAATGCATATAAAAGAAATACTGATTTTCAAATGCCGGTTCTTTTTATATCCGGTTCGGACGACTGGTCTTGCCCTGTTGGACCGATAGAAGAATACTACGATGTAATAACTGCTCCCCAAAAGGAAATGTATCTCGTTGATGGGTGCGGACATTCTCCTCAAGGACAATTACCGGAAGAATTTTGTCAGGCGATAAAAAGGTTTCTTGATGTGTGTAAACATGTAATTACATTTAATTGATAATATTTGTTTCAGAGGAGTTAATATGCCTTTAAGGAATATGATAATTCTTACGATAGTGGCGATATTGATTCTGTTGACAACTTTTAGCACTGTTTGTTAGAATACACATGATGATAAATTCTAAAAGAAAGAGAGGTCATTTTTATGCGTTTTGAAAAATTGGATATTGTAAGTAAATATTGTATGATGACCTCGGTTAATCGTATCTAGTTTGGTATGTCCGACAGATACTTATATATGTATTTAAACCGTGGCATTTCTTGTCGCGGTTTTTTATATTTGATTTCAAGGTCTCCATACAATAAATAATCACATCTGTTAATTGAAACATTTACCAAAAGGAGATTAAGACATTGAATAATATTATTTTAAGAAAAGAAACAAAAGAAGATTTTTACAATACCGAACATATGACAATGCGCGCGTTCTGGAATCTGCACGGTCCGGGATGCAATGAGCATTTGCTTGTTCACAAATTAAG
>CACWZK010000009.1 GCA_902765365.1 uncultured Lachnospiraceae bacterium
AAATTTAAGAAGTCGTATTTCATGGGCAAAAATGACTACAATCGCAGCCGGAATAATAACTGTGATTGCTGTTTTTTTTGCTTATGACATTTCTGCAAACGCAAAAGGAATTGTCTATACCGGCTCCACGGAGTATAATGCTACTTCGGGACAGGACTTTAATGTCGGCGTTTATTTAGGCGGTGACAACGGTGAAAAAACCGGTGATTACGAAACGGTAATCGTATACGACGAAAATTACCTGACATATGTCGGCGGAGCCAACGATGGCGGAAACGGCAGGGTAAGCGTAAGCGGTACTTCGGCCGACGGCGGAAGAGTAAAAGTGATGATTACTTTCCATGCCGTTATAGGAGGAGAGACAACCGTAAAAGTCGAAAACGCCACATTAACCGACGAAAACGGCGGAGCGCTTGAAATAACAGAGTTTCCCGAAGTACCCGTTCATATCCAGGCACCCGCGGCCGATGCTCCCGAATACATTATGTTTAACGGGGAAATGCTTCCCGATTATTCCGCTGATGTAAACGAGTATTCATTTGATATTCCGTATACGGAAAATTTCGAATTCAGTGTTCCCGAAGGTTTTAAAATTATAACGGATACCGAAGGACTAAAAGCCGGAGCCAACGAGATTGCCCTTAAGGTTACTCAGGACAACCGCACACCGCTCGAATATAAAATAACCGTTAATATGGAAGCTCTTGAAGAAGAGGAGAGCGAAACAGAGGAAAACACTGCCGAAGGCACAGATAATACAGAAGAAGTTTTGGAAGAAACAAATTCCGAGCCCGTCGAAGAAGTAACTGCAGACGAAGGAAATGTTTCGGACGAAAGCAATGTATTAACCGTACCGGGCAATGTAAATACAGAAAATGAAAATACAGTTTCCAAAAGCATAATACCGAAGAACGAGAATATAAAATCTTTTATAATCCTCGGTATGTTTGCGGCAGCGATACTGGTAATACTTCTTTTAAAACTGATCTGGGACAGAGCCGGGATTGCCGGAAGGGGAATACAGAGAGGTTTTAGGATTATTCGTAAAAAAGTCGCAAAGAATGCTTACCGGCCGCTGGAGAGTGCAGACGACGGATTTAATTTAAGTCAGCTTGAGGAAACCGAAGTTTCGGACGAAGAAATAGAAATGATTGATTTGTCCGAAGTTAAAGAGGAAATGAATCAATGACGGATTTTTATCCCGCCAAAGAACTGGTGGATATCCACTGTCATATTATTCCGGGAGTAGACGACGGCTCCGACGGATTTGAAAGCACGATGAAAATGCTTAAAACCGCCGAAAGCGAAGGCATCACCAGAATGATTGCGACCCCGCATTTTAAAAAGGGGCATCATAACGTGTCGCCCGATAAAGCCGCCAAACTTTTGGAAGAAATAAGAGTGAAAGCCGAAAATGAAGGCATTTCCCTCAAATTTTATCTCGGAAACGAAGTGATGTATTTTTCCGACGTGGAAGAGGCATTTGACGAGGGAAAGATAAGCCGAATTAACGGTACGGATAATCTGCTCCTGGAGTTCTACCCGGACGATGAATATTCGCGAATTCGAAGAGGCATCGAAACGGTTCAGAGCATGGGATTTACTCCGATACTGGCGCATGTTGAAAGATATCTTGAATTAAGAAAAGATATTTCAAAGATTGAACATTTAAAAGCAGTCGGCGCCGTGATAACAGTAAATGCATCCAGTGTAACGGGAGATGCAGGATTTCTGACAAAGCAGTTCGTAAAAGGTCTGCTTCGAAGAAAGATTGTAGGTATGATAGGAACGGATGCGCATGACAATTCGAACAGGGCACCGCGTATGAAAAAATGCGCAGAGTATCTTTATTCGAGGTATGATGAGGAATACGCGGATAAGATTCTTTTCAAAAATGCCATTGAATTGTTTGAGCTTGATTAAATATCAGGCATAAAAGAAATTACGGAACAGGGAAAAAAGAATGGATAAAATTATTTATCAAAACGAAAAAGACGACGAGCAGGAAATTGACGTAGCGGAAATACTCATGTATCTTTTGCACTGGATCTGGCTTATCGCCATTGCGGGCATAATCACGGCGGCTATCGGTTTTTCGATAAGTGCGTTTATTATCACGCCGCAGTACAAATCTTCAACCAAGATTTATATTTTAAGCAAAAACAGTTCAAACGATACGCTGACATATTCCGATACACAGCTTTCGACACTGCTTACAAAAGACTTTGAAGCGCTTATTACAAGCCGTTACGTACTCGAAACGGTTATAAACGATCTTCAGCTGCCGGAAAATTACAATCAGCTTGTTGGAAAGGTTTCGGTCAGCAATACCAAGGAAACGCGTATCATCAGTATAAGCGTTGAAGATGCCAACCCCGAGAGAGCACGCATTATAGCGGATGCCATTCGTGACGTGGCAGCAATCCAGATACAGAAGGTAATGGATATCGAAGCGGTTAACGTGGTTGATGTTGCAAACCTTCCGACATCGCCTTCAAAACCTTCCAAGAAAAAATTCACACTCATCGGTTTTGCAATCGGTGTTGTTGTTATGGCGGGTATACTTACCTTAAGATTTTATTTTGACGATTCGATCAAAACGAGTGAGGATGTGGAAAAATATCTCGGTATGACCACGCTTGCAATGATTCCTCTTATTCAGGATGACGAAGATACCTCCAAAAAGAAAAAGAAAGCAAGGAGGGGTTAGACATGCAGGAATTATCTCTTAAACAGAAAAAACTTGATTTCAGAACACAGGAAGCGTTCAAGACGCTTCGTACAAATATAGAGTTTTCCGGTACGGACGTTAAGACTGTATTTTTTACGAGCACCACGCCCGACGAAGGAAAGAGTACGGTTTCCTTTGAACTTGCGTTAAGTTTTGCGCAGGCAGGAAAGAGAACGCTGCTTGTTGACGCCGATCTTCGTAAATCGGTCATGAAGAGCCGTTATAAAAAGGGCAGGGTTCAGTTCGGACTTTCACATTTCCTCATCGGGAGAGTTCAGTTTGAGGATGTTGTTTGTTCTACGGATGTGCCTAATTTCCACCTTGTGTTTGCAGGCCCCGTACCGCCCAACCCCAGTGAACTTTTGGGAAGCGAAAGATTTGAACTTTTTATGGCTCAGGCGAAAGAACTGTTTGATATTATCATCGTAGACACACCGCCCGTAGGTTCGGTTATTGATGCGGCAATCGTATCAAAGCAGTGTGACGGCGGAATACTGGTAATCAAATCGGGTAATATCAGTTACAGATTTGCCAGAAAGAGCATTGAGCAGCTTGAAGTTGCGGGATGCAAGATTTTAGGCTGTGTACTGAACGAAGTTGCACTTAACAGCAAGGGCTATTACGGTAGGTATTACGGCAGATATTACGGCAGATACTACGGCAAGTATTACGGCAAATACTACGGCAGTTATTACGGAAATAACGATAATAACGAAGAAGAGGAATAATTAATTCCGATATATTTTTTTAAAAGCGGCTGAGGGGATGGTTTTTTATGTACAGGAAGAAGCCTAAGGGATGGCTCAAGCATTGGGATTTTATATTGTTGGAGATAATATGTCTCCAGGTTTCCTACGTGCTTGCGTATTATATCCGTCACAGAGAAGCGTTCTGGCATAGCGAAACCTATCTTGCGGTTGCTTTTTTTCTTTTTATCGACGAACTCGTTATAACATATTTTAACGAGACATTTAAAAATGTTTTAAAAAGAGGTCTTTACGGCGAACTGACAGCCACCATCAAGCATATAGCGCTTATTATTCTGGTGACTGTGTTCGGTATGTATGTCACGAAATATTCCAACGAAATTTCAAGACTCACCATATTCTACTGCGGTGCAATTCACCTCGCACTCTCATATTTTACGAGAATAATTTATAAAAAACTCATGCTTTCGAGAATGAACAAAGCCGGAAGCCGCTCGCTGCTTATCATAGCATCCAGAGACGAGGTTGAATCCATTCTTGAAGAAATCTATATGCACAATTACGAGATGTTTATAATCCGCGGAATCGTGCTTACGGACAATCCGGCGAGAGAAGAAGAGATTAAAGGAGTGCCTGTGGTATGTCCTTTTGAAGGTGCTCCCGAGTTTGTCTGCAGGGAATGGGTTGACGAAGTCATGTTCTTCGGGGAAGCAAGCGATCCGAAGGTTAAAAAAGTTTTGGACAGACTTTTCGAAACCGGCGTGACCGTGCATTTCTCGGTTGCAAACCTCGTAAAATTCGAAAACAAAGATCAGATAGTCGAGCGTGTGGCAGGACAGACCGTTGTTACGATGAGTTTAAATTATGCTTCGCCCAGACAGCTTTTGTTAAAGAGATTAATCGATATTCTTGCCGGACTTGCGGGAAGTATAGTGACGATTATTCTGGCAATTATTTTCGGTCCGCTCATCTTTATATCATCTCCCGGAAACATATTCTTTACGCAGGAGAGAATCGGACGAAACGGCAAGAGATTCAGAATCATCAAATTCCGAACCATGTATCCCGATGCCGAGGAAAGAAAAAAAGAATATATGGATCAGAACCGCAACGCTGACGGAATGATGTTTAAACTTGATTTCGATCCGAGAATTATCGGAAACAGAGTGACGGCCGGCGGAAAGAAAAAAACAGGCCTTGGTCAGTTTTTAAGAGATCACAGCATAGATGAGTTCCCGCAGTTTTTCAATGTTCTTTTGGGACAGATGTCTTTGGTCGGAACCAGACCGCCGACACCCGATGAATGGGATAAATACGATCTTCATCACAGAGCACGACTGACAATTAAGCCCGGAATCACGGGTCTCTGGCAGGTCAGCGGCAGATCCGAAATCACCGACTTTGAGGAAGTGGTAAGGCTGGACCGCGAATATATCACAAAATGGACCATGGGCAGAGATTTCAGAATCATCCTAAAGACCATATGGGTAGTTTTAAGAGGCAGCGGAGCAATGTAAAATAAAGGGGTTTCTAAGAAACCCTTTTTTTGATAAAATTTAAGCAGTAAAAAAGACAGGTAAGACACGGGAAAAAGTGTTTTTTAAGCGAGGATAAAAGATGAAAAAGATAGTGGTTTTCGGAGGCGGAACGGGACTCTCCTGCGTGCTCTCCGGATTAAAATTGTTTCCTTTGGACGTTACGACCGTAATTGCAGTCAGCGATAACGGATCAAGTACGGGTGTTTTAAAAGAAGAACTGAATATTCCCGCGGTCGGCGACATCGGCAAAGTGCTTCTTTCGATGGCAAACGTTGATGCGGATTTTGTGAACCTCATGGGATACAGATTTTCCAAGGAAGGTTCGCTTCACAACCATCCTGTACGTAATATTATGCTTGCGGCTTTAATCGATACCAAGGGAAGCCTCGCGGAAGCGACAAAATACATGGCAAAGCTTTTACAGGTCAAAGGTACCGTGCTTCCTTTAACCGAAGAGAAAGTCGATTTGGTTGGCGAGGGCGATAACGGCAGCTTTATCGGCGAGGAATGTGTCAGCGAGCACATAAAAGATATAAAAAGACTTTACTACGATCACGATGTTCATATCTGCGAAGAGGTAAAAGACAAAATTCTCGAGGCCGATTTAATCATCTTCAGCCCCGGCAGTCTTTACACGAGTATTCTTCCCCATCTTCTTTCAAAAGAAGTGGTAGAGACCCTAAAAGATGCCAAAGCTCCGCTTATGTACATTTCAAACCTCGTTACCCAGCCCGGCGAAACCGACGGCTACAATGTCGGAGACCATGTGGATGTTCTTAACCATTATCTAAAAGACCGTAAAATCGACATCGTCATCGCCAACAACGGAATCGTGGACGAGCATATAAGACAGAGATACTTAGACACTGAAGGAAAGACAGTAGTTAAACTGGAAGGGATAAACGATGCCACGGTTATAGCGGACAACATCTTTTCCATCGAAGACGGTCGCATCCGCCACGATGCGCTCAAGACCGCATATCTGGTATTTTCTTACATGATGAATAACGAATAGTAATAAGAAAACGCGCCTGTGAAAAACAACAAAGAATAGGTATTCGAATAATTATTCTTTTGGCACTCAAAAAAGTCAGTAAATGCAGTACTTTGCAAGGCTTTTTGGGTGTCTTTTTTTAATGCTTTTCGTGATATTTCACAAACTTTGTTTTTTTATTCTTTTAGGGTTGAATAAAGCCATTTCGGATGTTACGATACAATCAAATTCAGGATTTTCTATCGTCGGGTTCCCGACGCCGATAATATAGCCCGTTTTATCGGATTTTCCTGCTAAACAAATTGAAATTATATTAGCAGGAGAGATGCTAAATCTCCTGCAGAAGGAGGTTTAATGGCGTTTATTTATAATACTTTCTTGATGAGTAAAAGAGAGTATGCAAAGATTTACGGAGAAATAAATACCAATTATTTTAAATATATAAATATTCCGTTTGCAGTTCATGCTTCATATGGAATAGATAATCGGGCATATTGGTATTTCTTTGAGAATCATGGTTACGGAGATTATAATATTTATATGAGGATAGCAATATGGGAGGATTGAAAATGTCGGAGTTAAAAGAATTATTGGAACATATAGATGATTCATACAAAGATTTTGTTGATGCTATTTGTCATTATGCGCAAAAGTCGCCTTCACGACAGGAAATATTGCTGGCGTATATAAAAGCCAATCCGACAGTCAAATCATCGGATGTTGTCCGTTTTGTTTCGGATCAGCCTGATTTTTATGAGGATGCGGCATTTATGAAGGTTTGTTAATGGCATCGTTTAAAAAAGGCAGCATATATACCCCTCTTCAAAAGGATGTATTTTGAGGAGGGTTTTTTTTACCCGGTCAACAAAAGTTTACATAAAATGTGGCACATATTTGATTTTAGTGTTATAATTTAATGGATAATGGGCAAGAATGGGGGATTAGCATGAAATATGACATTATTATCGTCGGCGCGGGCCCCGGAGGAATCTTCTCGGCGTTCGAACTGACCAAGTTAAACAGCAATCTTAAAATAGCGATTTTTGAGGCGGGCAATCCGCTTGAAAAAAGAAAATGTCCGATTGACGGAGTCAAGGTCAAAAACTGCATCAAATGCCCGACATGTGCCATAATGAACGGCTTTGGCGGCGCAGGTGCTTTTTCGGACGGCAAATATAATATCACCAATCAGTTCGGCGGCTCGCTCTACGAGTATATCGGCAAAAACGAAGCCATCGATCTGATGAAATATGTGGACGAGATTAACTTGGCATACGGCGGCGAAGGCACGAAGCTTTATTCGACCGCGGATACCAAGATTAAGAAGATGTGCCTTGAAAACGGCCTTCACTTACTCGATGCGCAGGTTCGCCATCTGGGCACGGATATCAATTACATCGTGCTTGAGAATCTTTACAACCACTTAAAAGACAAGGTGGAGTTTTTCTTCCGCACACCCGTCGAAAAGGTTGAAAAGAATGACGGCGGATATACCGTAATTACCGCGGACGGAAGATATGACTGCGACAAATGCATCATTTCCGTAGGAAGATCCGGCAGCAAATGGATGGAGACGGTTTGTAACGATCTGGATATTCCCACCAAATCAAACCGTGTGGATATAGGTGTCAGAGTGGAACTTCCCGCAGAGATTTTCTCATCGTTAACAGATGAACTCTACGAGAGCAAAATCGTTTACAGAACGGCTAAATTTGAGGACCTTGTCAGAACATTCTGCATGAACCCTCATGGCGCTGTCGTAAATGAAAATACAAACGGTATCATCACCGTTAACGGACACAGCTACGAAGATCCCGCGAAACATACGGAAAATACCAACTTTGCGCTCCTTGTGTCAAAGCATTTTTCCGAGCCTTTTAAGGACAGCAACGGATACGGCGAGAGTATCGCACGCCTTTCCAATATGCTAGGCGGCGGTGTAATCGTACAGCGTTTCGGCGATCTTACCAGAGGAAGACGAAGCAATGCCGAGAGAATTCAGGAAGGCTATGTAACACCCACTCTCGCTGCAACACCCGGTGATTTAAGCCTCGTAATTCCCAAGAGAATCCTCGACGGAATTATCGAGATGATTTACGCGCTCGACAAAATCTGCCCCGGCACAGCCAACGACGATACGCTTCTTTACGGTGTGGAAGTTAAATTCTACAACATGGAAGTTGAAATCGACAAAAACCTTGAGACACGCAACAAAGGCCTCTTCGTAATCGGCGACGGTTCGGGCGTGACTCATTCGCTTTCACATGCATCCGCGAGCGGTGTGTATGTTGCAAGATATATAGCAGAGTCGATGAAATAAAAAATCATAAAAGAGAAAAAATAAATGACAGACTTAAACGAAATAAGACAGTTCTTTGAAAAAGACAGATTTGCCACGGAAAACGGCATGGTAATCGATTCGGTCGGAGACATGACCGCCGTCTGCAGTATGAAAATTGATAAAAGACATATGAATGCGGTCGGCAATGTAATGGGCGGAGTGTATTTTACGCTTGCGGATTTTACCTTTGCGGTAGCTACCAACCATGACAAACCCGGTATTGTGTCTTTAAGTTCAACGATTACATTCAATGCCATAGCCAAAGGCGAGAAAATCATATGTGAGGCAAAAAAGATCAAACTCGGAAGGACGACATGCGTATACGAGATGACGTTAACCGATGAAAACGACAATCTTTTAGCCACCGTATTGACTACAGGTTACAACACCTGTAAGAATTAATATTTCTTTTAGGAACAATCACACAGGCGTTAACTTTAAGGAGACGGAACATGTTAAGATTGGGAAAGATATTCAGCATAACCAAAATTAGTGCAATTCAGACCGCGGCTTTAAGTGCGCTCTTTTTTGCCGTTTTTATAACTTCATACAGCAGTATGGCCGCCACCGAAACCGAAATGGGACAGTGGGAAAATACCAAAATCCGCCAGCAGGCCGTGTTTAATGCTTCAATCGGTATGGATTCCTATGAGGTTGCCGAGGCGCAGATTACGGGCGTTTCCAGACAGATGGAAATCGAAGACGGCTGCAACAAAGAGGTAATCAGCCCCGAAGCGCAGCTTTTAATGGATATAAGCAATACGCTCGGCGGACAGATAGGCATCGCATGCTGCGATTCATACGTAAACGTGCGTACGGCACCCGATGTGAACGCGGAACCGACCGCCAAAATATATGACGGCGCAGTCGTATTCATCAATGAAAAAGACGGAGAGTGGTTCAGAATCAAATCCGGCAACGCCGAAGGCTATGTAATGTCTCAGTATTTCTTATACGGAGAGCATCTTGCGGAGCAGATTCTCATGGACGAGCCTTACACCAGAGAAGAACTTCTCGTGGATAAGAGTTATTCGGTAGGTATCACTCTCGAAGAAGAGGAAGCCATCAGACTCGCCAAGGAAGAGGAAGAGCGTAAGGAAAGAGAAAGAATCGCCAGAGAGCAGGAAGCACAAAGAAAGGCTGCAATGGCAGCAGGCAATGCATATTCTCTCGAAGATACCACGCAGCTTAGAAAAGATCTGGTTAATTACGCGTGCCAGTTCGTCGGTCTTAAGTACGTAATGGGCGGTAACTCCCTTGAAACCGGTACCGACTGCTCGGGCTTCACGAAACTTATCTACGCACACTTCGGATACGGCATCGACAGAACGCCTTCCGGACAGTATAACAACAACGGTAAGCTCGTAACATATGCGGAAGCACAGCCCGGCGATATCATTATCTACGGTAAAAACGGCGTCTGCACACATGCAGCCATCTATATCGGCGACGGAAAGATTGTTCATGCTGCAAACAGCCGACAGAATACATACATCGGTAATGCAACTTACAACACCATCATGGGTGTTAAGAATATTATCGATTAGTAAGAAAACGGAAACGAAGAATGATAAAACTGCCCGAAGAATTTGAAAGCCGGATGAAAGAAATGCTCGGCGACGAGTATGAAGATTTCAGGGCATCATATGACGAAAAAAAGAAAACCGGCATCAGGGTAAACACCCTAAAAGAATCGGTTGAAGATTTTAAAAGAATATTCCCGTATGAACTCTCCCCCGTAAAATGGTGCGACACGGGATTTGAAGCCGTTACGGACGAAAAATACGGACGAAGCGCGCTTCACGATGCAGGTGCGTTTTATATGCAGGAACCCTCTGCGATGGCAGTCGCGGCTTCGCTCGCCGGAATATGCGATTTAAAGGGCAAAAGGGTTTTGGATCTTTGCGCAGCTCCCGGAGGAAAATCCACGCAGCTTGCTTCATATATGCAGGGTCAGGGAATACTTGTTTCAAACGAAATAAACCGCGACAGGGCAAATATTCTTTCTTCAAATATCGAGAGGTGCGGCGTAAAAAATGCGGTGGTTTTAAACGAAACACCCGAAAAAATCGCGCAAAACTTTGAAGAATTCTTTGATGTTGTAGTTGTGGACGCGCCCTGCTCGGGCGAGGGAATGTTTCGAAAAGACGAAACGGCCGTAAAAGAGTGGAGCGAAGACAACGTAAAAATGTGCGCCGAAAGGCAAAAAGACATTCTCGACGAAGCCGTAAAAACAGTTGCCGAAAACGGATATCTGGTTTATTCGACCTGTACCTTTGCTCCCGCGGAGGACGAGGAACAGATAATCGATTTCTTGAAAAGATATCCCGAATTCGAAGCCGTACCGGTTCCCGGATTTAAATACTTTGACATCGGACAAAGGGAATGGCTTGAAACTCCTGCAGACGAAAGCATAATAAAAAAATGCGCCAGACTCTGGCCTCATAAAATAGACGGCGAGGGACATTTTATCTGCATCTTAAAGCGTGCGGGAAAAAACTCTGACGGTGATTTTACAGAAAGCGCTCCGGATAAATCCGGAAAGAAGAATAAATCTTCGGACAAAGGCCCGAACAAAGAACTTCGTGTCGACAGAAAATCCGCGGAGACGATTGCTTCTTTTATGAGGGATAATCTGAAAGATTTTGGATTTGACCGCGAAAGAACGGTCTGTTTTAAAGATTCGGTGTATCTTTTACCCGAAGGATTTAATAAGGATCTCAAAGGCCTGAAGGTTATAAGACCGGGGATTCATTTGGGAGATACCAAAAAAGAGAGATTCGAGCCTTCGCATTCGCTCGCGATGGTTTTATCGAAAGATAACGCCCGACGTGCGGTAGAGCTTGACGAAGACGAGGCATTAAAATTCAGACACGGCGAAGAACTTAAAAAAGACTGCGAAAACGGCTGGACGCTGGTATGTGTCGGCGGCGTATCTCTCGGATGGTGCAAGGCGGTAAACGGAAGCCTTAAAAACCACTATCCCAAAGGCCTAAGAATTAAATTTTAAAATAAAAAAGGTGCCCGGCTCGCTCGCGTGCCTGGCTCCGATTAAATAGAAAGGCAACAAAGTGAAAACAAAAGTATACATCGACGGAAGCGAAGGAACAACGGGATTACGAATCAACGAGCGTTTTGAAAACAGAAACGACGTTGAGATACTTCATATCGATTCCGACAAAAGAAAAGATCCCGAAGAAAGAGCCAAATTCATCAATGCATCCGACATCACATTCCTCTGTCTTCCCGATGCAGCAGCTATTGAAGCAGTCAGCCTTGTAGACAGGGATAACGACAAGACGGTTATCATCGATACATCAACCGCGCACAGAACGGACGAAGGCTGGGCATACGGTCTTCCGGAACTCGGCAGCACATTCAGGGAAAAAATCCGCACGGGCAATCGTATCGCGGTTCCCGGATGTTACGCATCGGGCTTTATAATGGATGTTTATCCCATGGTTAATAAGGGCTACATCGCCAACGATTATCCCGTATGCGTCAACGCACTCTCAGGCTACTCGGGCGCAGGCAAAAAAGGCATTGCAATGTACGAAGCCGAGGACAAAAAGAACGAATTGTACGCTCCGAGAATGTATGCGCTCTCGCAGAACCACAAGCATCTAAAAGAAATGAAAAAGATTGCGGGCCTTGCAAATACACCGCTTTTCGTGCCTGTAGTCGATGATTATTACTGCGGAATGATCGTAACATTCCCCGTATATACAAACCTGATGACCAAGAAAGCCTCACCCGAAGAAGTCAGGGATATGTTCGCCGAATTTTATGAGGGAGAACAGTTCATAAAAGTAATGCCCTTCGGCGCCGAAGAGGAACTCGGCAATTTCTTCCATGCCAACGACTACGCGGGCCGCGACGATGCGAAGATTTACGTGACGGGCAACGAAGAGAGAATCCTCATAACATCCATCTTCGACAACCTCGGCAAAGGTGCGTCGGGCGCAGCCATCCAGTGCATGAACGCACGCCTGGGACTTCCCGAAGAAACCGGATTGAACTTAGGATAAAATTTAAGGCAGACAAGCTTAAATTCAGCTCATAAAAGAAAAGTAATAAAAAACAGGAGAACAGATTTAAAATGCTTTATATTCTTACATGTCTCGGAATTATTTCCGCTGCAGCATCGGTAATACTTTGCAAATGGTACGCACTTCCGCTTCCCTGGAACATTTTGGTGTGTATCGCATCACTTCTCGTTGGTATAATCCTCTGGGAAGTTATTTACTGGGTGGTACTTTATATCTGGTCACTTTTTATCAACAAGAAAAAGGAAGTTACCAAGCCTTCCAAATTTTATAAATGGATTTTTACCGAGTCTGTACGTATCGGTCTGTTTTTCTTAAACGTGCACGTTCATGTCGAAGGTGCGGAAAAACTCCCCAAAGTCGGCACGAGATTTCTCGTAGTTGCCAACCATCTTTCAAATTACGATCCCATGAGTGTAATATTCGCACTCAGAAAACATATGCTTGTGTTCGTCAGCAAACCCGAGAACTTCAACATTCCGCTTACCGGCGCAATGATGCACAAGTCAGGCTTTATGCCCATCGACAGAGTCAGCGTTAAAAATGCTCTTGTTACAATCAACAAGGCAGCAGGTTATATCAAAGACAATCTGACAAGCGTATTTATTTTCCCCGAGGGAACCAGAAACAGAACACAAAAACCTCTTTTAGAGTTTAAAAACGGCGCATTCAAAATTGCGACCAAGGCCGAGTGTCCGGTTGTCATCATCGCGATATCAGGCACGGAATTCGTCAAGAAAAGAATCCCGAGAAGATCCGATGTTTATTTAAAAATCGTGGATGTAGTATCTCCCGAAAAGGTCAAGGAAATGAAAACTGCAGGTCTTTCCGAGCATGCATTCAAGCTTATCTACGAAAACATCACTCACGGTAAGGACGAAAACGGCAATCCTATCGATCCCGAAGCAATAGTACCGGGTGTAAAAAAGGAAGAAAAGACGGAAGAGTAACAAAGGTGCCCGGCTCCCGAAGGGTGCCCGGCTCCTAAAAGAAAAGTGAGGGAAAAATATGGAAAAGAAAGAAGCTAATTTTTTCTCGGCACAAAAAAGATTATGGGCAGGAATTTTTGATTACAAGGGAACAAGCACCAGAAAAGAATACTGGTTTGCTTTTCTGTTCCATGCAATTTTGGGAATTCTTGCTTTTATATGTATGCTTATATCCGTAGGAATATTCTTTTTACAGGATTTTCTTGATGCATACATCCTTCTTACCATAGTTCATTACATTCTGCTTGTTCCCGCAGTTTTAATATTTTTATATCTTTTAATATCAATCGTACCGTGGATTGCGCTTACGGTCAGAAGACTGCGCGATGCGGGAAAGAGCGGCTGGTGGACATTCCTTCTTTTATTCGTGGGAATAGGCCACATAATTCTTCTATTCCTCTGTGCGCTGGGTTCCGGTATAGCCGGAGGAGTATTTTTTGCCCAAAACAATCGTCCGGCCACTGTTTACGGACCGCCCGAATGGTTTGATCCCACATACAATTCGAATGACGGTGTATACGGCCCTCCCGGACCGGATGTGTATAACCCGAACAACAACCAGAACGAAGATGTGTACGGCCCGCCCGTATGGATAGACGAAGATGACGATAATGATGATTTCGATCCTTCGATAAATGATACCGAACCGTTATACGGACCGCCTCCCTTTGAAGAGGAAGATTACGATCCTGAAGTCAATCAGAACGAAGACGTGTACGGCCCGCCCGAATGGTTCGAAGAAAACGACGATTATGATCCCGAGGTAAATATCAACGAGGAAGTCTACGGGCCTCCCGAGTGGTTCGAAGAAAGCAATCCCGAAGATACGGACGTTGAGGATGATGAAGTAATCCTGAATGTACCGATTGATGAAGATGATTTTAACGTCGAACTAAACATTGAGCCTGCGGTTTACGGACCGCCCGACTGGTTTGAATAAAGCTTCGTTTGGAGAAAAACATGAACAAAAAAAACAACTCCGGACTGAACGCACGAATCAAGAATAAACATATGCAGCAGCTTGCTGATTACAGAGAAGAGACATTAAGACCCCATCCGGATCTCAGGTCTCTTTTCTTGGAAATAACACCGTTTTGTAACGAGCACTGCCTGCACTGCGGTTCGAGATGCGGCGATATCGATGTGTCCGGAATGCTTACAAAAGATGAAATAATAACCGCATTAAAACAGGTTAAAAGAGATTTTGACATATCAAGAATGCGCCTTTGCGTAACGGGCGGCGAACCGTTACTTAGACCTGAATTTTTTGAAATAATGGATGCGGCAAATAAGCTCGGCTTCGGCTGGGGCATGACCTCAAACGGAACCCTCATAGACAAGGAAGCCGCAAGGAAGCTCGCGGAGACCGGCTTAAGAACGGTATCTGTCAGTGTCGACGGTCTGAAAGAAAATCACGAGTGGTTCAGGCAGTCACCAGGCTCATATGAAAAGACAATCGAGGGCATTAAAAATCTGCTCGAAGTTAACATTTCCCATGTGCAGATTACCACGGTTATTTATCATAAAAACATCGGCGAACTTGATGCCATGTATGAAGAATTCAAAAAAGTCGGTGTTCGTTCGTGGCGTGTAATCAATATTGAGCCGATAGGAAGAGCAAAAGAAAATGCAGACCTGATGCTTTCAAAAGACGAGTATATAAGGATGTTCGATTTTATCCGCGACAAGAGATTTGAGGATAAAATGGAAGTGACCTACGGCTGCTCGCATTACCTTGGTACCGACATGGAGCGAGAAGTCAGACAGTGGTATTTCCTCTGCAACGCAGGCGTTTATACCGCAAGCATTATGTACAACGGCGATATCGGCGGCTGCCTTGACATCGAAAGACGCCCCGAGCTTATTCAGGGAAACATCAGAAAAGATAACCTGAAAGATGTCTGGGAAAACAAATTCGTTAATTTTAGAAACGACTTCAGAAAGACAGGCAAATGCGCCGACTGTCCCGATTATAAATTCTGTGCGGCGGATTCGTTCCACACCTGGAACTTCGACACAATGGAACCAAATCTCTGCATGAAAGGCATACTTTTTTGACACCGAATGACACGGGGGGACGGGGGTGTAGTGTCATTTTTGCCCGCCGTTAGATTGTATTATTGAAAGGAATCAACATGGATATATCCTGCGAAGAATGTGCAAACTTTGTATTCGATGACGATGAGGAAGAATATGTCTGCTGCGTGAGCATGGACGAGGACGACTACATCCGCCTCAATACGGACTCGCATTATCAGTGCCCGTATTATCAGTGCGGCGACGAATACAAGATTGTAAGACATCAGATGTAAAATAAAGGTGCCTGGCTCACGAAGTGTGCCCGGCTCCTAAAAGAAAAAATTGGGGAGGTAAAACTATGGACGAAAAAATCGCTACATTAAAAAAGTGGGTTGACGAGAGCGACAATATTGTATTTTTCGGAGGCGCGGGAGTTTCCACAGAGAGCGGAATTCCGGACTTTCGAAGCGTGGACGGACTTTACAATCAGAAGTATGATTATCCGCCCGAAACGATTTTAAGCCATACGTTTTTTATGAGGAAAACGAGCGAATTTTACAAGTTTTACAAAGACAAACTTCTTTTGGAAGGTGCCAAACCAAACAAAGCTCATCTTAAGCTCGCTGAGTTAGAGAAGGCAGGCAAACTTAAAGCGGTTATCACGCAGAACATAGACGGCCTCCATCAGGAAGCAGGCAGCAAGGAAGTCATGGAACTTCACGGAAGCGTGCAGAGAAACTACTGCATGAAGTGCCACGCATTTTATGATTTTACGGCCATAAAAGAAAAAGTCAACGAGGCAGCGGAAAAATACAAACCCGGCGATGCGGACTACATGGTTCCCAAATGCGACAAGTGCGGCGGCATTATCAAGCCCGACGTTGTTTTATATGAGGAAGGTCTCGACGGCCTTACGATGCAGAAGTCCGTTCAGTACATTCAAAACGCTGACGTACTCATCATCGGCGGCACATCACTTGCGGTATATCCCGCAGCAGGCCTAATCGACTACTACAGAGGTAACAAGCTCGTCCTTGTAAACCTTCAGCCCACACCCCGCGACAGGTACGCAAACCTCTGCATAGCAGGCAAAATAGGAGAGGTATTCTCACAGTTATGATCATAAAAGAAAACGACATCCTTGAATTCAAGAAAAAGCACCCCTGCGGCGGCAACAAATGGAAGGTTCTCCGCGTGGGCAGCGACTGCCGCTTAGAGTGCGTAACCTGTGGTCATCAGATAGAGATTACCAGGAGTAAAATCGAAAAAAACGTAAAAGAAGTTAAATAAGTAAGAAAAACTCACGGATTAAAAAATTTTTCCTTGCGATTTGAAAATCGCTGTGTTATCATATAAGTCCGTGATGAAATAATTTCCTTGCTCTTACATAAGGTAAGGGCCAGAGACCAAAAGGAGGTAACAAGCATGAATAAGTATGAATTATGTATTGTTGTCAATGCTAAGATCGAAGACGATGCGAGAGCTGCGGTAGTTGATAAGTGCAAAGCTTACATCGAAAGATTCGGCGGTACAATCACAGAAGTTGAGGATGCCGGCAAGAAAAAATTAGCATATGATATTCAGCATATGCACGAGGCTTTCTACTATTTCATTCGTTTTGATGCAGAAGCAACTGCTCCCGCTGAAATCGAAAACCGCGTTCGTATCATGGACAACGTATTAAGATTCTTAGTTGTCAGAACAGACGAACAATAGAAAGAAGGTATATATGAATAAAGTTATTCTTATGGGACGTTTAACCAAAGATCCCGATATGAGAGGTGAAGGCACAGGTCTTGTTGCAAGATATACTCTTGCAGTAGACAGAAGATTCTCCAGAAATGAAGAAAACAACACGGATTTCATCAACATCGTTGTTTTTGGAAAAGGAGCAGAGTTTGCCGAGAAATATCTCAAAAAGGGTATCAAGGTTGTTGTAACTGGTCGTATCCAGACCGGAAGTTACACAAACAAGGATGGTCAGAAGGTTTATACAACAGATGTTATAGCCGAAGATCAGGAATTTGCCGAGAGCAAGAACGCTTCAGGCAATAACGGGGGACAGACAGAAGCAAATTCATCTTCGAATAATACCATTCAGGACGACGGTGATTTCATGAACATTGACGCCGGAGTAAAGGATGATATGCCGTTTTAGTTTATAAATGGAGGATTTATCATGGCATTCGTTAAAGATAATAAAACAGCCGATCCTGCAATGAAGAGGAAAGGCAATATGCGCAGAAGAAAAAAAGTATGCGTATTCTGTGGCAAAGATAACGAGATAGATTACAAAGATACAGCTAAGCTTAAAAGATACGTATCAGAGTCCGGCAAGATTCTTCCCAGAAGAATCACAGGTACATGTGCAAAGCATCAGAGAGCTTTAACAGCTGCTATCAAGAGAGCACGTCACGTTGCATTAATGCCTTATTCAGTTGAATAAAAACAATTAAGGATGTGGGAAACCGCATCCTTTTTTAATGATACAATATTTAGTTCCCACCACAAAATGAAGAGGTGGACAAACCTATATGTAGTAATGGAATGCGAGTAAAAAAAGTGATATAATACACTTATCTTTTGGGTGTTTTGCGAGAGGTTAATTATATGGCTAAAAAAGTTAGAATAAAAGGCAAGTTAAAACTGTACTTTACACTGCTTCTTGCCTTTGGAATAATTCTTGCAATTATTAATATTCCTATATACATTCTCAATATCATTTCGGGAGTCGTAATTTCCGTCTTCCTTGTGATTTATTTTGTCGGAATAATCGTGATGTGGATTTATTTCAGGCAGTTCTTCATCGACGAGATGGTGAGCTTCGCCACGGAATACGGGCAGATACAAAAACAGATCCTAAAAGAATTAAACCTGCCTCATGCTTTGCTGGACCATAAGGGCAAAATCGTATGGACCAACGGCGAATTCGAAAAAGTAATCGGTTCCGACAGAGGCTTCGGCAAACCCGTTTCCTCGTTTTTTGAGGAGATGACCGAGGATGTTTTCCCTGTAGAGAGCATGGAAAACGAAGTAAACATCACATTCGAATCCAGAGAATTCAGAGCAAATATCAAAAAGATTTCCATCGACAACATGGTGGAAAACAGCAGATTCTTAGAGGAAACCGGCAACGGCGAATTCTTATACGGATTATATCTTTTTGATGAGACCGCTCTTAAAATAGCACTTAAAGAACTCGATGATCAGAGCGTTGTAGTCGGTATGATTTATATCGACAACTACGAAGAAGCGCTCGAAAACGTGGACGATGTAAGACGTTCGCTTCTTTTAGCCCTTGTCGATCGAAAGATTACCCAGTGTATTTCGTCTCTTGACGGTATCGTTCGTAAAACCGAAAAAGACAAATACCTGCTTATTTTACGAAAGAAATCCCTGAGTGAACTTAAGGAATCCAAGTTTGACATTCTTGAAGAAATCAAGACCGTCAGCATCGGTAACGAAAGACCGATTACATTAAGTATCGGTATCGGACTCGACGGCCTTACATACAGCCAGAACAATGAATTTGCCAGAGCCGCAATCGACCTTGCACTCGGCCGTGGCGGAGACCAGGCGGTTATCAAATCCCCGGGCAACGTTCAGTACTACGGCGGCAAGAGCCAGTCTTCGGAAAAGAACACCAGGGTTAAAGCGAGAGTTAAAGCCCAGGCGCTTCGTGAAATCCTTGTCAACAAAGACCAGATTTATATCATGGGACACAAGCTCGGCGACGTGGACTCATTCGGTTCCGCAGTTGGTGTTTACTGTATCGCGAGAGCGCTTGATAAAAAGGCAAGCATCATTTTAAACGATGTAACACCTTCCCTAAAACCTCTGGTTGACCTTTTTGCCAACAATGAGGAACAGTATCCCGGTATGCTTGTAAACGGCGAAAACGCATTAATGACGGTCGGCAACAACGCCGCACTCGTCGTGGTTGATACCAACAAGCCGTCACTCTGCGAGTGTGCGGATATTCTTAAATACTGCAAGGCAATCGTGGTTTTGGATCATCACAGACAGGGCGAGGAAATCATCGACAATGCGACACTTTCCTACGTCGAGCCTTATGCTTCATCGGCCAGCGAAATGGTAGCCGAGATATTGCAGTACATCGACGAGGGCGTAAGACTCTCCGGTATCGAGGCAGATGCACTTTACTCGGGCATTATGATTGACACCAACAACTTTATGACCAAGACCGGCGTCAGAACATTCGAAGCAGCCGCATACTTAAGAAGAAGCGGCGCCGATGTAACCAGAGTCCGCAAGCTTTTCAGAGAGGACGCTTCCGAATATCTTGCCAAGGCAAAGACCATAAAAGACACAAACATCTACAGAAACGACTATGCCATCTCCGTATGCGATTCCGCAGGATGCAAGAGCCCTACCATCGTGGCCGCACAGACCGCGAACGAACTTCTTAACATCAACGGAATCAAGGCAAGTTTCGTATTTACCGAATACCAGGGCAAGGTTTATTTAAGCGCCCGTTCGATAGACGAACTTAACGTTCAGGTCGTAACCGAAAAACTCGGCGGCGGCGGACATATGAACATTGCGGGAGCCCAGTTCGAGGGCATCAGCGTCGAAGAAGCAATCGACAGATTAAAAGAAATATTAGACTCAATGATAGACGACTAAGAAAGGAACAGACATGAAAGTTATTTTATTACAGGACGTAAAACCGCACGGCAAAAAAGGCGATGTGGTTGAAATAAACGACGGATACGCAAGAAACTACATCTTGCCCAAGAAACTCGGCGTGGAAGCCAATGCAGCAAACGCCAACGACTTAAAGCTTCAGAAAGCAAATCAGGAAAAAATCGCGGCAAAGCAGCTCGCCGATGCGAAAGAACTTGCTGAAAAACTTGAAAAAATCAAAGTTGTATTAAAGATTAAGACCGGCGAAGGCGGCAAAACTTTCGGTTCGATTACCGCAAAGGAAATCGCTGCCGAGTTAAAAAAGCAGCATAACCTCGATATCGACAAAAAGAAAATCGTTGTGTCAGACCCTATTAAAAGTGTCGGAAGTTTCTCCGTAACGGTTAAACTTCACACACAGGTAAGCGCTTCGTTAAGCGTGAATGTAGATTCTGAATAATACGTAATATATTGGGGAAGCAAAATGGAAGAAGCCATAGTTAAGCAGGAGATGCCCAAGGATCTCGTTGCCGAAAAAAGTATATTAGGTTCCATCCTTTTAGAGCCGGAAGGCGTTATAAACGCATCCGACATTATAACCGGGGATGACTTTTATTTAAGGGAACACGGTATTATTTTCGATACCATGCTCCAGATGTACAACAACAAAATAACGCTCGATCCCGTTACATTGCAGGATAAACTCCGCGAAACCAATCTTCCGGAGGAAGCATTCTCGGACGATAAAATCAATTCGTTCGTAGATGTCGCAACCACTTCGGCGGGACTTAAACATCACTGCAATATCGTGTACGAAAAGGCTGTCAGAAGACGTCTTATTAAGGCGGGCGAGGGCATTGTCTCGAAGGCATACGGTAAAGGTGATCTCGAAGAAATTTTGGATACCACCGAAAAGTCTGTTTTCGAAATAGTACAAAAAAGAAATACGGAGGATTTCACACCTATCAGCAAGATAGTAATGGAATCCTTAAAGAATATCGAAAAAGCTCATAATACCGACGGAACCGTAACCGGTATCGCTTCCGGATTTACGGATCTTGACTACAAGACCACTGGTTTCCAGCCTTCGGATTTAATCCTTCTTGCAGCCCGTCCTTCAATGGGAAAGACCGCCCTTGCTTTAAACATTGCCCTTCACGTGGCAGCAGTCGAGAGAAAGCATGTTGCGATTTTTTCGCTGGAAATGAGCAAGGAACAGCTTGTTAAGCGTCTTTTATCACAGGAATCACATGTTGATTCGCAGAAACTTCGTACGGGAAACCTGCAGGATAATGAGTGGACCGCACTTATAGAAGGCGGAGAAATCGTCGGAAAATCACTGCTTGAAATCGACGATACGCCCGGTATCACAGTTTCCGAATTAAGATCTAAATGTCGTAAACTCCAGATGGAGAAGGGCCTTGATATGATTATCATCGACTATTTGCAGTTGATGTCGGGTTCTAAAAAAGCAGAGTCCCGTCAGAACGAAGTATCGGAGATTTCAAGATCCTTAAAGGCAATTGCGAGAGAGCTCTCGGTACCCATCCTTGCGCTTTCGCAGTTAAACAGAAAGGCAGAAGAGAGGTCGGACCACAGACCTCAGCTTTCGGACCTTCGTGAATCCGGCGCCATCGAGCAGGATGCCGATGTTGTAATGTTTATCGACAGAGAAAGAAACGAAACCGAAGAGGCCAACAAAGCGACCGTAATCATCGCAAAACAAAGAAACGGCCCCATCGGAGATGTCAACCTTATGTGGCTTCCGAAGTACACGCAGTTCAGGGATATGGACAGATCGCTTGTCAAAGAAGAAACAGAATAAAAAAAGTGCCTGGCTCCCAAAGGGTGCCGGGCACTTATCTTTTATGATTTCAAATAACTAATTAAGCCTGTGTAATAGCTTCTGCGGGACATCCGTCAGCACATCCGCCACACTCGATACAAGCATCGGGATTGATTTCGTACTTGCCGTCGCCTTCAGAGATAGCACCAGCGGGACACTGAGCTGCACATGCGCCACACATTACACAAGAATCACCAATAACGTAAGCCATTATTTTTTCCTCCTTACCATTATATAAAAACATATGTTAGCCGTACATATATGATAAGTTTATTATAATTTGTTTAAAATATCAAGGTGTTAGAAATACATAACTTTGTAATGTGAATAAATAACAGTAAATCCGTAAAATACGCGTAAAAAAAGTACGATTTGCAATAAACAGTGAATCTTTACATGTTTATGCTTGGATGATATAATAAATAGTTGATTTTTGCATAAAATAAAGGAGTTTGCCATGTACAACAAAGTCGAAACAGACTTAAATTTTGTCCAGAGAGAAAAAGAAGTCGAAAATTTCTGGAAAGAAAATGACATTTTCAGAAAAAGTATGGAAAACAGAAAGGAAGGACCGACATATACATTTTATGACGGACCGCCTACCGCCAACGGAAAACCCCACATCGGTCACGTTTTAACCAGAGTCATAAAAGATATGATTCCCAGATATCGTACCATGAAGGGTTATATGGTTCCGAGAAAAGCCGGATGGGACACTCACGGTCTCCCCGTAGAACTTGAAGTTGAAAAACTTTTAGGATTAAACGGCAAGGAACAGATTGAAGAATACGGTATGGAGCCCTTCATCGACAAATGTAAGGAATCCGTATGGAAATACAAAGGCATGTGGGAAGACTTCTCGGGAACCGTAGGTTTCTGGGCAGACATGGACGACCCTTATGTTACATATCATGACGATTATATCGAGTCTGAGTGGTGGGCACTTAAGGAAATCTGGAACAAGGGCCTTCTTTACAAAGGCTTTAAAATCGTGCCTTACTGTCCCCGTTGCGGAACCCCTCTTTCGACTGCCGAGGTTTCACAGGGCTATAAGACATTAAAGGAACGTTCAGCCATTGTCCGTTTCAAGGTAAAAGACGAAGATGCATTCTTCCTTGCATGGACGACCACACCCTGGACACTTCCTTCAAACGTTGCTCTCTGCGTTAACCCTTCGGATACTTACTGCAAGGTAAAAGCAGCTGACGGCAACACATATTACATGGCAAAAGCACTTTTGGACAGCGTTCTTTCACCTCTTGCCAAAGAAGGCGAAGCCGCATACGAAATCCTTGAAGAATATGTCGGAAAGGATCTTGAATACAAAGAATACGAACCCTTATACGAATGTGCAAAAGCAGTAGCCGACAAGCAGAACAAAAAAGGTTTCTTCGTAACATGTGACAACTACGTTACCATGTCAGACGGTACCGGTATCGTTCATATCGCACCTGCTTTCGGTGAAGACGATGCCAATGTCGGCAGAAATTACGACCTTCCTTTTGTACAGATGGTTGACGACAAGGGTGTAATGCTTCCCGAAACTCCTTTCGGAGGCATGAGATGCAAGCCCACACAGGCTGAAATGGACAGAGGCGCCATCAGTGCAGACCCCGAAGTTATCAAAGAACTTTCGTCAAGAAAGCTTTTATACGATGCTCCCAAGTTTGAGCATGAATATCCTCACTGCTGGAGATGCGATACTCCGCTTATCTACTATGCAAGAGAATCATGGTACATAAAAGAAACGGCAGTAAGAGACGATCTTATCAGAAACAACAATACAGTTAACTGGATTCCCGAATCCATCGGTAAAGGACGTTTCGGCAACTGGCTTGAAAACATTCAGGACTGGGCTATCTCACGTAACCGTTACTGGGGCACACCTCTTAATATCTGGGAGTGCGAGTGCGGTAAGTTTGAATGTATCGGAAGCAGAGCAGAATTAAAAGAAAAGAGCGGTATGGCTGATGCGGACAAGATTGAACTTCACCGTCCCTACATTGATACCGTAACGATAAAATGTCCCGACTGTGGCAAAGACATGCACAGAGTTCCGGAAGTTATCGACTGCTGGTTTGACTCGGGCGCAATGCCTTTCGCACAGCATCACTATCCTTTTGAAAACAAGGAACTTTTCGAATCACAGTTCCCCGCACAGTTTATTTCCGAAGCTGTCGATCAGACAAGAGGATGGTTCCACTCACTTATGGCTGAGTCCACACTTCTTTTCAACAAGAGCCCTTATGAAAACGTTATCGTTTTAGGTTTGGTGCTTGATGAGAACGGACAGAAGATGAGTAAGTCAAAGGGTAACGCCGTAGATCCTTTCGAAGCACTTAAGAAACACGGCGCAGATGCCATCAGATGGTATTTCTACACCAACTCGGCTCCCTGGCTTCCCAACAAATTCTCGGACGCAACCGTTGTCGAAGGTCAGAGAAAGTTCATGGGAACACTCTGGAACACATATGCATTCTTCGTACTTTACGCAAATATCGATGAATTCGATGCAACAAAGTACACACTTGAATATGACAAGCTTCCCGTAATGGACAAGTGGCTTTTATCCAGACTTAACACCACTGTTCGCGAAGTAGACAATAACCTTGAAAACTACAGAATCCCCGAAGCAGGCAGAGCGCTTGATGATTTCGTGGATGAAATGAGTAACTGGTATGTTCGCCGCGGCAGAGAGCGTTT